>JBIQKQ010000132.1:0-6656 GCA_044506365.1 Hyphomicrobiales bacterium
TCAGCGGGTCGGCGCCGTCATGGGTGGGAACGCCGCGCGGGTACTCCGCCCAGATCTTTCCGCCATGCGCCTCGATGATCTGCTTGGAGATCGACAGCCCGAGGCCGGAATTGTTGCCGAAGCCCTGATGCGGCCGATCGGTGTAGAAGCGCTCGAAGATCTTCGCCATCGCATCCGGGCGAATGCCGGGGCCGTCGTCGTCAACGATAATTTCGACGATGTCCCGAACCCGCCGCGCCGTGACGCGGACCGTGCCGCCCGGCGTCGCGAACGACCGCGCATTGGCGATCAAATTATCGATCACCTGGCCGATCCGGGAATCGTGGCCCGGCACGACAAAGGCCTGCGGTCCGCCGCCTTCAAACGACAGGGCGACATGGACGCCGTCGTCGAGCCGCACCTCATTGGCCACCGACACCACCGTGTTGAGCAGCGTGTGCAGATTGACGGGCGCGGATTCGTGACGCTGCAATTCGGCATCGAGGCGACTCGCGTCGGAAATATCGGAGATCAGGCGGTCCAGCCGGCTCACGTCATGCTGGATCACGGCGAACAGCCGCTGCTTGCTTTCCTGCGTCTTGGCCAGCGGGATGGTCTCGACCGCCGAACGCAAGGACGTCAGCGGGTTTTTCAATTCATGCGCGACATCCGCGGCAAAGCTCTCGATCGCCTCGATCCGGCTATAGAGCACATTGGTCATTTCGCGCAGTGCGCCGGACAGGTCGCCGATCTCGTCCTTGCGGTTGGTGAAATCCGGTATCTCGACGCGTGTGCGCACGCCCCGCCGCACCCGCTCTGCGGCATCGGCGAGACGCCGCACCGGGCCGGCGATGGTTCGGGCAAGGAACACCGACAGCACCGTCATGACGACGGCGGCCACCAGGAACACCTTGAAAATCGCGAGCCGCTCAGCCGCGACGCTATCCTCGATATCGGCGCCCTGCGTCGACAGCAGCAGCACGCCACGCACCGCGCGGAAACGCTGGACCGGCGTTGCGACCGACACGATCACTTCGCCGCGCGTGTTCATGCGCACGACCGAATTGGTATTGCCCTTGAGCGCGCTGACCACTTCGGGATAGCCCTTGCCGTTCTGGGAGCCGAGCTCCTGATAAATCGGCAGGTCGCCGCGCGTGAGCCACTTGCGGATCGACAGCCAGCGCCGCTCGAAGAAGCCCGGCCGCTCGGCCTGGGGCGTGGGCAGATCGAAGCGCAGCACGTCGCCGCGCCCGTACAGGCTGCGGCTGTCGAGCAGCAGCACCCCTTCGCGATCGTAGATGCGGGCGCGGGTATTGGTCGGCGAAATCAGACGCCGCAGCACAGGCGCCACCCGCTCCGGATTGATCGGGAATTCGAGCGTTCCTTCGTCCGGGCCATAGGTTTCGCCAAGCTGTAGTTCCAGCAGGCGGTCGGGATCGATGGTGATCGAATCGGTCTCGACCGCTGCCGAGGCCGCGATCGCACCGGCGATGATTTCGGCCTGCACCTGCAGGCTGCGAATGCGCGCCTCGATGAAAAACTGGCGCGACTGGGACAGATAGAGAATGCCGATAAACAGCGCGACCAGGCTGGCGACATTGAGGAAGACGATCCGCCGGGTCAGGCTCGACGACCCCTGGCCGACGAAATACTGCCAGTACGCGGCGAGCCTGCGGATTATGCCGCGCTCGGGCCGGCGCACAGCCGCATCGCCGGCCGTCCGTTCTTCGGCCGGGCTTTCCGGTGTCAGCTGCTTAGTCCGGTCGAGCACGCGTACGGCGTCCTGGATGTATTCGGCCCGCGCCGCGTCCGGAGCGGGGCACCGCTCCCAATCTAGTGCAATCGGGCCGGGATGTCAGACCGGCAGACGGGGAGCCGCCGGTGCGGCAGGCTCCGGTCCGGCGCTCAGGCTTCCTTGAAGCGGTAGCCGACGCCGTAGAGGGTCTCGATCATGTCGAAGTCGTCGTCCACCACCTTGAACTTCTTGCGCAGCCGTTTGATGTGGCTGTCGATGGTGCGGTCGTCGACGTAAACCTGATCGTCATAGGCGGCGTCCATCAGCGCGTTGCGGCTCTTGACCACGCCGGGGCGGCTCGCCAATGCCTGCAGGATCAGGAATTCGGTGACGGTCAGCGTGACCGGCTCGGACTTCCAGGTGCAGGTGTGCCGCTCGGGATCCATCCGCAGCAGCCCGCGCTCGAGCACCTTGGCGGTGTCGATTTCCTTCGGCAGGGAGCCATCCTTGGGCTGGCCCCGGCGCAGCACGGCTTTGACGCGCTCGACCAGCAGCCGCTGCGAGAATGGTTTGCGGATGAAGTCGTCCGCGCCCATTTTCAGGCCGAACAATTCGTCGATCTCCTCGTCCTTGGAGGTGAGGAAAATCACCGGCATGTCGGTTTTCTGCCGGACCCGCCGCAGCAGCTCCATGCCGTCCATCCGCGGCATCTTGATATCGAGGATCGCAAGGTCCGGCGGCGAAGATTTGAAACCGTCGAGCGCGGAGGCGCCGTCGGTATACGTCATGATCCGGTATCCTTCAGCTTCCAGTGCAATGGACACGGACGTGAGAATGTTGCGGTCGTCGTCGACGAGAGCGATGGTCGGCATGACGCCTCTTTTCTTCAGCTCGGTGGAATCCCCGAGCGGCTTGAAGCCCGGAAAGCTGGGCCGAAATGTGACTATTCGGCAACAACTCCATGATTCTGCTTGAATGACGACCATATCCCTCTTTTGTTCCTCCGACCAGCGCAGGAATGCAATGGTGCCTCCCGCTGCATGAGACGATGAGCCCGATGAAGCCGAAAGCCGATTTCGATGCGAGACTCGCCGCGAAGAAATTGATGCGCGAAGCGCGTTCTGGGGCACTGGCGACAGTGATGCCGGGGACCGGAGACCCCTATTGCTCGCTGGTCAACGTGGCGAGCGCGTTCGATGGCGCGCCGCTTCTGCTGATCTCGAAGCTTGCCATTCATACAAAAAACGTGATCGCCGACGGCCGCGTCTCGCTGATGCTGGACGAGCGCAAGGCGGGCGATCCGCTGGAAGGCGCCCGCGTCATGCTGATGGGCCGCGCCGTCGTGACCGAAGCCGCGCATGACAGGCGCCGCTATCTGGCGCGACAGCCGGAAGCCGAGATGTTCGCGGGCTTCGCCGATTTCGCCTTCTATCGGATCGAGATTGCCGCCGCCCATCTGGTGGCCGGCTTCGGCCGCATCGTCGATCTGGCGGCGCGGGACGTGCTGGTCGATCCGGCGGGAGCCGACGATTTGCTCGCCGCCGAAGAACGCGCGTCAGCGCATATGAACGAGGATCATGCCGACGCCTGCCGGCTTTACGCGACCAGGCTCTATGGCGCGCCGGACGGCGACTGGCGCTGCGTAGGCTTCGATCCGGAAGGGCTGGAATTGCAGGATGGCCGCACCGCGCTGCGGCTGCCGTTTCCACAGCGGGTCAATGGAGCAGGCTCGTTGCGGGCGATCCTCGTCGAAATGGCGCAGCAGGCGCGGGCGGATCAAGGCTGAACCTGATCTCACATCGGCGCGACCAAGGCTTGATCCGGTGGGGCTGCCGCAGCGGCTGTGGTATGAATGATCGATATTGCCTCCCGACTGAGGAGAAAAAATCAATGTCTCGCATGACGAATTTCATCGTCCTCGGCGTTGCCGCCGTGTTCGCGATTGCCGGCGCCGTTCCCTCCTATGCGCAATCGAATCGGATCGAGGAGGCGCTGACGCCGAAAAATCCGCCGAGCAAGACGCGCAGCCTGACGCGCTCGCTCAATGCGAATCCCAATGCCGCCGCGGAGCAGAAGGTGCTGCAGAAGGCGCGGACCCGGGCGATTTCGGTGGAGGCGGTCGCGCCCGCGACGCGGGAAGAGCGCGATGAAATCGCCAAGGTGATCGTCGACAAGCCGAAAATCGATATCGCGATTTTCTTCGACTATAATTCCGATGTGATCGGTCCGAAGGCGGTGGGCGCGGTGAATGAACTGGGTGTCGCGTTACAGTCGCCCGCGCTCAAGGAAGCAACCATTCTGCTGAACGGACATACCGATGCGGCCGGCAGCGCCGAATACAATCTTGCCCTGTCGCATCGTCGCGCACAGTCGGTCCGGAAATATCTCATCCAGACATTCAAGATCCCCGAAGACAGGCTCCTGGTCGCGGGATTCGGCTTCGAGCGCCTGAAGGTGCCCGATCAGCCGCTCTCGGGCGCGAACCGGCGCGTCGAGGTGGTCAACGCCTCGAACTGAGCGATTGCGCCTCGCCTGCGCGGCGCGTCTTTTCCGCGCACGCCCGTCCGGCCGGACAGCAGCGGACCGCGCGTTGCCGGCCCCGGTGCCGGTACAAAAAAGGCAATTCCAGTCAACGCCGATTGCTGCGTCGCAGCAATACTTGGTCAGCAACTATGCTGCTTCAAAGGACTTGGCATGATGCCAGCGCGGCTCTAAGACACCGCGCGCGGTCCGCCGGTGGCCGCGAAAATTGACCTATCTCAAGGGCCACACCGACATTGGCGTGTGACTAAGCTGGCCGCCCGCGGCGGCGGGCCGGGCGTTTTTCGGAGGGACTTCCGTGCAGGAAACGGGCGTAAGAAATACAGCTTACGGAGCGGACAAATTCGGACTGAGCGGCCTGCAGGCCCTCCACTGGAACTTGACGGATGCGCCGCTTTACGAGCACGCGATCCGCAACGGCGAGGGCAACATCGTCGCCGGCGGCGCGCTCTGCGCCGAGACCGGGCACCACACCGGACGCTCGCCCAAGGACAAGCATACCGTGGTCGACGACCTCACCCGCGACAGCGTGTGGTGGGACGGCAACCGCAAAATGTCGAAGGAGCATTTTGACAATCTGTATGCGGACTTTCTCGCGCATTGCAAAGGCAAGCAGCTGTTCGCGCAGGACCTCTATGGCGGCGCCGACAAGACCTATCGTATCAAGGTCCGCGTCTTCACCGAACTGGCCTGGCACTCGCTGTTCATCCGCACGCTCCTGATCCGTCCGGAGCTGTCCGAGCTTGAGAGCTTCACGCCCGAGATGACGATCATCGATCTGCCGACATTCCGTCCGGACGCCAAGCGCCATGGCGGCCGCGAAGGCTCCGACACGATGGTTGCGATCGATTTCACCCGGAAGATCGTGCTGATCTGCGGCTCGTCTTACGCGGGCGAGATGAAGAAGTCGGTGTTCACGACGCTCAACTTCTATCTGCCGGCGCAGGGCGTGATGCCGATGCACTGCTCGGCCAACGTCTCCAATGACGGCAAGGAGAGCGCGCTGTTCTTCGGCCTGTCCGGCACCGGCAAGACCACGCTCTCGGCCGATCCCGACCGCACCCTGATTGGCGACGACGAGACCGGCTGGGGCCCGAACGGCATCTTCAATTTCGAAGGCGGCTGCTACGCCAAGTGCGTCGACCTCACGCATGAGAAAGAGCCGCTGATCTGGGACGCCACCAACCGCTTCGGCGCAGTGCTGGAGAATGTGGTGTTCGACCCGATCACCCGCGTGCCGGATTACACCGACGTCTCAAAGACCGAGAATACCCGCTCGGCCTATCCGCTCGACTCCATCCCGAACGCCTCGCGCACCGGCTGCGCAGGGCATCCGAAGAACATCATCTTCCTGACCGCGGACGCCTATGGCGTGATGCCGCCGATCGCCAAGCTCACGCCGGCGCAGGCGATGTATCACTTCCTGTCCGGCTACACCGCGAAGGTTGCCGGCACCGAGAAGGGACTCGTCGGTGTGCAGCCGGAATTCTCGACCTGCTTCGGTGCGCCGTTCCTGCCGCGCCCGCCGGCCGAATACGGCAACCTGTTCCGCAAGTACATCACCGAGCACAATGTGGACTGCTGGCTGGTCAATTCGGGCTGGACCGCCGGCAAATATGGCGTCGGCCACCGCATGCCGATCAAGGCGACGCGCGCCCTCGTGACCGCAGCGCTCAACGGCTCGCTGAAGAACGCGTCGTTCCGCACCGATCCGTATTTCGGTTTCGCGGTCCCAGTCGAAGTGCCGGGCATCGACACCAACCTCCTCAATCCGGTGTCGACCTGGAAGGACAAGAAGGAATTCGACGAGACCGCGCGCGCGCTGGTGAAGATGTTCCAGGACAACTTCACCAAGTTCGAAGGCAAGGTCGATGCGGATGTGCGCGCCGCCGCGCCAGAGGTGCGGCTCGCCGCGGAATAATCCCCGGTCCCTTCCGTAGGAACGACAAAAGCGGCCCGCTCGGGCCGCTTTTTTGTAGGCTTGAGCCATGCAGGTGTTGGTGATCGGCGCGGGCGTGATCGGACTGGCGGTGGCCCGGGCGGCTGCCCTGGCCGGTCACGACGTCATTGTCGCCGAACAGGCCGATGCGATCGGCACTGGAATTTCGTCGCGAAATTCCGAGGTCATCCATGCCGGGATGTACTATCCGACCGGCTCGCTGCGGGCGCAGCTGTGCCCGCGCGGCAATGTCATGCTGTATGAATTCTGCGAAACGCATGGCGTTTCGCACCGGCGTTGCGGCAAGCTGATCGTCGCGACGAACGCGGCTGAAGCCGCGCGTATCGAGGCCATCCAGGCGCAAGGCAAGATCAACGGCGTCGAGGGTCTGGAGATGATCGGCGGCAATGCCGCGCGCGATCTCGAACCGGAATTGTCGTGCATCGCGGCCCTGGTCTCGCC
>JBIQKQ010000132.1:6666-9467 GCA_044506365.1 Hyphomicrobiales bacterium
GCAACGGGGATCATCGACGGCCACGCCTATATGCTGGCGCTGCAGGGCGATCTCGAAGCGCATGGCGGCGTTATCGCGTTCGAAACGCCGGTCGAGCGGCTGTCGCCGGCGCTGCATGGCTGGCGCGTGCATTTCGGCGGGCGCGATCCCGGCCATCTCGATGTCGATGCGGTGGTCAATTGCGCCGGCCTGTCGGCGCAGAAGGTCGGGCGCGCCATCGAGGGCTATCCGCAGACCCGCATCCCCAAGCAGGTGCTGGCGCGCGGCAACTACTTCGCCTATGCGGGCCGGCCGGCCTTTACCCGCCTGATCTATCCGACCCCGGTGGACGGCGGCCTCGGCGTGCATGTCACGCTCGACCTGGCCGGGCGCATGCGGTTCGGTCCGGACGTGGAGTGGATCGAGCACGAGAGCTATGACGTCGATCCCGCGCGCGCGGCCTCGTTCTACGCGCGCATCCGCACCTACTGGCCCGGATTGCCTGACGGTGCGCTGGTGCCCGACTATGCCGGCATCCGTCCCAAGCTGACCGGTCCTGGCGAGCCGGCCGCCGATTTCATGATCGAGGGTCCGGCCGAACACGGTATGGCGGGGTTGGTGAACCTGTTCGGTATTGAATCGCCGGGGCTCACCGCGTCGCTGCCGCTGGCCGAGACCGTGATGGCCTATCTCGAGACCTGACGCGCGCCGTCGGTGGAGCGTTCGGCGGTGGCTGCGACGCCGGTGGTCTCGATGGGCATACCGGCAACCGTGTCCGGCTGGATGCCGGTCTCTGCGAGCCTGCTTCGCATGCTCTTCGGCAGGTCTTTCATGTTCAGCGGCACGAAATCGGCCGACCGCCGTGTGTCGCCACGGTATGACTTGAAACCCTCGTCGGTCGCCAGAATGTCGCCGCGCTGCAGGCTCTCGTCATCGTCGATATCCTGGCGCGCGAGCCCCAAGGGGCTCTTGCCGTTGCAGGTGCAGCCGTCAATCAGGCGCTCGCGATAGACGAAGGCATTCGGAATGTCGGAGTAGCGCTTGCCATCGCTTGAAACCGCATCGGCGATCGAGCTTCCTCTAAAGGTGGCGGTCGGCGAGGCCGGACACAGCGCCTTGCACAATTCGGGACCGCCGCCGCGGAAGTTGATTGGAAAGTGCCGCCCGTCGCACAGCCTGACGCAGTAAACGACGCCGCCGCTCGATTGGCGTGACCGGTCGCGGCGAGGACGCGGGTCGGAGCGGCGAACGTCGACATTCGGGTCGGCATACGAGCGCACCGGTGGCGGTGCGGCCCTGGCGGGGCCTCGGAAAAACATCTCGAAGAACGCCTGCGCGCCGCTCGCGGACGCCGTCAGCGCCACCGCTGCAATGACAAGGCTGACGCGCAAACGACGATCCGCAGGCAAGACAAATCCCCTTCGAAAACAGACTCCACCCTTTCCAACGAAGCCGGGTCGCCTTCGTTGCGCGCAGAAGACCTGTGATGGAGATTAAATCGTGGAAAGATCGCAAGATCCGCAGCGCGAGAGCTCGCCCTATCGCGCCGCTCGTTCGCGTTGATCGCCGTTGCGGTTCGTTACGCCTGCGCCATCGGTTGCAGCGCGCGGCGCATTGATCGGTTCCGGCGCAACGCGGGTCGCGGTCAGCTGATCCTTGAGCTTCTGCGACAGTCCCGGCGTGCTCGTGGCCGGCACGAATTCCGCATGCCGGCCATCGCCGCGATAGCTCATCAAACCATTATGGGTCGCTACAATATCGCCGGCGCGCAGGGTCGGATCGTCGGTCTCCTCGAATGGCACAAGACCAAGCGGACTCTTGCCGTTGCAACTGCAGTCGGCGACAATCTTGTCGCGATACAGGAATGCATTGGGCAGGTTGCTGTAGCGCAGGCCGCCCGGCGCGCTCGCATTCGCGATGTTCCCGCCGGAAAAGAGCTGCGTTGGCGCATGCGGGCAGAACGCGCGGCACATCTCGGCGGCACTCATCTTGCCCCGCCCGCTGACCGGGAAATAGCGGCCGTCGCAAAGCCGCACGCAATAGCCGGATGACGAACCGCCTGCATCGGGATGGGCGGCGACAGCCGGAGCGCGCGGCGTCATGGCGCGGCGGAAGCCGCCGAACAGCGTCTCGAAGATGTTCTGGGCCGATGCGGCGGGGGAAAATTCCACCACGCAGAGCGCGGCCAGTGCCGCAACAGAGGCCACGCGCCGCCAACGCACCGATACGCCAGCCCGAGCCACCGCGGCTCCTTTCATCCGTGAATGCCCAAGGCCTGCCAACAGCCCTGCCAACGCTTTACATGCGGTTTGGTTGCGTCAGATCGGGACAGGCCAGGGCACCCTACGCCACGGGTTACAATAACACGGCATTATCGCCGGCGGCGGTAAACGAGCCGATAACCAAACCAACGAATTTGCGTCAGCGCTTGAGAAATTCTTCGGCCTTGTACAAGGAGCGAAACACCAGCCCGGCCGCGCGAAAATTGTCGGACGCGCCTTCCTCGCGATCGACCATGGTGAACACCATGACGATTTCGGCGCCGGCATCACGGACCGCGTCCACGGCCTTGATCGCCGATCCGCCGGTGGTGGTCACATCTTCCACGATCACGACGCGCTTGCCGGCCAGCGATTCGCCCGGCGCGAGCCCTTCGACCGACAGCCTCGCGCCATGCTCCTTCGGCTTCTTGCGCACGAAGAATGCCTGGATCGGCTGTCCGCGCATGAAGCTGAGTTGCGCGATCGCGCCGGCGAGCGGCACCGCGCCCATTTCGAGCCCGCCGACATAGTCGATCTTCTCGCCCGCAAGTGCGTCAAGGG
>JBIQKQ010000133.1:0-9399 GCA_044506365.1 Hyphomicrobiales bacterium
CCAATGTGGCTGATCATCCTCTCAGACCAGCTACTGATCGTCGCCTTGGTGAGCCATTACCTCACCAACTAGCTAATCAGACGCGGGCCAATCCTTCAGCGATAAATCTTTCTCCTTGCGGACGTATCCGGTATTAGTCCGAGTTTCCCCGGGTTATTCCGAACTGAAGGGCATGTTCCCACGTGTTACTCTCCCGTCTGCCGCTGCCGTATTGCTACGACCGCTCGACTTGCATGTGTTAGGCCTGCCGCCAGCGTTCGCTCTGAGCCAGGATCAAACTCTCAAGTTTCATGAGATTTGATCTCGGCTGATCACACGTTTCGCTGGTGTCGCTTGCGCGACGCCATCTTTGACGAGGTCCATCCACCCGATCTTGCGCCCGATTGCTCGATTGCCCGATCGGTTGCGATGTACCTTGAAACGTAGACCGCCGAAGTATTCTCGTTGGCCGCGCCTCGCACATGCCGAAGCATGTCCTTGGAAGCGGCCCGCAAGGACTCCGCCGTCCACGTTTCTCTTTCTTCCGATTCACTTTTCAAACAGCCCGGAGCCCGGGAGGCCCCAATCCGGCAAGGCCGGACAAGAAAAAGCGCCGAAGCAAACCTGCTTCCGACAACTGATCGGAAGCTTGGTCACCATTCAAAGTGAGGTGCTTCGAAAGGCGCGCCCTCACGCCGGAGCAGTGCGGCGCGCCAGTGGTGGGGTATATATTCGGGAGGCCTTTTCGTGTCAACACGATAACGACGAAAAAAATCGCGCCGCCCCGGAACAACCCCGGCTTTTCAACAAATGGGGTCGAGGCCTTGATTCTTCAAGGGATTTGGCTGCGGCGCCGCACTCAGGCCACATTCCTCGGCCGTCCTGAGGGTCAGCGAAGTGTTCGCGGGCCCGAAACGGGCCCTTCCGGATCAAACACTTGCAGCGAGAGACGCGGATTGACGCGTCTTTCCGTGCGCGGCATCGTGCGGCGCCTTGTGTTCGGTCGGGTTTCGCGGGGGACGCGACGGCCTATTGACCATTCGTACCGGCGGGCGCGCCAGTCAGACGGCACGCCCGGCGTTCAGGGGGACGGCGAATTGGACCACGGCAGGCGTGCGGCACTCCGCCCAAGGAGCGAGATCGATCGGATCGATCTCGGCAACGAGCCGCCGCTCTCCGTCGACGGCGGCACCGGCATGACGATCGACCGCCGGCGCGTCTCCGCCCAATGGTTCTCCGGAACGATACTCACCGGCCTGTGCGGCGCGGCCCTGATGGGCGGCGCCGTTTTCACATCACTGGACGGCGAGGCGCATTTTGCGGCTTTGCCCGAACGCATGGAGACCGCGCTGCGCGGCGCGATCGCCGAGCGCTCTTCCGGACCGCGCAAGGCGGACCGCCTGCCGCCGGCCGGCGAGACCAATTCGGCGCGCCAGGTGATCCGCGTTTCGACGACCAGCCGGGTCGGCAACCGCGAGGTCGTGCGGGTCCGGCCGTTCGTGCGGGTGTCGTCAAATCTGGCGCTTGCGGCCACCGAGCTGTCCGCCAACCTCCCGGCCTTCAATCCCCAGAAGATGCTCGCCGATTCCGATACGCCGGTGCCCAGCGCCGGGACCGCCAACGCCGCGGCCGAGCCGGACGCGGAGGTCTCGTTCGTGCAGCGCGACCTCGCGGCCATCCTGCCGCGCGCGAAAATCGCCGGTGTGCTGCCGATGGACGATATTCTCGCCGCCGTGCGCGAGGCCGCGAACTGGAATGCGCGCGACACCAATGCACGCTATCAGGTGGCCACGCTTGCGCCGGCCACGCGAGCCCTCGGCTACGCCCCCGCGGATGCCGGTTCGGACCCCTATGCCGGGTTCGAGGCGCGTATTGTCCCCGAGAACATCACGCTGCTGCCCAAGAGCACCGCACCGGCCAGCCCCGCCACCGAACGCACGCTGTTCGTCAGGAAGGGCGACAACATCTCCAGCATCCTGAAGGAGCTGGGCGCCGAGCCGCAGGAGATTCGTGCCATCGCCTCGGCGCTCGGCTTCCGCGGGCGCGACAACGGGCTGAAGGAAGGCCAGCGGCTGCGCATCCTGCTCATGCCCGTTCCCGGCAGCAGCCGCCTGCAGCCCGCCCGCGTGATCGTCGCCAACGAGTCGGCTGCCGAAGCGGTGATCGCGCTGTCCGACCTTGGCCGCTATGTCTCGGTCGACGTTGCCGCCATGAATACGGCTTCGATGGCCGAAACGCGCGACGACGAGGAGGACGACGGCAGCGGGATTCGGCTGTATCAGAGCATCTATGAGACAGCTTTGCGCAACCAGATCCCGCGCGCGGTGATCGACGACATGATCCGCGTCTACTCCTATGACGTGGATTTCCAGCGCAAGGTGCAGCCGGGCGATTCGTTCGACGTCCTCTATGCCGGCGAGGAAGAAACCCCAGGCGGGATCGAAACCCGCAACGACGTCCTGTTCGCAGCGCTGACAGTGGGCGGCGAACTTCGCAAATTCTATCGGTTCCAGACCCCTGACGACAACATCGTCGACTATTACGACGAGACCGGGAAGAGCGCGAAGAAGTTCCTAGTCCGCAAGCCGATGGGGGACGGCATCCTGCGCTCCGGCTTCGGCGTGCGCCGCCATCCGATCCTCGGCTACGCCAAGATGCATACCGGCGTGGACTGGGCCGCCCCGCACGGCTCGCCGATCTACGCCGCCGGCAACGGCGAGGTCGAGAAGGTCGGATGGGAGGGCGGCTACGGCAAATACATCCGGATCAAGCACACCAACGGCTACGAGACGGCGTATGGCCACATGACCGCCTACGCGAAGGGCATCGAGCCCGGCGCCAAGGTGCGGCAAGGCCAGGTTATCGGCTTTGTCGGCTCCACCGGCCTGTCCACCGGCGCGCATCTGCATTACGAGATCATGGTCAACGGCCGTTTTGTCGATCCGATGCGGATCCGCCTGCCCCGCGGCCGCGTGCTGGAAAACCACGTGCTCGCTGCTTTCGAAGAGGAGCGCGACCGCATCGACGGCATGATGACGCGCGGCAACGGTGGACGCATGGCGCAGTCCGGCGCCGCGACCGCGCGGTAACTTCGCTCAGCGATCGCGGGTTCGTGTCCCTCTCCCCGTTCAGGGGGAGAGCGAAGGAAGCTATGCCGCTTCCTTCGCCGCCTCGCCGTTGAAGATCAGACCGTTCTTCCCGGCCGAGACCTTCACCACGTCGCCATCCTTGATCTTGCCCGACAAGATCAGCTCCGCCAGCGGATCCTGCAGGTTCTTCTGGATCGCGCGCTTGAGCGGACGCGCGCCATAGGCGGGGTCGTATCCCTTGTCCGCCAGCCATTCGCGCGCGGCCGGATCGAGCTTGATCGTGATCTTGCGCTCGTCCAGCAGCTTCAAAAGCCGCTGCAACTGGATGTCGACGATGCGGCCCATGTCCTCGCGGCGCAGCCGGTGGAACAACAGGATCTCGTCCACGCGGTTGAGGAATTCGGGACGGAAATTCGCGCGCACCACCGCCATCACCTGATCGCGCACGGCGTCGGTATCCTCGCCCTCCTTCTGGCTGACCAGGAATTCGGCGCCGAGGTTGGACGTCATGACGATGAGCGTGTTGCGGAAGTCGACCGTGCGGCCCTGACCGTCGGTCAGCCGTCCGTCATCGAGCACCTGCAGCAGCACGTTGAAAACATCCGGATGCGCCTTTTCGATCTCGTCGAACAGGATCACCTGATAGGGCCGCCGCCGCACCGCTTCGGTCAGCGCGCCGCCCTCCTCGTAGCCGACATAGCCGGGAGGCGCGCCGATCAGTCGGGCAACGGAGTGCTTCTCCATGTATTCCGACATGTCGATGCGGACCATCGCATGCTCGTCGTCGAACAGAAACTCCGCGAGCGCCTTGGTCAGTTCGGTCTTGCCGACGCCAGTGGGCCCGAGAAACATGAAGGAGCCGATCGGCCGGTTGGGGTCCTGCAGGCCGGCGCGCGCTCTGCGCACCGCGGTCGAGACCGCCTGCACCGCCTCGGGCTGACCGATCACGCGCTTGGCGAGCTGCTCTTCCATCTTGAGCAGCTTCTCGCGCTCGCCTTCCATCATCCGGTCGACCGGAATGCCGGTCCAGCGCGACACCACCTGAGCGATATGGCTCGCGGTGACGGCCTCTTCGGACAGCACCGCGTGGGCTGCACTCACCGCCTCGACATCCTTGAGCTGCTTTTCCAGCTTCGGAATTTTGTCGTATTGCAGTTCGCCCGCCCGCTGGTAATCGCCGCGGCGGGTGGCGTCCGCAAGCTCGTTCTTCAGCTTGTCGAGTTCCTTCTGCAGGTCGGCCGCTTTGGTGAGCTTGTCCTTTTCGGACTTCCACTTCGCGGTCAGCGCGTCGGCCTTTTCCTCCAGCTCGGCCAGCTCCTTTTCCAGTTTCTTCAGCCGGTCCTTGGAGCCCGCATCGGTCTCCTTGCGGAGCGCCTCCTGCTCGATCTTGCGACGCACGATTTCGCGATCGAGATTGTCAAGCTCCTCGGGCTTGGAATCGATCTGCATGCGCAGACGCGCCGCCGCCTCGTCGACAAGGTCGATCGCCTTGTCGGGCAGGAAGCGATCGGTGATGTAGCGGTTGGACAGCGTCGCGGCAGCGACCAGCGCCGCGTCCGCCACCTTCACCTTGTGGTGCGCCTCGTACTTTTCTTTCAGGCCACGCAGGATCGAGACGGTGTCCTCGACCGTGGGCTCTGCCACGAAGACCGGCTGAAACCGCCGCGCCAGTGCGGCGTCCTTCTCGACATGCTTTCGGTACTCGTCGAGCGTGGTGGCGCCGACGCAATGCAGTTCGCCACGCGCGAGCGCGGGCTTGAGCAGGTTCGATGCGTCCATTGCGCCGTCGGCCTTGCCGGCGCCGACAAGGGTATGCATCTCGTCGATGAACAGAATGATCTCGCCGTCGGAGCCGGTGACTTCGGTCAGCACCGCCTTCAGGCGCTCCTCGAACTCGCCGCGATATTTCGCGCCCGCGATCAGCGCGCCCATGTCGAGCGCCAGCAATCTCTTGCCCTTGAGCGAGTCCGGCACGTCACCGTTGACGATGCGCAGCGCAAGACCTTCGGCGATCGCGGTCTTGCCGACGCCCGGCTCGCCGATCAGCACCGGATTGTTCTTGGTCCGGCGCGACAGTACCTGGATGGTGCGGCGGATTTCCTCGTCGCGGCCGATCACCGGATCGAGCTTGCCGTCGCGGGCGGCCTGGGTGAGATCGCGCGCATATTTTTTCAGCGCGTCATAGGTGTTTTCGGCAGTCGCGGTATCGGCGGTACGACCCTTGCGGATCGCCTCGATCGCCGCGTTCAGGTTCTGCGCGGTGACGCCGGCCTTCTGCAAAATCTTGCCGGCTTCGCTTTCGCGGTCCATCGCGAAGGCGAGCAGCAGCCGCTCGACGGTGACGTAGGAGTCGCCCGCCTTCTGCGCGACCTTTTCGGCCTGGTCGAAAATTCGCGCCAGCGCCGGTGTCATCGCGGGCTGGCTGGCGCCGCCGCCGGACACTTTCGGCAGCTTCTTGAGCGCCGCCTCGACATCCGTCAGGGCCTGTCTGGAATTGCCGCCCGACCGGTCGATCAGGCCGGCGCACAATCCTTCCGGATCGTCCAGCAGCACTTTCAGCAGATGTTCGGGGGTGAATTGGGGGTTGCCCTCGCGAAGGGCCATCGAATGCGCCGACTGAATGAAGCCGCGCACCCGTTCGGTGTATCTTTCAAAATCCATAAGTCGCTCCCTCGGCCTGATCCGCGGCCCTCGACGAGGCACCTGCGGAGCATCTGGGTCGTCCCGGAGCCATGATCCACCTCAAGACGGGCGGGCCACAAGCACGGAGACATTAACCGGCGGACCCCGGACGGGCATCCGCAGTCCCGATGTAGGAATGCTGTCCCTGTCGCGGAAGGGAGGTTCCGGCAAAAAACTTAAGCGGGTGTGACCGGCGACGCAGCCTCCCCCCACTCCCGCGCTCGATCCTGAGCTGCTCACCTTCTGCCTGCTTAACCTTCCCCCCGGCGAAGGGTGAGCGCGACAGCAGAACCGGGTGAGGCATGGTCGTAGCGCAAGCCCCGCCCCGATCTCCTTCGCGCTCGCGCTCAGTCGATCGACCCTCCCCCCGCGAGCGGGGAGGGATGCGGCGTCTTCGGCACAACATGACCCTCGCTTTCCCTCTTGCGAGCGAGGCACGACGCGGCGGCCAACAACAGGGCCGGCGGAGCTTTGTCCGCTATTGCCCCCATTGCGACAATTGCCCCCGTTCAGGAACAATTGGAGGTCGTGAACCTTGGAAACGCCAGGCGAACGACCTGGACGCTTCGCACCGCATCCGGGACACCCGATCGCAGCAGGCGCCATGCTCGGCCATATCATCGACGAGCATAGTCGCTGATATCATCTGGGAGATCGACAATGGACGCACTCGAGCGCGATTACAGGACCGTGCTGCTGGGCAGTCACGAACCTCCGTGTCTTTCGCTGTATCAGCCAACCCATCGTGCACACCCGGAAAAGCAGCAGGATCCGATCCGTTTCCGCAATCTCCTAAAGGAGTTGGAGCTGTCTCTCAGCCGGAAATATGCCGGGCGGGAGAGTGCCCCTATCCTAAGCCCATTCCACGACCTCGCTGAAAACGGCGACTTCTGGAACCACGCACGGGATGGCATCGCCATCTTCGCGACCGCGGACCTCTTCAAGGTCTACCGGCTCCAGCGGCCGGTAAGAGAACTGGCGATTGTCGCCGACAGCTTCCACACGAAACCGCTCATGCGCATTATGCAGTCGGCTGATCGCTACCATGTGCTCGGCCTCACTCGAGAGGAGGCGATCCTTTTCGGGGGAAACCGCTACGTCCTCGACGAGATCGAGTTGGCGCCCGGGTTTCCGCGGACGGCCGCCGATGTGGTTGGTGTGAAAGAGGGCGAACCTGAGCGAAAGAATCGGGTGTATGGCCGCGAGGGGCCAGGCCTGACGACACGTCACGGTACGGATGTTCGTCAAGACTTGGTGGAGAAAGAAACCGAACGCTTCTTCCGTGCGGTGGACGAGGCTGTTCTCCATCATCACTCGCAGCCATCGGGCATGCCCCTTCTGCTGGCGGCGCTGCCGGAGCACCAACACCTGTTTCGCACGGTGAGCCGCAACCCGTTCCTGTTGCCCGAGCCGATCGACACTTACCCGCGCGCCCTGTCGTTGGATCAACTGCGCGAGCGCGCCTGGCAGCTCCTGCTCCCCCGATACCTGGAACGACTCAACCGATTTATCGACCAGTTCCGGGCGTCGCGCGCAGAAGATCGCAGCGGCGCAGACTTGGCTGAGATCGCCAGAGCGGCTGTCGCCGGCCGCATCTCCACTTTGCTGATCGAGGCCGATCGCCTGATTCCCGGCCGCTTCGATTCTGAAACCGGCGCGATCGAATTCGCGCCGCTCGACGACCCTGGCGTCGACGACTTGCTCGACGACCTTGGCGAGCACACGGTCAAGACAGGCGGCGAGGTGGTAATCGTTCCGGCCGAGCGCATGCCGACAGATACGGGCATCGCCGCGATTTACCGGTTTTGAGCTAGAGTAGCCGGTTGGCCCTCACCCGGCTCGCATCTTCGATGCCACCCCCTCTCGCGCTTTGCACGCTCGCCCGCTAACAACGTCGTCATGACCGCGAAAATCCAGTCGATCTATCGCTACCCGGTGAAGGGCCTGTCGCCGGAGCGCATACCAAAGGTGATGCTCGCCCCGGGCGGTACCCTGCCGGCCGACCGCATGTATGCGATCGAGAACGGTCCGTCCGGCTTCGATCCGGCCGCCCCGCAATACTTTCCCAAGCAGCGCTTCCTGATGCTGATGAGGAACGAGCGGCTGGCCGCGCTCGACACGCGTTATGACGAGGCGAGCCATGCCCTAACCGTGCGGCTGAACGGGGCGAAGGCCGCCCGCGGCGATCTGCGCACCCCGGAAGGCCGCACGGCGATCGAGGAGTTTTTCGCGCGCTATTGCGCCGACGACCTGCGCGGTCCGCCGAAGGTGCTGGCGGGCGAAGGCCACAGCTTTTCGGACGTGTCGGCCAAGGTGGTGTCGATCATCAATCTCGCCTCGGTCGCAGCCATCGAGGAGGCGGTCGGCGCACCGGTCGACCCGCTGCGCTTTCGGGCCAATCTGTATGTCGATGGCTGGCCGGCCTGGCGCGAATTCGAGCTGATGAAACAGACGCTCGCGATCGGCGAGGTGCGGCTGACGGTGATCAAGCGCATCGTACGATGCGCCGCCACCAATGTGGAGCCGCGCACCGGCATTCGTGACCTCGAGATTCCGAAGACGCTGATGAAGACGGTCGGCCACATGGATTGCGGCGTCTATGCAAAGGTGGCGGCCGGCGGCAGCATTGCCGAAGGCGACGCTATCCGTCTTGCCTGACGCGCCGATCTGACAGCCGGTCAGGTCAGAAATTGCTCGGATAGCAGGACGACGAGAACGAATACGGGATGCAGGCCGGCTTGGGCGGCACATAGTTGCGCGCGTCGATGGCGTTGAGCTGGTTGATCTCGTCGATGCGCACATAATCCGGAAGCTCGGTATGCGAGCCGTCCGTGCCCTTGTAAGGACCGCTGGCCTTCTTCGCGCCGTTCGCAGCCAGCACGACATACTGACCGGCATTGACCGTCATCAACGCGCCATCCAACATCCGGACAGTGAGCGTGCCTTCCAGAACGCCGATGAAGGTTTCCAGCGGCGAAATCTGCAGGTCCACCACCGTGCCGCGGATACCCAGCGTCGCGACCGGCGTCTTGATCGCGTAATTCGTCGGGTTCTGCGCACCGGTCACGAAGCGCAGCGATCCCTGCACCGCATTCACCACCACCTGACCGGTGCCGCGATTGGGATCGTAGACATACTTGTCGAGCAGCAATTCCGCCTTCGGCCCCATATTCAGCACGGTCTTGTCGGCGAACATGAGCTGCGCCGCAGCCGCCTCGCCGGTCCTGATCCGTTCATTGGAGAAGACCGAGCTGCCGACGCCCAGCGTACCGCTCCGGCCCAGCACCTCGTTCTTGATCGCGGCGGCGACGCCGATTTTCGCGTCCGCCTGCGCCGTCTGTTGACCCGCGAGCGTGAGCGCAGCGATCGCCAGTGTAAACGGAAGGGCGGCTGGACCTGAGGGAGGCATGCTGTCAATCGCTATTTCGAAGCCGCATGGCGCGGTGTGGTTCCTGGAACACGGCCCACAGGATGATGCCGTCCTGCGGTACTTCCTGAATAGCCGAGCGCCCGGCTTTAGGCTAGACGAGAACGGCAATTTGCGGCCGAGTGTTGCCTGAAAGTTGGAATTGAAAGTCGGAATTTTCGCGTGAATGGGAATCGGGGAGTTCTGTCACTGCTGGCCGCGCTGGCGCTAGCAGTCGCAGCG
>JBIQKQ010000134.1:0-9395 GCA_044506365.1 Hyphomicrobiales bacterium
TGCTCGATCAGCGCGCGCGCCATCGGCTTGGTGAACAGCCGCTCCGGCAGCCGCATCTCGAAGGACTCGGACCGTCCCTCGTTGCCTCCCTCATCGCGCGCCAGCAGCGTCAACACTACGTCGGCGCCGGCCCAGGGATGGCCCGACAGATCGCGCAATGTCTGTCCGGCGCCGTTGCGGGTGCGCGCCTGCGGCAGGGTCAGCGGCATATCGGGTGCTTCGAATAGCGGACGGGGCGGCTTGAACCCGCCGGGCCTGACGCCGAATTCGTCGAATTGCTGCGGCTTCAGCGCAAACAGCGCGCGCGCTTCCGAGACGCCGTAATCGTCTTCGACCCTGTAGTTCAACATCAGCGAGCCGCGCGCCTGCGGCTCCGGGTCCTTGGTGAGCGCAATGGTCGGCGGGTTATCGGGGACCGCGGCGAACGTCCATGTCACGGGTGTGCCGATGCCGCGCAAGGTCACTTCGGCGCGATCGGAAATCAGGTAGCGGTGCTCCTCGGTTCCGGGCGCCGCAGGCTGAGCCGCCGCATCGGTCTTGTCGTCGACCTTAATGCCGCCCCGCAGAGCGACGTCGAGCCCGGTCGCGCCGCTGGCGCGGATCACCAGCACCGAATTCGCCGGCACCGTCACCGGTGCGGCGGCGCGCGGCGGCTCGCCCGGCCGCAGGCCCGGCAGGATCACCGGCGGGCGCTGGGTATATTGCGGCGGCGTGACCCATGCATCGACGCGATAGTTCGCGGGCGTGACAACGCCCTGCCAGTCGAAAGCCGCAGCGACGCGGCGGTCCCGATCTCCGCCGGCGGCGAAAAAGGTCGCAACGAACGCCACCATCACCAGCGCACGCAGCGCGATCGGATCGCGCGCCGACAGTTGCGGCATCGGCCAGCCGGCCTTCAGCTTGCGGGTGGCGGCGAGCGCGCGCTCCATATGGACGCGCCACAACGCCTGCGTCATGGCATCGCCGTCATTGGCCGCCAGCCGGTCGGTCAGCGTAACGGCCGGACGATGGGGAAGGCCGCTGCGCTGATCGAGTCGTCGCAGGCCCTCGGAAACCGTTGGTCTGCGCAGCAGCAATAGCGGCGACAGCGCGGCAATCGCGAGCAGGCCGAAAATCGCCACGCCCCCAGCGCGCGCCAGCGGCGGCAGCCAAAGCCACAGGCCGAGCCAGGACAGCACGAAAAACAGGCCGAAAACCGTCAGAAAGGCGGCCAGTGGGGGCCAGACGCGCTCCCAGAGGATCGACCAGCGGGCCCGGGCGATGCCCCGCGCGAGTAGCCGGTCGGCCTGACGCTGCGGCGAAACCGTCGTATCTTCAGCGCCCTGATCAGGCTTGTCGGTCAATGCCGTGGTCCTTCGGGAATCTCTCGCCGGGCGAGAGCTTAACACGCACCGCTTCCCCACATAGTCACGAAACCCGGAACAGCGAAGCCAGGCATCTGCCGCTTCGATACCGGGCGGGTTCTCGCGTCACAGCCAGGGCGGCGTTCGATCAAGGGCGATCAATGCGTCCGCTTCGAGGCGCGGCCGCACCACCGCCCACGCATCGTCCTTCACCAGCACTTCGGGAACCAGCGGCCGTGTGTTGTAGGTTCCCGCCTGCACCGCCCCGTAGGCTCCTGCCGTCATCACGGCAAGTAGATCGCCCGCCTTCGGTTCCGGCAGGTCGCGGTCGAGCGCGAGATAATCGCCGGTCTCGCAGACCGGTCCGACCACGTCGGCGCGGATCCAGGGCGCGCCAGGCTGGGGGCGCACCGGGATGATATCGTGATGCGCCTCGTAGAGCGTCGGCCGGATGAGATCGTTCATTGCGGCATCGACGATCACGAAGGTCTTGGCTTCGCCGCGCTTCACGTAGATCACCCGCATGACCAGGATGCCGGCATTGCCGACGATCAGCCGCCCCGGTTCGAATATCAGCTTGCAGCCGAGCCCGCGTGTCGCCTCCTTGACGACCTTCGCATAGGCGGCCGGATCGGGCGGCGTTTCGTCGCCATCGCGATAGGGAATGCCAAGCCCGCCGCCGAGATCGACATGCGAGATGGTGTGGCCGTCGGCGCGCAGTTCATGCACGAAATCCGACAGCAGCGCGAATGCGTCCGCGAACGGCGACAACTGCGTGATCTGGCTGCCGATATGCATATCGACGCCGGCGACATGCAGGCCGGGCAGGCCTGCCGCACGCCGATAGACATCGCGCGCGCGGCTGATCGGAATGCCGAACTTGTTCTCGGACTTGCCGGTCGCAATCTTGGCATGGGTCTTCGCATCGACGTCCGGATTAACGCGGATCGAAATGGCGACGCTGCGTCCCATGCCGCTCGCGACATGCGACAGGAGTTCAAGTTCCGGCTCGGATTCGACATTGACGCACAGGATGCCGGTTTCGACCGCAAAGCCGAGTTCGGCCGCGGTCTTGCCGATGCCGGAGAACATGATCTTTTGCGGCGCAATGCCGGCGGCCAGAGCGCGCTTGAGTTCGCCGCCCGAGACGACGTCCGCGCCCGCCCCAAGCCGGGCCAGGGTGGCGATCACCGCCTGGTTGGAATTGGCCTTGACCGCGTAGCAGACCAGCGAAGGCACGTCGGCGAAAGCCTCGGCGAAGACGCGGTAATGCCGCTCCAGCGTCGCGGTCGAATAGCAATAGAACGGGGTGCCGACAGCCTCGGCTATGGCGGCAAGGTCTACCGCCTCGGCGTGAAGCCCGCCGCCGCGATAGGCAAAGTGATGCATGGCGGGATCAGTCCAGCAGGACGTCGAGCGGGATGCGCCGGTCGGGACCCCGGATGATCGGCAGGCCGCGTGCGGAGCCGCGCCGGATCACCTCGCCGCCCTCGGCGGTCTCCTCTTCCAGCGATCCGGTCGGGTTGGCCGCGAGCCCGCCGGGCGGCGCGTCAAGCGCGCCCTTGCGGCCGCAGGCCGATACGCCGAGCGCAGCCGCAAGGACGGCCACCACCGCGACGCGGTACAATAGGACAGGCAGGCGACGGATCACAAACGGCTCCCCCGAACGGCGCGGACCATATCAGACCCGTCGAACATGGCGAAATCCCCGATCCTGCGGATGTCCCGCCAAAAAACCCGCGCTGCGGCCAAAAAACCTCACTCCGCGCCCTTTCCCAGCCGCTTGAGCCAGCGCTTGGCCTGCAGCCGCACATTCTTCGGCGCGGTGCCGCCGTAGCTGGTGCGGCTCTGCACCGAGCGGTCGACCGACAGAACCTTGAACACATCCTCGGTGATGCGCGGCTCAACCTTCTGCATGTCTTCCAGCGGAACCCGGTGCAGCGGCATTCCCGCTTTCGCCGCCGCCGCCACGATGCTGCCGGTGATGTGATGCGCCTGCCTGAAGGGGATGTTGAGCGTGCGCACCAGCCAGTCGGCGAGATCGGTCGCGGTGGCGTAGCCCTCGCCCGCCGCTTTCTTCATGCGCGCCGCGTCCGGCTCGATGTCGCGCACCATGCCAGTCATCGCGGCGAGGCAGAGCGACAGCGCACCGAGCGCGTCCATCGCGCCTTCCTTGTCCTCCTGCATGTCCTTCTGATAGGCGAGCGGCAGTCCCTTCATGACAACGACGATCGCCTGGAACGAAGCGGCAATGCGCGCGGCCTTGGCGCGCACCAGTTCGGCGGCGTCGGGATTGCGCTTCTGCGGCATGATCGAGGAGCCGGTGGTGAACTTGTCCGACAGCCGCATCAGGCCGGTGAGCGGCGAGGTCCAGATCACGATTTCCTCGGCAAGCCGCGACAAATGCACCGCGCAGATAGTGGCGGCGGCAAGCGTTTCCATCACGAAGTCGCGGTCGGACACCGCATCGAGCGAATTGGCGGTCGGCCGGTCGAAGCCAAGCGCTTTTGCCGTCATCTCGCGGTCGACCGGAAAAGAGGTGCCTGCCAGCGCCGCCGACCCGAGCGGGCACTCATTCAAACGCTTGCGTGCATCGGCGAGGCGGCCGCGGTCGCGATCCGCCATCTCGACGAAGGCCAGCAGGTGATGGCCGAACGTCACCGGCTGCGCGGTCTGCAAATGGGTCAGGCCCGGCATTACGGTGTCGGCATGTTCGAGCGCCCTCTCCGCAAGCGCGGTCTGATAGTCGGCGAGAGCGGCATCGAGCCCGTCGATCGTGTCGCGCATCCAGAGCCGGAAATCGGTCGCGACCTGGTCGTTGCGCGAGCGCGCGGTATGCAGCCGCCCGGCGGCCGGGCCGATCAGTTCGGCGAGGCGCGATTCGACATTCATGTGCACGTCTTCGAGCGCGCGCTGGAAGTTGAACCGCCCCTGCTCGATCTCTGACAGGATCGTGTCCAGCCCGGACGCGATCCGCGTTGCGTCCTCCGCCGCAATGATGCCTTGCTGGGCCAGCATTGCTGCATGGGCCTTGCTCGCGGCAATGTCCTGGCGATACAGGTGCCGGTCGACGTCGATCGAGGCGTTGATCGCCTCCATGATCGCATCGGGACTGGACGAAAAGCGCCCGCCCCACATCTTGTTGCTCATGACCGTGACCTGAGAGTGTTCCGATCCATGCCGCCGCCCCAAGCCCGAGATTTCGCGAAGAAGCGCCTGCTGGTGATGATTCTCGGCGGGCTCGCGGGCGTTGTCGTTGCGCTGGTCGGGATATACGGGATGGGATGGCTGGTGCGCAAATCGGCTGTTCCGGAAGCCTGCCGGCCGGCCGCGCAGCTGGCACAGACGCTCCAGCCGCTCGCCCGCGGCGAGGTCGCCGCGCTCGCCCCCGCCAAGAGCCCGATCCCGCTGACCGAGGTCGCCTTCCGAGATAGCGACGGCAAGGAGCGCACGCTCGCCGACTGGAAGGGCAAAACCGTGCTCCTCAACCTGTGGGCCACCTGGTGCGTGCCCTGCAAGAAGGAGATGCCGGCGCTCGACGAGTTGCAGCAGAAGCTCGGCGGTGCGGATTTCGAAGTGGTCGCGGTCAATATCGACACCCGCAACCCGGAAAAGGCCAAGGCCTGGCTCACCGATACCGGGATCACCGCGCTCGCCTATTACGCCGACAACAATGCGAGGATTTTCCAGGACCTGAAGGAAAAGGGTCGCGCCTTCGGCATGCCGACCACAATCCTGGTCGACCGGAATGGCTGCGAGGTCGCGACCCTCGCAGGTCCGGCGGAATGGGCGAGTCCGGACGCGATCAAGTTCATTGAAGCCGCGCTGGGGCGGTGATGTCGCTTGTGCTTTGAAGCGCAGACCGATTGAAGCGAACCTATCCCGTTCGACCGCGAAAGCGGGGACCAGGAGCCAGAAGCAACGAACAAGCATCTCGGGGTTTGCCGCTTGGCGCGGGAGTGAATGATGGACCGCTCCATGACCTGTCACTGCGAGAAGCGTTAGCAACGAAGCAATCCATTTTTCTCAAGGAGCTGGATTGCTTCGCTGCCTTTCATCGGTCCACGCAAGGCGCGGACCTGTCGGCGCGCAATGACGCTGCTTCAGTCAAACCCGAAATCATCATGCTCTAATCCAAACGCCGGAAGCGGCTGAACTGGAACTGCTGGGTTGCACCCATCGGAGTGCGGTGCGCGTGACCACGGCTTTCGATGAGCGTGAAAGAAGGGCCGAGCACGGCTTGCAGCGACGCGGCGTCATGACGAATGACGGGCAAGCCGCTGCATCGTTCGGGACCGTCCGGGGCAAATGTGCCGATAATGACATGACCGCCGGGCCGAACGGCTTGTGACACGCGATCTGCATAGGCTGCCCGATCACCCGGGTCCGTCAGGAAGTGAAAGGTCGCGCGATCGTGCCACACGTCATAGGTATCGGGCGGCTGCCAGACCGTCACGTCAGCTGCGATCCATTTTACGCACGCGGCCCGTTCGCCGAGCCGCGTCTTGGCGACCTCAAGCGCCTTCTCGGAAAGATCGAGTACCGTGAGCGACGAAAATCCGGCATTCAAAAGCGCATCGGTCAACCGGGACGCACCGCCACCAATGTCGATGACGGCCGCATCGGGCCGCACCACGGTTGCGCGGATCAGATCGAGCGAGATGACTGGGCTATCCTCAAACCAGCTGACTTCGGTCTCGCCCCTGGTCTGATATACATTTTCCCAGTGCGTGCGCCGGTCCGCGTCGATCATGACGGCTCTCCGCTGCCAGGCCGGAACATGATGTGCGGGGTGTTCAAGCCCAACCCACCAAGGTTCAGGAGCGCGCGTGTCGTTACCACCGATCCTCATGAACAAGAACCCGGATGCGCCTTCGGTGTTCGAGCCCTCCGCTCTGCTGCGCGAAGCGCGCCGTCAGAAAGGGATCGCAGCGGCCGCCGTTCCGCCGATCTGCGTTCTTGATCCGGATGGCGATATCGTCCGGCGCCTGCGAAGTTCCGGCCACGCCAAGCGGTCGGAGGTCTGGCCGTGCTACCACACCGACCTGTTCGACTTTCCACTCGCGGGCGAAACCGCGGGCATCATCGGTTGCGCGGTCGGCGCGCCTTTCGCTGTCCTGGTTGCCGAAGAGCTGTTTGCCAGCGGGTGTCGTTTCCTGATCAGTCTGACTTCCGCCGGACAGATCATGCCCGCCGGGACCCCGCCCTATTTCGTGATTATCGACCGGGCGCTCAGGGACGAAGGAACCAGTTATCACTACGCCGAAGCCGATACGTTTGCCGAAGCCGATCCGCAGATTGTCGCCGGCGCGGCGCGAGCCCTTGAGGCTGCGAATTTGCGAGCCTTTGTCGGCCCAAGCTGGACCACGGATGCACCCTTTCGCGAAACTGCGGAAGCCGTCGAGGCAGCGCGGGCAAAGGGTGTCATGGCGGTCGAGATGGAAGCTGCCGCCCTTTACGCCTTTGCACGCAGAACCGGCAACGCGGTGCTGTGTCTCGCACATGTCACCAATACCATGGGCCGCGCCGATGCGGACTTCGAAAAGGGCGAAGCGGACGGGACGGTCGATGCGCTGAACATTCTCGAGACGCTCGCGCGCACGCTGCGCCGGCCGGCACGATAGACTTGATCGCGTCAATGGAGCGACGATTTTTGCTTGGTTGATGTCGCTGCAAGCGAAGTGAAGCAATCCAGCTTTCAGGGTGAGTTGGATTGCTTCGTCGCCGACCGCCTCGCAATGACAGACCGCTGATGCACCCTCGATCGACGAGGCCTTAGTTCACGCGCCCGCCATTCGCGCCGATTTCGTCCGGCGCGAAATCGTAGGTACGGTTGCAGAATTCGCAGGTCACGGCAATCTTGCCGTCCTCCACCATGTGATCGCGGTCGTCCTGCGAAAAGCTCTTCAGCATCGCTTCGACATTGTCGCGCGAGCAGGAGCATTGCGCCTCAACATTGGCGGCATCGAACACACGCACGCCGCGCTCGTGGAACAGCCGGTAGACCAGCCGTTCGGTCGAGAGTTCGGGATCGATCAATTCGATATCCTCGACCGTCTCGACGATCGCCTTGCCTTCCACCCAAGCATCGTCCTCCGGCACCGTGTCGAGTGTGACACCCTCCGGCACGTCGCCCGGATCGAGATCGGGCGTGCGCATGCGCTCGGGTGCCTTGGGCAGGAATTGCAGCATGATGCCGCCGGCGCGCCAATGCGTCGCGCCGCTGTCGCCCTTGCGCATTTCCTCGGCGACGGCAAGCCGTACCCGGGTCGGGATCTGTTCCGAGCGCAGGAAATATTCATGCGCGGCGTCTTCCAGCCCACCGCCCTCGAGCGCCACCAGACCCTGATAGCGGTTCATGTCTCCGCCCTGGTCGATTGTCATCGCCAGATGTCCGCGGCCCAGCAATTCGCCGGGGGACGCCTTCCCGGCCGCGATCGCCTCCGCGGCGCGCGTTCGATCGAAGCGCGCGCAGGCGCGGATGCGTCCGCCGGTCACGTAATCCACGACCAGCATGCGAACCGGCCCGTCGCTCTGGGTCTGCAGGATGAAACGGCCGTCGAATTTCAGCGAGGAGCCGAACAGCGCCGCCAGCGCGATCGCCTCACCGAGAAGCTTGGAGACCGGCGCCGGATAATCGTGGCGGCTCAGGATTTCATCGATTGCGGGACCGAGCCGCACCACCCGGCCGCGCAGATCCAGCGCCGACACCTCAAAGGGCAGGATGGTGTCGTCGGGCGAGTGAGGCGACGGGCGGCGGCTGGGAATTTCGATATCCATCGGCTCAACGTAAGTTCAGTTTTGCGACGCCCTGTCGCCGGTCACGGCGGCATGTTTTCCAGGGACACCTGCGTTGCACGAAGAAAGACGCGGATGCCCGGCACGGGGCCGGGCATGACAAAGTCCCTCGTGGTCCCTCGTGCGGCGGGCTAACGCGACGTCGCGTTCAGGCACCAAGTAAGAATGCCCTTCTGCGCATGCAAGCGGTTCTCGGCCTCGTCAAAAACCACCGATTGCGGACCATCCATCACCTCGTCGGTGACTTCCTCGCCGCGATGCGCCGGCAGGCAATGCATGAAAATGGCGTCGGGGCGCGCCTTCGCCATCAGCCGGCTGTTGACCTGATACGGCCGCAGCAGGTTGTGCCGGTTGGCCTTGCTGGCCTCGTCGCCCATCGACACCCAGGTATCGGTCACGACGCAGTGAGCCCCGCGCACCGCCTCTTCCGGATCGGACCCGATCTGGATGGCGGCGCCGGACTTGGCAATCCAGTCGATCAGCCATTGCTGCGGCTTCAGCTCCGGCGGCGTCGCCACATTGAGCCGGAAATCGAAGCGCTCGGCGGCGTGCATCCATGAGGTCAGCACATTGTTGGCGTCCCCGGTCCAGGCCACGGTCTTGTTCTTGATCGGGCCGAGATGCTCCTCGAAGGTCATCACGTCGGCCATCACCTGGCAGGGATGCGACTGCTTGGTCAGCGCGTTGATCACCGGCACGGTGGCGTGCTGCGCCAGCTCGGTGACAAGATCGTGCTCCAGCGTGCGGATCACCACCGCATCGACAAAGCGCGACATCACCCGCGCGGTATCGGGAATGGACTCGCCGCGGCCAAGCTGCATCTCCTGGCCGGTCAGCATGATCACATCGCCGCCGAGCTGGCGCATTGCCACCTCGAACGAGATGCGCGTGCGTGTCGAGGGCTTGTCGAAAATCATCGCCAGCGTCTGCCCGGCGAGCGGCCGCTTGGCGCGGCTCCTGGCTTTTTTCATCGCGCGCGCGGAGGCGATGATCGCACGCAGGTCCGCCGACGGGATGTCGATCAGGTCGATGAAATGGCGGATGCTGCGTTTCGCCATCACGATGCCGTCTCGGTCTCGGGCGCCGCTGCGCGCGCGAGCTTCGCGCAGGCCCGGTCGATCATGGCAATGCCGTCGGCGACAGCGGCCTCGTCGATGATGAGCGGCGGCAACAGGCGCACAACATTGTCGCCGGCGGCGATGGCCAGCATCTTTTCGTCGCGCAGCCCCGTGACCATGTCGCCGTTCGGCCCGA
>JBIQKQ010000135.1:0-9318 GCA_044506365.1 Hyphomicrobiales bacterium
ACATGATCGCGGCCCTGCGCACCGCAAATGTGCCGGTTCTGTGGGTCGGAATCCCGGCGGTCCGCGGCACACGGTCGACGTCGGACATGCAATATCTGAACGACATCATTCGCCCGCGCGTGGAAAAGGCGGGCCTGATCTTCGTCAATGTGTGGGACGGATTCGTCGACGAGCGCGGCCAGTTCATGCATCGCGGCCCGGACGAAACCGGCCAGATCCGTCAGCTGCGCACCCATGACGGCGTGCATTTCACGCGTTTCGGAGCGCGTAAGCTTGCCCATTACGTGGAGCGCGACCTCAAGCGCGTGCTGCGCGAGCCGATCCCCGCGACGCCGAGCAATGTGGCGGTCGAGCCGCAGCCCGCGCAGGCGGCCAAGCCGCAAGGCCCGACCGCGCGGCCGCTCGCCGGCCCGGTGATCCTGCTGGGAACACCGCTGCAGGAGCCGACCGAGCTTGCCGGCGGCACGTCGGACAACAAGGCGCCGCCGCTCGATGCGGTTGCGAACCGAACACTGATCAAGGGTGAGCCGCAGCGCAACGAAGCCGGACGCGCCGACGATCCGGCTTGGCCACCGCGACTGCCCAACCTCGTGGCATCCGAGCCGCTGCCGCCGACCGGTGCGCCGCTCACCATCGTGCGCGCGCCGGCGCCTGCCGCACCTGCCCAACAGGCTGCGGCGCCGGGTCACAAGCCCGCCGCGGCTCCTCCGCCGCGGGTCGCCCAGCGTCCGCAGCAGCAGCAACAACAGGCGCCGACATTCTGGCGCCGGCAGGCGCCGGAATATTCCGGCCCGCGATTCTTCTTCGGACTGTTCGGACGATAGCGCGGCGTCCACCACCGGATCGGCCGATCAGTCGGCCAATCGGCACGGGATAGCCGCTACCGGGGCAGGCTCGTCGTTCCCATCAGGAACTTGTCGATGGCGTGCGCGCATTGGCGGCCTTCGCGGATCGCCCAGACCACCAGCGACTGCCCGCGCCGCATATCGCCCGCCGCGAACACCTTGTCGACCGACGTGCGATAATCTTCGGTATTCGCCCGCGCATTGCCGCGCGGATCGAGCGCGATGCCGAGCGAAGCCAGCAGGCCTTCCTTCACCGGATGCACGAAGCCCATGGCGAGCAGCACGAGGTCGGCCTTCACCGTGAATTCGCTCCCCGGTATCGGCTTGATCTTGTCGTCGGCACGCACGCAGCGGAGCCCCGTCACTTTGCCATTTTCGCCCTCGAAGGCTTGCGTCAGCACGGAGAACGCGCGCTCGGCGCCTTCCTCATGGCTCGATGACGTGCGCAGCTTGTAGGGCCAGTCCGGCCAGGTCAGCGCCTTGTTTTCCCGCGTGGGCGGCATCGGCATGATCTCGAAATTGGTCACCGACAGTGCGCCCTGCCTGATCGATGTGCCGATGCAGTCCGATCCGGTATCGCCGCCGCCGATGACGACCACATGCTTGCCGCCGGCCAGGATCTCCTTCACGCCGTTCAGTGGCTCGCCGGATACCCGCCGGTTCTGCTGCGGCAGGAAATCCATCGCAAAATGGATGCCGTCGAATTCGCGGCCCGGAATCGGCAGGTCGCGCGGATGCTCGGCGCCGCCGGTCAGCGCGACCGCGTCATGGTCCGCGAGCAGTTTGTCGGCCGGAAGGTTCACGCCGATATGCGCGCCGTAATGGAAGACGACGCCTTCGGCTTCCATCTGCTTCACGCGAATATCGACGATGGACTTCTCCATCTTGAAATCGGGGATGCCGTAGCGAAGGAGGCCGCCGGCCTTGGCCCATTTCTCGTAGACATGCACGTCATGGCCGGCGCGTGCGAGCTGCTGGGCGCAGGCGAGGCCCGCCGGTCCGGAGCCGACCACCGCGATCTTCTTGCCGGTTTTGTGCGAAGCCGGCTGTGGCACGATCCAGCCGCTCGCAATCGCCTTGTCGGCGATCGCGCATTCGATGGTCTTGATGGTGACCGGCTGGTCGTCGATGTTGAGCGTGCAGGACGCCTCGCACGGCGCCGGGCAGATGCGGCCGGTGACCTCCGGAAAATTATTGGTCGAGTACAGGTTGCGCGCCGCCTCTTCCCAATTGCCGCGATAGACGAGGTCGTTCCAGTCCGGGATCTGATTGTTGACCGGGCAGCCGTTGTGACAATAGGGGATGCCGCAATCCATGCAGCGCGCGGCCTGATCGCGCGTTTTCTTTTCCGCCAGCGGCAGGACGAACTCGCGCCAGTGCTTGACCCGCTCCTCGACCGGAGCGTAATCGCGATCCTCGCGCTCGATTTCGAGGAAGCCGGTAATCTTACCCATTGACGAACGGTCTCACTCAGCAGCCTCGAGGGCCTGCGCGGCCTGCATTTCCTTCAGGGCGCGGCGGTATTCAAGCGGCATGACCTTGCGGAACTTGCCGCACCAGGTGTGCCAGTCCGACAGGATGGCCTTTGCACGGGTCGAGCCGGTGAGCCGCGCGTGCTGGCCGATATAATAGCGCAGGCGTTCCGCGTCGTGACCCGTCATGTCGGTCAGGATTTCAACGCGGCCGGCGGTCTCGAGGTCGTGCTTGGAGTGGTAGAAGCGCGCGTTGACCTCTTCCTCGGCCGGCACCGGCTCGAGATCGACCATCGCCATGTTGCAGAGCTTCTCGAAATCGCCCCTCTCGTCCAGCACATAGGCGATGCCGCCCGACATGCCGGCGGCGAAGTTGCGCCCGGTTGGACCGAGCACGATCACGATGCCGCCGGTCATGTATTCGCAGCAATGGTCGCCCGCGCCTTCGACGACGGCAACAGCACCGGAATTGCGCACGGCGAAGCGCTCGCCGGCGACGCCGCGGAAATAGCATTCGCCCGAGATCGCGCCGTACAGCACGGTGTTGCCAACGATGATCGACTCCTCGGGCACAATCCCGGAATCAGCGGTCGGCCGCACGATGATCTTGCCGCCCGACAGGCCCTTGCCGACATAATCGTTGCCTTCGCCCTGCAGGTCGAAGGTGACGCCCTTGGCGAGCCATGCGCCGAAGCTCTGGCCTGAAGTCCCGGTGAGCGACACATGGATGGTGTCGTCCGGCAGGCCCTCATGCCCGTAGCGCTTGGCCACTTCGCCCGACAGCATTGCGCCGGCCGAACGGTCGATGTTGCGGATTTCGGCTGCGATCTTCACCGGCGCACCGCGATCGAGGGCCGGACCGGCCTGCGCGATCAGCTTGCGGTCAAGCACATCGCTGATCTTGTGGTCCTGCCGTTCGCGATTGTAGATGGCCACGCCCTCGGGGGCGACCGGCTTGGTGAAAAGCTTGGAGAAATCGAGCCCCTTCGCCTTCCAGTGCGCAATCACCGCGCGCTGGTCGAGCATCTGCAACTGGCCGATCATCTCGTCGAAGGTGCGAAAGCCCATCTCCGCCATCAGCTCGCGCACTTCCTCGGCGACGAAGAAGAAGTAGTTGATCACGTGCTCCGGCTGGCCGGTGAAGCGCTTGCGCAGCACCGGGTCCTGGGTGGCGACGCCGACCGGGCAGGTGTTGAGATGGCACTTGCGCATCATGATGCAGCCGGCCGCGATCAGCGGTGCGGTGGCAAAGCCCATCTCGTCGGCGCCAAGGAGGGCGCCGACCACGACGTCGCGCCCTGTGCGGATGCCGCCGTCCACCTGCACGGTGATGCGGCCACGCAGGCGATTGATCACCAGCGTCTGGTGCGTCTCGGCGAGACCGATTTCCCAGGGGGAGCCGGCATGCTTGATCGAGGTCAGCGGCGAGGCGCCGGTCCCGCCCTCGTAGCCGGCGATCGTCACATGGTCCGAGCGCGCCTTGGAGACGCCGGCAGCGACGGTGCCGACGCCGACCTCCGACACGAGCTTCACCGATACGTCGCCCGAAGGATTGACGTTTTTCAGGTCGTAGATGAGCTGCGCCAGATCCTCGATCGAATAGATGTCGTGATGCGGCGGCGGCGAGATGAGGCCGACGCCCGGTGTCGAATGACGCACCTTGGCGATGACGCGGTCGACCTTGTGACCGGGCAACTGGCCGCCTTCACCCGGCTTTGCGCCCTGCGCCATCTTGATCTGCATCACGTCGGAATTGACGAGATATTCGGTGGTGACGCCGAAGCGGCCTGACGCGACCTGTTTGATCGCCGAGCGCATTGAGTCGCCGTTCGGCATCGGACGGAAGCGGTCGGCTTCCTCGCCGCCCTCGCCGGTATTGGATTTGCCGCCGATCCGGTTCATGGCGATGGCAAGCGTGGTATGCGCCTCGCGCGAGATCGAGCCGAATGACATCGCTCCGGTCGCGAACCGCTTCACGATGTTCTTGGCGGGCTCGACTTCATCAAGCGGCACGGGCTTGCGGCCGTCTTCTTCCGCGCTCTTGATGCGGAACAGGCCGCGGATGGTGAGTAGCTTCTCGGACTGCTCGTTCAGCGTGCGCGCAAAAGCGCGGTATTGTTCGTAGGAATTGCCGCGCACCGCGTGCTGCAGGTTGGCGACCGTCTGTGCGGTCCAGACGTGGTCCTCGCCGCGCACGCGATAGGCGTACTCGCCGCCAACATCGAGCGCATTGCGATAGATCGGCGCATCGCCAAACGCATCGCGATGACGCCGCACCGTCTCTTCCGCGACTTCGGGAAGTCCGACGCCCTCGATGCGCGTATGCGTCCCGGTAAAGTAAGTCGCGACAAAATCGCTGCTGAGACCAATCGCATCGAAAATCTGCGCGCCGCAATAGGACTGATAGGTCGAGATGCCCATCTTGGACATCACCTTCATGAGGCCTTTGCCGACCGATTTGATGTAGCGCTTGATGATTTCCTTGTCGTCGAGTGGCTGAGGCAGCGTGTCCTTCATCGCGACGAGGGTCTCGAACGCGAGATAGGGGTTGATCGCTTCCGCGCCATAACCGGCAAGGCAGGCGAAATGATGCACCTCGCGCGGCTCGCCGGATTCGACAACAAGTCCGACGGACGTGCGCAGGCCTTCGCGGATCAGGTGATGATGCACCGCGGCGCAGGCAAGCAAGGCCGGTATCGGCACCCGCTCCTCGCTCAGCTTGCGGTCGGACAGGATGATGATGTTGTAGCCCTCGCGCACCGCCTTCTCGGCGTCCGCCTTCAATTGCTTCAGCGCGGGTTCGAGCCCGGCGGCGCCATGGTCCGCCGCGAAAGTCGTGTCGAGCGTACAGGACTTGAAGTGATTGTCTTCGATGTCGCCGATCGAACGGATCTTCTCGAGATCCTTGTCGGTCAGGATCGGCTGGCGGGTTTCGAGGCGCTTTGTGGTCGAGGTGCCTTCGGTGTCGAACAGGTTCGGCCGGGGACCGATGATTGACACGAGGCTCATCACGATCTCTTCGCGGATCGGATCGATCGGCGGGTTCGTGACCTGGGCAAAATTCTGTTTGAAATAAGTATAAAGAAGCTTCGACTTGTCGGAGAGCGCCGAAATCGGCGTATCGTTGCCCATGGACCCGATGGCTTCTTCGCCAGTGGAGCCCATGGGCGCCAAAAGGAGTTTGATGTCCTCCTGTGAGTAGCCGAAAGTCTGCTGGCGATCGAGCAGCGACAGGTTCGAGAGCGCAGCCTTGCCGGCGCTCTCCGGCAAATCCTCAAGCACGATCTGGGTTGCTTCCAGCCACTCCTTGTACGGGTGCGACTTGGCGATCTGCGCCTTCAATTCCTCGTCCGGAATGAGGCGGCCTTCGTTGAGATCGACCAGCAGCATCTTGCCTGGCTGCAGCCGCCACTTCTTGACGATGTCCTTTTCCGCAATCGGCAGCACGCCCATTTCGGAGGCCATGACGATGCGGTCGTCGCGCGTCAGGCAGTAACGCGCCGGGCGCAGGCCGTTGCGGTCGAGGGTCGCACCGATCTGGACGCCATCGGTGAACACCAGCGCCGCCGGACCGTCCCACGGCTCCATCAGCGCAGCGTGGTATTCGTAGAAGGCGCGCCGCCGCTCGTCCATGAGCGGGTTGCCGGCCCAGGCTTCCGGCACCATCATCATCATGGCATGCGACAGCGGATAGCCGCCCATCACCAGGAATTCGAGCGCGTTGTCGAAACAGGCGGTGTCGGACTGGCCTTCGTAGGAGATCGGCCAGAGCTTCGTGATGTCCTCGCCGTAGAGCGGTGAGGATACGGATGCCTGCCGCGCCGCCATCCAGTTCACGTTGCCGCGCAGCGTGTTGATCTCACCGTTATGCGCAATCATCCGATAGGGATGCGCGAGCGACCAGGTCGGGAAGGTGTTGGTCGAGAATCGCTGATGCACCAGCGCCAGCGCGCTCTCGAAATCCTTCTCGTGCAGATCCGGATAATAGGTGCCGAGCTGGTCGGCGAGGAACATGCCCTTGTAGATGACCGTGCGGCAGGACAGCGACACGGGATAGTAGCCGGAGAGGCGGCGTTCCCGGCGCAGATAGATCGCATTCGAGATCGCCTTGCGCATGATGTAGAGGCGGCGCTCGAAATCCTGCTCGGATGTGATGCTGGCGGGGCGCTCGACGAACACCTGCATATGCACGGGCTCGGTCGGCTTGACGGATTCGCCGAGGGTCGAATTGTCGGTCGGCACCTCGCGCCAGCCGAGAATCTTCAAGCCCTCCTGCGCAGCGACCTCTTCATAGGTCCTGCGGATCTCGTCGCGCCATTCCTGGTCGCGCGGCAGGAACAGGAATCCGACCGCGTAATGGCCGGGTGCCGGCAGAGTGAAGCCGTTCTCCTTCGCCTTTCGGGCGAAGAACGCGTGGGGAATCTGGACCAGAATGCCGGCGCCGTCGCCGGCGCGCGGGTCGGCGCCGACCGCGCCGCGATGCTCCAGATTGACGAGGATCGTCAGCGCATCCTGGACGATCCTGTGCGACTTGCGCCCCTTGATGTCAGCAATGAATCCGACGCCGCAGGAATCCTTGTCCAGCGCAGGCTGGTAAAGCCCGATCGCCTCCGGCAGGCCCGGGTCGGCCGAATCGGCAAAATCGGATGCGCGCAGGGCGATCCGCTTTTGCTGTATTCCCCGGTCACTCGTCCGGTTCATCTCGGCGCAGTCCTCGATGCGGTCGTCGACATAAACGTTTCGTTCGGCGTATCTGCCGCCGTCGCCCCGGCATCCCGGACTGCGTTCGGCGGCCATCTCGTGCCCGGAGCGGCCGCATCCGGAAAGCACCTAAGGCGCATCCTCGCGGCGGCCATTGAGGCTTGCGCTGCGGTGCCGAGCCGCACCGCGCGCCTTGCCGGCAGGGTGGCTCGAAAAACCTGCCGCCTCGACTTTGGAAACTGGGACAGTAATGCTGTCCTATCCCATGTTTGCCAAATTTTCACCCGGCCGACAAGAGGCTGACGAGGGGTCTTTGGCATTCTTCAATGTTATTCTTTCCGCCACAGGCCGCCCGAACAAGTGGATTCTTCGGACGCCTGGACCATTTTTGCCGGACGGGCTTCCCGCGCACGCCTTCTCTGATATCGGTCGAGCGGCCCCGATATCGAGACCCAGCACGCACAGGACAGCCGGTGAATTTCGCAAGCGACAATACGGCGCCCGTGGCGCCCGGCATTCTCGACGCGCTCCAGCGCAGCAACGATGGTTTCACCCTCGGCTACGGGAGCGATGGGCTAACGCGCGAGATCGAGCGCCGGATCAGCGAGGTGTTCGAATGCGACGCGGCCGTATTCCTGGTCCCGACCGGAACGGCGGCCAATGCCTTGTCGCTTGCACATGTCACCCCGCCCTGGGGTGCGGTGCTGTGCCACGAGCAGGCGCACATCAACTCGGACGAATGCGGCGCGCCGGAATTTTTCGGCGGCGGACTGAAGCTGATCGGGCTGCCGGGTGCGGGCTGCAAGCTGTCGCGCGAGACGGTCGAAGGGGCGATCGCGCGCTATTCCGGCCATGTCCCGCACCAGGTCAATGCGGCAAGCCACTCCCTGACACAGGCGACCGAGGCCGGCACGATCTATCGGATCGATGAGGTCGCCGCGCTGACGGAGATCGCGCATGCGCACGGCCTTACGGTGCATATGGACGGCGCGCGTTTCGGCAACGCGCTGGCGCGCATGAATGCGATGCCGGCGGAGGCGACCTGGAAAGCCGGCATCGACGTGCTCTCCTTCGGTGCAACCAAGGGCGGCGCCATGGCGGCGGAGGCGGTGGTGTTTTTCGATCGCGAGCGCGCGGCCTTCATGGCCGAGCGGCGCAAGCGCGCCGGCCATCTGTTTTCGAAGCACCGCTTTCTGGCCGCTCAGTTCGAGGGTTACTTGGCCGACGGCTATTGGCTCACGCTGGCGCGTCACGCCAATGCGATGGCGGACCGGCTGGCGGACGGGCTGCGGGCCTGCGGCGTGCCGATCGTCTGGCCAGTCGAGGCCAATATTGTATTCGCGCTGTTGCCACGTGCGCTCGATTCGAAGTTGAGGGCGGCGGGCGCCGCCTACTATGTGCGGCCCAAGACCCTTGCAGGTGACGACCTGACGATCGGGCCGGACCAGATGCTGGTGCGGCTCGTGACCTCCTTCGCAACTGCAGAAGCGGAAGTGGAACGGTTCGTGGCGCTGGTGCGTGCCGGCTAGGGGCGCTGCGTGCAAGTATCGCAAAATCGTCACGGGCCGATTCGAAGCCGCTGAATTTCTGCCGTAGCCGCGCCCCAATCGCCCAGCACGTTGGCTGCCGACGGGGGATGCTGGCGGCATCGCCGGGCCTGCCTCGATGGGAGGGGCAATGTGACATACCGTTTTGTTTTCGCCGTGTACGCGGCCGCACTGGCGTGCGGTCCGGCGCAAGCGCAGCCGGCGTCCGGTCAGCTGCCGGCCCATGAGGTCGCAACCATCGTTACGTCGATGGGGCTGCGGATGGTGGGACGTCCGGCCTGGGCTGGCGGCCGCTATGTGGCCGCGGCCGTGGATCGCCACGGACGCGAGCTGAATGTGGTGGTCGATGCGTTCGACGGGCAGGTGATCGCGGTTCGCCCGATTGGGCGCAATGGCTTTGGGCCACCCCCGGACGAAGAATGGAACGACGGCGATAACAGGCGACAGGCTTCGCGCGAGCCTGCGCGAGCACCGCGCGATATCACCGGCGCGGTGCGGGTGCCTCCAGCCCCGCGCAAGCAGGCGACGCCGACACAGACGCCGACTCCCCGGCCGCGTCCGGCCTTCGCCAAAGCCGACGATCAGGCGAAGCCGGTTTCCAGCAAGCCCGGCGCAAGTGAGACCGACGCGAAACCGCCCGAGGCTGCTCCCGCCGCTGTCCCGGAGCCTGGCGCAGCGCCCGAGGCCAGTGCTGAGGCGAACGCCGAAGCCAAGCCGGAAGGCAAGCCCGAAGCCAAGTCCGAAACCAAGTCC
>JBIQKQ010000136.1:0-1334 GCA_044506365.1 Hyphomicrobiales bacterium
GTTTTTCAGGCTGCCGTTGTTCGGCATCCTGCCTTTGCGCTCTTTCCAGCCACTTGCCTGTTCGACGAGATCGAGGCATTCCGGCAACCCGTAGGAATTCACCATCAGATCGTTGTCGGTGAAAGTCGGCGCCTGCAAAAGATTGGCGCGCCGCACCGCGAACGGATCAATCCCCATCTCGTGCGCCATCTGGTCGATCAGGCTCTCGAAAGCGAAGCGCACATCGACGGTGCCATGGCCGCGGAATGCGCCGCAGGGCGGCGTGTTGGTCAGGACGCGCTTGCCGACATATTTGACGTTCTTCAGGTCGTAGATCGCGTACAGCATGGACCCGGCATAGAGGATCGTGACCACGCCGTAGCCGGAATGCGCGCCGCCGCGCTGGATCGCCTCGCATTGCACGCCGGTGATGCGGCCGTCCTTTTTCATTCCGATCTTCAGCTTGACGTCGGTCTCCGGCCGGCCCCTGTGGGTGATGAAGGTCTCCTCGCGGTTGACCACGGTGCGCACCGCGCCGCCGGCCTTGCGCGCGAGCAGGGCGGTGATCAACTCGACATTCAGCGTCTCGGTGCGGCAGCCGAAGCCGCCGCCGACATGCGGCTTGATCACGCGGATGCGCGACATGTCCATGTCGAGGATGTCGGACAGCATCAGATGCACGTAATAGGGCACCTGGGTGGAGGCATGCACGGTGATGCGATCGCGCACGGCGTCATAGTCGGCGACCGCGGCATGCATCTCCATCTGCACCTGGCAGACTTCCGGGCAATTGTAGACGGCCTCGCGCACGAGATCGGCATCCGCGAAGGCCTGCTCGACATTACCAAGCTCGAAGAACACGTCGCGTTCGACATTGCCCGGCCTCTTCTCGTGGAGCTGCACGGCGTCCGGCGCGAGCGCGTCCTGCGATTTGTAATAGGCGGGGAGTTCGCGCACCGTCATCCTGATGCGCCGGACCGCTTCGCGTGCGGTGGCGTCGTCGATGGCGGCGACCGCCGCGACCGGCTCGCCGCGATAGCGGACGCGGCCGCGGGCCAGCGGGTGCTCGCTGCGGGCGATCGGCAGGACGCCGAAGGTCTTGTCACAATCCGCGCCGGTGACGATCGCCTTGACGCCCGGCACCTTCAGCGCCTCGGAGATATCGACGTCGCGAATCTCCGCGTGTGAATAGGGGCTGCGATAGATGCGGCCCGCCAGCATGCCGGGAGCGATGATGTCGGCGGTGTATCTGGCGCGCCCGGAGACCTTTTCCGGTCCGTCCACCAGCGGGACATAATCGCCGATATTGCGCGCGGGAACCGCTTCATGCGCGGTCACGATCTTGTTCATGGCGC
>JBIQKQ010000136.1:1434-9315 GCA_044506365.1 Hyphomicrobiales bacterium
CCGATATTGCGCGCGGGAACCGCTTCATGCGCGGTCACGATCTTGTTCATGGCGCAATACTCCCCTTGCCTCTTTTTCCCTCCCCCCGCGAAGGGGTGAGGAGGGTGGCGAGCGTCAGCGAGCCGGGTGGGGGGTTATCGCATCGCGCGCGCGACGCAACTGCAGCGCTTGCGGCATTCATGGCGCCACTCCTTGCGCTTGAAGGCTGGCGGCGAATTTCACGGCTTCGATGATCTTCACATAGCCGGTGCAGCGGCAGATGTTGCCGCCGAGCGCGTCGAGAATGTCGTCGTCGGTCGGATTCGGATTGCTGCGCAACAGCCCGACCGAGGCCACGACGAAGCCGGGCGTGCAATAGCCGCATTGCGAGCCGAGCTTTTCGTGGAAGCCGCGCTGCACGGCCGAGAGCTGGCCGTCATGGCCGAGCGATTCCACGGTATCGACCTTGCGGCCGGCGACGCTCGCGGCCAGCGTGAGGCAGGACAGGACGGGCTTGTCGTCGACCAGAACGGTGCATGCGCCGCATTCGCCACCATCGCAGCCGGTCTTGGTTCCGGTGAGGCCAGCCACTTCCCGCAGATAATCCAGCAGCAGAAGGTTGTCCTCGACCGCATCCACGCGCTTGCGGTTATTGAGCACAAGCTCGAGCAGTCTCGCCATCGGCACGTTTTCCTGGTGCGTTTCCCGTAAGCGGCCGGTGTTCCGGCTCGCGCGAAATTTGAATCGCTACAGTTTAATAGTTTGGCTCCCAACGATGCAATCCGAAGAGCCGGAACCGGGAATCACTGGCCACTTTGTTTCGGCCGCGATGTCGCTGCGCGAGCGCGCGACGTCGCTTGCAATCGCCCTGTTCAGGGCGCCTTGAACTTGGCGATGATATCGGCCGGGATCGGCTTCGTCTTCAGCTGACCCTTTTCATCGAGCGAGGCCCAGACGCGGGTTTCGGAGCCGTCGACCGCAAGTTGTCCGTCGACGAAGATGTGGTGGCGGACCTCGAAGCTCGAGCGGCGGAACTCGCCGACCCAGGAATGCATCTCGACGAGATCGCCGAACTTCGCCGGCACCATGAATTTTGCGCGGGCATCGACCAGCGGGACGCCGAGGATTTCGAAGGTCCTGGCCATGTCCTGCGGCTTCACCCCAAGCGCTGCTTCGAACAGATACCAGCTCGAGGTGTCGAAGAATTCGAAGAAGCGGCTGTTGAAGACAATGCCGGCCGGGTCGCAATAGGCCCAGTCGATGGTGAAATGCCGCTTGTTGACGAAGTCGCCCACGAAAACCTGCCCCCGTTCGGAACCGGCGCATTCGATGCCGCAGCCGGAGGGGGCGTGTCAATTGACAGTGCCCCCGCAGACGCTCCTCCGCTCGTCCCCGCGAAGGCGGGGCCCAGTTTTTTTGCTCTGGATTCCCGCCTGCGCGGGAATGAGCGGATCGATTTTTCAGTGGTCCGATCAATGGAAATTCCGCCCCTTCGGCATCACCCGATGGGTGGCGATCAGTTCGTCCGCAAGGTCCGGCTGCTCGCGCAAGAGGCGCACCAGCGCGTCGCCGCGGCGCGGATGCGCGCCCTTTGCCTGATTTTTGGCCGAGCGGGTGCCGGGATCTGGCCGCTTCACCTCGTCGCAGCGGGCGAGCGACTCGATGTCGGCGCCGTGTTCGGACAGGCGGCGCAGCAGCGGCGTGAGATCCTCGATGTGATCGGCCACGACATGGATCACGCCCTTTTCGTTCTGCAGCTTGCCGGTGACGCTGACGAGGCGCGCGCCGAGCACCACCGGACGGAAGGTCTCGAACACTTTCGGCCAGACGATGGTGTTGGCGATGCCGGTCTCGTCCTCCAGCGTCATGAAGATCACGCCATTGGCGGTGCCGGGCCGCTGGCGGATCAGCACGATGCCGGTGATGGTGACGCGGCGGCCGGATGAGGTTCGCGTCAGCGCCTCGTTGCGCAGAATGTTGCGCGCATCGAGATCGGCGCGCAGGAACGACACCGGGTGCGCGCGCAGCGACAGCTTCAGATGCCGGTAATCCTCCACGACCTGTTCGCCCGGCAGCATCGGCGGCAGCGCGACATCGGGCTCCATCTCGGGCATGGCGACGCGCGCAAACAGCGGCAGGTCGTCCTTGTCGCCGGAGCGCTGCAGCGCGCGGATCGCCCACAGCGCATCGCGGCGATCGATGCCGAGCGAGCGGAAGGCATCGGCATTGGCGAGGGTCTCCAGCACGGAGGGACGCAAGCCCGTGCGCAGCCACAGATCGCGGATGGAATCGTAGCCCGCGCCGCGCTTTTCTTCGATGATGCGGCCATGTTCTTCCGACAGGCCGCTGATCTGACGAAAGCCAAGACGCAGCGCGTGCGTGGTCCAGATGTCGCCTGCCATGGAGGCGTGGCGGGGATGAATTGAAATGTGCCGCAAGTGCGGCGTCTCTTCTCCCTCCCCCCTCTTTTCTTTCTTCACCTCCCCCTGAAACTTGCTTTTCTTTACCTCCCCCTGAAAGGGGGAGGTCGCTTTGCGAAGCAAATCGGGTGGGGGGCTGATGTCATCTGTCTCGAAGAGCTTTTTCTCAGATGACTCCACCCCGGCCTGCTGCGCAGGCCGACCCTCCCCTTTCAGGGGAGGGAAGACACGCTGAGAGGGAGGGAAGACGTGCTGCGAATGCTGCACTTCTTTTCCCTCCCCCCACGAGCGAAGCGAGTGGTGGGGAGGGTCGGCGCGAACGCAGTTCGCGTCGGGGTGGGGGGCATCTTTGAGGGCTTGATCTGAAACGCCCCCCACCCCCGACCCCTCCCCACCGCTGCGCTGCGCTTGCGGGGGGAGGGGAGAGGTGCTGGCGTTCGCGGCCTCTATCCGCTTGTCTTCGCGGTTTCCTCCCCGCTCGTCCCCGCGAAAGCGGGGACCCAGAGCCAAGGATTTTGCATTTCCGCTTTCGCAGGAATGCGCGGACAGGTCCAAAGCCTCCAGCGTGCAGTCCCAGTGCGAGGCGTTGATGTCCACATCGCGCACGTCAACGCCATGCTCCTGCGCATCACGCACGATCTGCGCCGGCGCGTAGAAGCCCATCGGCTGGCTGTTGAGCAGGGCGGCCGCGAACACATCGGGGTAATGACATTTCAGCCAGCACGAGGCGTAGACCAGATTGGCGAAGCTCGCGGCGTGGCTTTCCGGAAAGCCGTATTCGCCAAAGCCCTTGATCTGCTCGAAGCAGCGTTCGGCAAAGTCGCGCGCATAGCCCTTCGCGGTCATGCCGTCGATCATCTTCTTCTGGAACGTATGGATGGTGCCGACGCGCTTGAAGGTCGCCATGGCGCGCCGCAGCTTGTCGGCTTCGGATGGCGCGAAGCCGGCGGCATCGATGGCGATGCGCATCGCCTGTTCCTGGAACAGCGGCACGCCCAGCGTCCGGTGCAGCACGCGCTTGAGTTCGTCGGCGGGCCAGGGCGGCGCGGGCGAGGGATAGGTCACGAGATGCGGATTCTCGCGCCGCTGCAGATAGGGATGCACCATCTTGCCCTGGATCGGGCCGGGCCGCACGATCGCGACCTCGATGACGAGATCGTAGAATTTCTTCGGCTTGAGCCGCGGCAACATCGACATCTGCGCGCGGCTTTCGATCTGGAACACGCCGATGGTGTCGGCGCGCCGGATCATGCGGTAGGTGGCCTCGTCCTCCTCCTGGATCGAAAGATCGCGCTCTCTGCCGTAATGATTGCGCAGAAGATCGAACGAGCGCCGCAGACAACTCAGCATTCCGAGGCCCAGGATATCGACCTTGAGAAGACCGAGCGCTTCCAGATCGTCCTTGTCCCATTCGATCACGGTGCGGTCTTCCATCGCCGCATTCTCGATCGGCACCACCTTGTCGAGCCGCGTGCGGGTGATGACAAAGCCGCCGACATGCTGCGAGAGATGGCGCGGGAAGCCCTGCAATTCCTGCGTCAGCGCGAGCGTCATGCGCAGGCGCGGATCGGACGGATCGAGCCCGGCGCGGCGCGCCTCCTTCGCCGACACGCCCTCCATCGACCAGCCCCACAGCGTCGAGGCGAGCGCCGAGACCGTATCCTCCGATAGTCCGAAAGCCTTGCCGACTTCGCGCACCGCGCTGCGGCCGCGATAAGAGATCACGGTCGCGGTCATGCCGGCATGGTCGCGGCCGTATGTCTCGTAGATATGCTGGATCACCTCCTCGCGCCGCTCGTGCTCGAAATCGACGTCGATGTCCGGCGGCTCGCCGCGATCCTTGGAGATGAAGCGCTCGAACAGCGGATTGACGACATCCGGGCTCACCTCGGTGATGCCGAGGCAGTAGCAGATCATGGAATTGGCGGCAGAGCCGCGACCCTGGCACAGGATCGGCTGCGGGCGCGTGCGGGCAAACTGTATGATGTCATGCACGGTGAGGAAGAACGGCGCATAGCCAAGCTCGCCGATCACCTTCAGTTCGCGGTCGAGGATCTCGCGAATTTCGGGTCTGATGCCGCTCGGAAAGCGCCGCTTCACGCCGGCCTCGGTGAGCGCGATCAGCCGTGCCTGCGGGGTCTCGTATTCGCCGCGGGTCTCGTAAGGATAATCGTGCTGCATCTCGTCGAGCGAGAAATGACAGCGCTCGAGCAGACGCTTCGTCTGGGTGATTGCGTCCGGATAATCGGCGAACAGCCGCGCCATTTCCTGCGGTGCTTTCAGATAGCGTTCGGCATTCAGGGTGAGCCGGCGGCCGGCCTGGTCGATGGTGACATGCTCGCGGATGCAGGTGACGATATCCTGCAGCATGCGGCGCCAGGGATGATGATAGAGGACGTCATTGGTGGCGATCAGGGGAATGAGATGCCCGGCCGCGATCCGCGCGAGCTTCGTCATGCGCCGCTGATCGTCCCCGCGATAGACGAAGCTTGCCGCCAGCCAGAGCGAGCGCTTCGACGCATGCTGCTTCAACCGGGAGAGCAAGGACGACAGCTGGCGTTCATCGATCCGCACAGGCGGCATGACGATCAGATTGAGACCTTCAATCCGCGTGATCAGGTCGGCCAATTGAAGGATGCAGTCGCCCTTCTCCGCCTTGCGCTTGCCCTGGGACAGAAGTTGCGTCAGCCGTCCCCAGGCGGCGCGGTCGGACGGATAGGCGAGAATATCGGGCGTGCCGTCGGCAAAGACGAGCCGGGCGCCGACCGCGAGCCGCAGGCCTTTTTCCTTCGCCATGACATGCGCGCGCACGACGCCCGCAACCGAATTGCGGTCGGCGATGCCGATGGCCGCGAGCCCGAGCTCCTTGGCCCGCTCCACCAGCTCTTCCGGATGCGAGGCGGCGCGCAGGAAGGAGAAATTGGTGGTCACGCCGAATTCGGCATAGGCGGGCGAGGCGGGCGGCGCGCCGTTCGCCGGCCCGGCTTCACGGTTTCGCTCCGGCAATGGATGGACATTGCTCATGCGAAAATCCCGTGCAGAAACCAGTGCGGCGGATTGTCCTTGTCCTGATAGATGCCCTCGCGATACAGCCACACCCGCACGCCCTGCCGCGTTTCGATGCGGAAATAGTCGCGCGTGACCGGCAGGCCGTGGTCGTCGCGCCACCATTGCAGCGCGATGCTTTCTGGCCCTTCGGCATGAGCGACGTCATGGGTGACGCGCCGCCACTTGAACTGCACCGGCGGACCGTCCGGCACCTGCGCGATCGCCTCGATCGGTTCGGGCCGCTCAAGCAGCCGGATCGGCCGCGCGGGGATGCGACTGTCCTGTGCAAAGTCGTATGGGCCAGCGTCACTGCGCGACTGAGCAGTATTGGCGGGGACTGCGATGCTTGCGAGTTCGGGCCAATGCGTATCCTGCGGCACCAGCCGCTGCACGCGATCGGCGCCGAACCGCGCCATCAATCGGTCGATCAGATGCGCGGTCTCGCGCGCCGGATCGCCGGAGCCCCATCCGGTCTGCACCGCGTCGAATGATTCCACGACAAGCGCGGACAGCCGGATCATGTCGAAGCCAAAGCCCGGATCGGCTTCGTCGCCGATCACCGCCAGGCGGTCGAGAAACAGCCGCCTGATGCGGGCCGGATCGCGCAAGGGTTCCGAAGTGCCGATCTCGACGCGCACCACCTTGCCATCGGTGCGAAACAACGCGACCTGCAGACGGCGCGCCCCCTTGCCATGCCGCTCCATTGCGTGGGCCAGTTCCTGCGCCAGATGAACGATGATGCCGAGCACATCGTCCTCGCGCCCGATCGGTTCGGCAAAGCGCTGTTCGGCAAGAAAGGACGGCACCGGCAGGCGCGGTTTGATCGGCTCATCTTCGCGGCCGAGCGCCTGATCGATCCGGCGCACGAAATCCTGTCCGAACCGTGCAGCGAGCGGCGCGCGCGGCAGATCGATGACATCGCCGATGGTTTTCAGTCCGGCTTGCGCGAGCGGTGCGGCAATCTGCGGATCGATGCGCAGCGCGGCGAGAGGAAGGGGAAGCAACGCACGCTGTTCGCTCCTTCTCCCTGAAAGGGGGAGGGTTGGGGTGGGGTGCGAAATCAGCGGAAATGCCGGTCTCTCCTCCGTTCGTCCCCGCGAAACCGCGGACCCGGAGTCACGTGTTGGGACCTTGCCGGAATAGTCTGGATTCCCGCTTGCGCGGGAATGAGCGGCGTTTGTGGTCGCGCCATGGGTCGCAGTCGAGACGCCATACCGCGCCATCGCCCACGCCCATCCCGGCGTATCGGCAATCGCCGCACGCGCATGAAAACCCTGCGCTGCAAGCCGCCGTATCAGATCGCGGCGCAACTCGTCTTCGCCACCGAACAGATGCGCGCAGCCGCTGATGTCGAGAAACAACCCATCCGGCGGATCGAGGCCGACGAGCGGCGTATAGCGGTCGCACCAATCGGCGATCTGCTCGAGCATTGCCCTGTCGGCGGCTTCATCCGCATCGATCGCCGCAAGCTGCGGATACATCGCGCGGGCATCGGCAAGCGCCATCGTTGCGCGCAGACCAAGTCGTGCCGCTTCGTCATTCAGCGCCGTGATCAGCCGCGCTGACCGTACCGTCGTGACCACGGCAAGCGGCTGACCGGCAAGGTCAGGCGATCGCCGCGTCAACCGGTCGGTCGGCAGACGGCGCAGCCACAGCGACAGGATCCTCCGGGACGAAGGCAAGCTCATGATGACACCACGCAACACCGAACCGGCCGCAGGGACCGCGCCGGTTCTTCACCAGGGAAAGCTGGAACGCCGTCATGCCGATGCCGCCGTAAGTGTCGCGCACGCCGGAGGCGGCGGCGACCTCCCAGCGCGACATTGCTGCGCTGGGCAACGACGTGGACCGCTGTCGCAGCAGCAGGCCGATGCCGTCATGGTCGCGTGCGGCGAGCGAGAGCCGGCGGGTCGCGGTCAGGTCGGCGGAATCGTCCGGCAATTCGGCGATCACGCTCGCGAGGCCGCGGCATTTGAGCGCCTCCTCCATCGCAAACAGCGCGTCGATCGGACGGCGCGCGCGCAGTACCAGCAGCCGCCGCGCCGGCAGACCGAACAGATCGAGGCCGAGGCCGTAAGCCGCCCCGCCTTCGAAGCGCGCCATATCGGTCTGGATGAAGAGGATCTCCCGCCCGAGGTTTTCCTTGCGGGCCAGTGCCGCAAGGGCGAGCGCAAAGCCGAAGGCCGCCCCGAGATGGACCGGTGCCGCTGGCGAGATTTCATGCAGGGCGCCAGGCGCCAGTCCGCCCCCAAGAAGGGCGTCGGCCCGGCTCAAGCCAAGCGGTATCGGAGCCTTATCATGTTGATAATGCTGGATATTCTCCATGCTTTGCCGAAGGCGCGTGAGCGCCTCCGACGCTTGCGCGCCGGCAAGGGACCGTCCCATGGGGCCTCGCGAGATTGATCATTGTTCTCTATTTGTTCTAATAGATTCC
>JBIQKQ010000137.1:0-9266 GCA_044506365.1 Hyphomicrobiales bacterium
ATGCAAGATGCGACGACAGGCGCGCCCGCGCCTTAAAGAACAGGGCCGCTTCGGCGCGGCCGCTGCAACCCCAAGGCCGCGGAGCCAGGCGTCATGAGAATTCTCGGCATGGTGCTCATCGTCATCGGCCTTCTGTGGGCCGCCATGTGCTTTCTCGGCGTGATGATGATGTCGCGCGGCGTCAACATGTTCACCGAAGCCGTGCTGCCGGCGATGCTCGGCATCGTTGTCGCAGCCATCGGCCTGATGCTTGTGGCGCGCAACGCGCCGCCGCAGGATTCCTGATCCCGATTCCCCGCGGGCACCGGCGGGGCAACCTGAAGGCTTTTCCCATGCGTCGCAATGCCTGCCGTTTTCTCTGCGCCCTCCTCCTCGCCCTCGCCGGGCCGGCCCTCGCGCAGCGCGCGCCTGACGCACCGGCGGCAAAGGCGCCGGACGCAAAAGCGCCCGCCAATGAAGCCGGCTATCCCGCGGAGCCGCTCCTCTCCACCTCGACCACCATCATCGGCGAAAAGCTGCGCTATCCGTCAGGCGAGGCGCATGTGAATGCGTCCATCATCACGCTCGCGCCCGGCCAGCGCACCATCCCGCACAAGCATGGCGTGCCGCTATTCGCCTACATTCTCGACGGCGCGCTATCGGTCGATTACGGCGCGCACGGCATCCGCACCTATAAGAAGGGCGACAGCCTGATGGAGGCGATGGACGTTCCGCATTACGGCTTCAATGCCGGCAACGAGCCGGTGCGCCTGCTCGCGGTCTATATGGGCGCGAAGGGCGTCAAGGATGTCGAGCCGGTGAAGTGAGATTGCGCCGGTCGTCCCCGCGAAAGCGGCGACCCATAACCACCGCTCTGGGATATGGGCCCCCGCTTTCGCGGGGACGACCTCCCTGCGCCGGCCGATCCGCGCCGTTATCCCTTGCGCTTGCGGAATGCCTCGATCACCGCCGGCACCGCGTCGTCATTCATCGGCGCCATGATATGCGCGCCGGCGACGCCGGGGATCTCGGAAATCTCCAGGAGATAATCGGTGAGGATCGCCTTGCCCTCGGCGACCGCGTCCGATGCATTCTCCATGCGCTCGATCATCGCGTCCGGCACGATCGAGCCGAACAGCTTCTCCTTGATCCAGCGCGCCGACTTCGCCGAGCGGAACGGCACGACGCCAACGATCATGTGAAGGCCGGGAAGGACGCCCTCCTGCGCCAGCCGCTCTGTGTAACGGCGCAACACGCCGGCATCCATGCAGAACTGGGTCTGCGCGAAGCGCGCCCCGCCCTCGACCTTGCCTTTCAGGCTGACCGGCTTCCAGTCCGGCGCGGGATCGACCGGCGCATCGGCGGCGCCAAGGAAGAAGTCGGCCTTGCCGCCGACCTTCTTGCCGGACGGCAATTCGCCCGCATCGCGCATGCGCGCCGCGGTCGCCAGCAGCCCGCGCGCATCGAGGTCGAAGACCGGCTTGGTCTCCGGCTGGTCGCCCTGGGTCGGGTCATCGCCCCGCAGCGCGAGCAGGTTGCGCACCCCCATCGCCGCCGCCCCCATCAGCGCCGCCTGCAGCCCGAGCCGGTTGCGGTCGCGGCAGGTGAGTTGAAGGATGGGCTCGATCCCATTCATCAGCAGGATGGTCGCGGCGGTGACCGAGTCCATGTGTGCGCGCGCCCCCGCGCCGTCGGTGACATTCACGGCGTCGGCGAGGCCGCGCAGCGGCAGCGCCTTCTCCAGAAGGTCGTTGCGGTCGCAGGAGACGGGCGGGGTGATTTCGGCGGTGAGGACGAATTTGCCGGATTTCAGCGTATCTTCGAGACGCGCGACAGAAGCGGAGGACATTCAGAACCACATCGTCATGAGGTTGCCTCGCACGGAGGGGACGAAGGGTAAAGGCCCCAATCGACGCCGTGCGTCAAGCATGGGCAGGAGCCGGCGCAGCCCCGGCCAATCGCGTCGCGTTCGCGCAGGATCGCCTCGCCCATCGCCGCCGTCGGCGTGCTTCACGGCAAGCCGTGAGACAAGCCGTGAGAGATGACGGCATCCGTTAAACTTTTACCAAAACTTTACCAAACGCGCCGAAGACTGACGCCGACAGGCGCGTCGCGCTCTAGGCTGTCTTTCGGGGCGCCGCAGTGCGTGCGTGGGATTTTTCGCTGAGAAAGCGGCGGGGCGACGGAGGTCTTGCGTGTGTTGGGGACGGCGGCTTTGCGGGCTTGACCGGGACGTCTCGCGCGTCCGCCTGCCCCGGCGCGCACCCCTCGTGCTTAATGAGTTGATCAATGGCTGAGCAGGAACGCCTGCTTCAAACGGCGACCCGGCCCCCGCGCGGAAGCCGGGGCGCGCGGGGGCTGCTTTGCCGGATCGAGCGGCTGCTTCCGCGCGGCACCGGCACAATCGCGGTATTCGCCTTTGCCGCAGCGAGCGTTGCCTATGGCGTCGTCAAAGGCGGCCACGCGGACGTCGTCAGCGCACAACTTGCCGACATCCGCGACGCGGTGGCCAATACGGTCGGATTCGAGATCGCCTCGATCGCGCTGACCGGCGAACAGCAGCTCACCCGCGAGGAAATCCTGAACATTGCCGGCATTTCGGGCCGCACATCGCTGCTGTTCCTCGATGCCGAAGCCGCGCGTGCGCGGCTGAAAGCCAATCCTTGGATTGCCGAAGCGACGATCCTGAAACTGTTTCCGGATCGCCTGCATATCGCCGTCACCGAACGGCGCGCCTTTGCGCTCTGGCAAAAGGAAGGCCGCGTGCGCGTCATCTCGCGCGATGGCGTCGTGGTGCAACCTTACGCGGCGCCGCATGTCTCACATTTGCCGCTGGTCGTCGGTCGAGGCGCGAACACCAAGGCCGCCGCGTTTCTCGCCGCCATGAACGCCTATCCGGAGCTGCGCGACCAGATCTACGCCTATGTACTCGTGGCCGACCGGCGCTGGAACCTGCGGCTGAAGAACGGCATGGACATCCGCCTGCCGGAAGCCGAGCCCGCCGCGGCGATCGAGGCGCTGATGGCGCTCGACCGCGACCAGAAGCTGCTGAGCCGTGACGTTGTTGCAATCGACCTTCGGATCCCCGACCGGGTGACCGTCCGCCTCTCGGACGAAGCCGCGGCGGCGCGCGCCGACGCACTGAAAGACAAGAAGACGAAGCGCAAGGGAGGCGACGCATGAGCCTTCTGCAATTTGGCGTCGCTCCCAAGATGAAACCGGTTTCTCCGAAACGGGCGGCCCTGGTTGCCGCCCTCGATGTCGGCACCAGCAAGGTCGTGTGCGTGATCGCGCGACTCGAACCGGGTCGCATTCACGACGTGCTGCGGCGACGCAGCCACGCGATCGAGGTGATCGGGTTCGGTCATACCGAGGCCCGCGGCATGAAGGCCGGCAGCGTTGCGGATCTCGAAGCGGCCGACCGCGCCATCCGGCAGGCGGTGGAACTCGCCGAGCAATCCGCCGGCGTGCATCTGGAATCTGTTGCGGTCTCGATCTCGGCCGGGCGGCTGGCAAGCGAGCGTTTCACGGCATCCGTCGATGTCGCCGGGCCCTCGATCCGCGACGGCGATATCGCCCGTCTGCTAGAGGCCGGAAGCCGGCATTCGGGACGCGAGGGCCGGGTGGTGCTGCATTCGCTGCCGCTCGGCTATGCCATCGACGGCGTTCACGGGATTAGAGACCCACGCGGGATGCTGGCGCGGCATTTCGGGCTCGACATGCATGTGGTGACCGCCGATATCGCTGCGCCCCGCAATCTGATGCTGGCGATCGAGCGGGGACAGCTTTCAGTCGAAGCGATGGTCGCATCGCCCTACATGGCCGGTCTTGCGGCGCTTGTGGACGACGAGGCCGATCTCGGCGCAGCGATCGTCGACATGGGCGCCGGAACCACCACCATCGCCGTCTTCTCCGGCGGGCGCTTCGTCCATGCGGACGGCTTTGCGGTCGGTGGCCGCCACGTCACCATGGATCTTGCACGCGGCCTCAACGCGAGGGTCGCAGATGCCGAGCGAATCAAGACGTTCTATGGCACTGTCGTGTCCGGAATGAGCGACGAGCGCGATATGATTCCGGTGCCTGCTGTTGGATCGGATTCGCGGGAGCCGCCGCAGGTCATCTCACGCGCGGCATTGGTGCCATTCATCCGGCCGCGCGTCGAAGAGATTCTGGAGATGATTCGCGACAGGCTTTCGGCGTCTCCATTCGCGGCGGAGCCGCAGGGAACCGTGGTTCTAACCGGCGGTGCAAGCCAGCTTGCCGGTTTGCCGGAGATTGCGTCGCGCATTCTCGGTCGTCAGGTGCGTATCGGGCGGCCCCTCGGCGTAGCCGGTCTACCGGACGCGGCCAAGGGACCCGCCTTTGCAGTCGCAGCGGGACTGCTTGTGTATCCGCAGGCGGCGCATCTCGAACATTTCGAACCGCGGAAAACGCGGCAGATGATGACAGGCGGCTATTTCGCGAGGGTTGGCCAGTGGCTGAGGGAAAGCTTCTGATGACCCGAATGCAGAATTTCCGGGGCGGCCGGCGGCGGACCGGTCGTTGCGGGAACGTTATCCACGCCCGCGTAGCAGGCGGGCCGATGCTCCACGCCCGCGTATGGAAGAGGCAGCCATGACAGTCAATCTCACAGCTCCGGACATCCGCGAGTTAAAGCCCAGGATTACCGTTTTCGGAGTCGGCGGCGCCGGTGGTAACGCGGTCAACAACATGATCGCGGCCGGGCTTCAGGGCGTCGAGTTCGTCGTCGCCAATACCGACGCGCAGGCACTGACCTCGTCGAGGGCGCCCCGCAAGATTCAAATGGGAGTTCAGGTCACCGAGGGCCTCGGTGCCGGCTCGCAACCCGAGGTCGGAAAGGCTGCGGCCGAGGAAGTGATCGATGAGATTCGCGATCACCTGAACGGCGCGCATATGGTGTTCGTCACCGCCGGCATGGGCGGCGGCACCGGAACCGGCGCGGCGCCTGTCGTCGCAAAGGTGGCCCGCGACATGGGTATTCTCACCGTCGGCGTCGTGACCAAGCCGTTCCAGTTCGAAGGCGATCGCCGCATGCGATATGCCGAGGGCGGCATCGCCGAACTGCAGAAGAATGTCGACACGCTGCTGATCATCCCGAACCAGAATCTGTTCCGGGTCGCCAACGAGAAGACCACCTTCGCCGATGCCTTCGCGATGGCCGACCGGGTCCTCTATTCCGGCGTCGCCTGCGTCACCGATCTGATGGTGAAGGAAGGCCTGATCAATCTCGACTTCGCCGACGTCCGCGCCGTGATGCGCGAGATGGGCAAGGCGATGATGGGAACCGGCGAAGCATCCGGCGAAAAGCGCGCCATTACAGCGGCCGAGGCGGCAATCGCCAATCCGCTGATCGATGACAACACGATGAAGGGCGCCAAGGGCCTGCTGATCTCGATCACCGGCGGCAAGGATCTCACGCTGTACGAAGTCGACGAAGCGGCCACCCGCATTCGCGAGGAAGTGGACAAGGACGCCAACATCATCGTCGGCGCGACATTCGATGACAGCCTCGAAGGCATTATCCGGGTCGCAGTTGTCGCCACCGGCGTCGATCGCCCGGCTGCGGCTGCGACGCCGCCGGCCGAGGGCGTGAAGCGGGCCGCGCACGAAGCCCCGCGGCCGATCGAGCGTCCGAAGCCCGCCGCGGCGCCAGTCCATGCGCCCGCCCCGGCTGCCGCTTCAGCGCCGTCCTATAACATCGATGCCGCCGCGACCGCTGCGGTCGCCGCCGCGCTTGGCCAGGAAATGGCCGAGGGCACGGCCATTGACGACGTGACCATCCGTCCGACACCGCCGAAGCCGACGCTGTTCGTCGAACCCGCTTCGCCGCCCCCGCCGCAGCAGCAGGAAACCTTCGGAAACTTCATCCCGCCGAATCCGGAACGCGTGCCGCAGCGTCCGCGCATGCCGCGAATCGATGAATTGCCGCCGCAGGCGCAGCGGGAAATCCAGGCACATCGCGGGGAACTGGTGGCGCCGGAGCCCGAGAAGCAGCGCATGTCGCTTCTCAAGCGGCTCGCATCTGCCGGCCTCGGGCTGAAGTCGGACGCCGAAGAGCCAGCGATGCGACAAGATCCGCGGCATGTGGCGCCGCCGATGCCGGCACGGGCGCATCAGCGTCCGCCGGCACGGCCCATGGAAGGTCGCGATCCGGTATCGGATTACGCTCGCCGTCAGCCGCAGGCTCCACAAGGGCTGGACATGCATGGTCGGCCGGCCCCTGTGAACAATTCTCCTGAGGACGATCAACTGGAGATTCCGGCCTTCCTGCGCCGGCAAGCCAACTGATCGCTCCGGTACGATCGAACTGGAGAGCCCCGGCACAAACCGGGGCTCTTTTTTCGAATGCCGCTCGTTACCTTTTGATTTTGCATGGGTTTGCGACCAAGCTCGGCCGGCGCGTGGCCTTCGCGCTATTTTGTTGCCGCATTACAACACCCGGCGGGAAAATGCGGCAGACGGCTGACACGAATGCGGCCGGATCAAGGTAACAAAGCGTAAAAAAGCGTGACTTTGGAGGTTGGGGACCTGGGGCTAAGCTCTGAATGCGACGATGATTTTCGCTTCAGAGATTCGGGCAGGGGGGATAGTCGAAAGACTACCTGCCGAAGCATTCGGGGCCAAATCTGTCGCTTGGGGTCACTTCGGGGGATTGCGCTGCGCAACACGCGCGCGGCGTTCAGCCGAAAAACTGGACGGAAACGAGCGTATGAGAGCCGCAAGGCAGACCACGCTGCGTGAACAGGTTACGGTTTCCGGAATTGGGGTTCATTCCGGACTGCCCGTCAATCTCACACTCAATCCTGCCGATGCCGATACCGGCATTGTATTTTCCCGGACTGATTCGGACGGCCGCGAGCGCGAAGTCCGCGCCGACTACCGGTCCGTGACCGCGACCGAACTCGCAACCGTTCTGGGCGACGAATCGGGTGTTCTGTGCTCGACCGCCGAACACATTCTGGCCGCCCTGCGCGGGCTCGGCGTCGACAATGCTCTTGTTGAGATCGACGGACCCGAAGTTCCGATCATGGACGGCAGCGCCGCCCCGTTCGTCGCGGCCATCGATCAGGCCGGAATCAAGACGCTGGCCAAGCCGCGCCGGTACATCAAGGTTCTGAAGCCGGTCAGCGTCGCCAAAGGTGAGTCCTTCGGCGAACTCCGCCCGGCCGAAAGCGGCTTCCGTCTCGACATTGAAATCAAGTTCGACACCGCCTTGATCGGCAGGCAGTCGATCGCCCTCGACCTTTCCGCCGAAAGCTTCCGCCGTGAACTGTCGCGCGCCCGGACCTTCGGCTTCATGAAAGATGTTTCGGCGCTGTGGAGTGCGGGCAAGGCGCTCGGAGCGTCGTTCGAGAATACCGTTGTTCTGAGCGACAGCCGTATCCTCAACAGCGAGGGTCTGCGGTATCCGGACGAATTCGTGCGCCACAAGGCGCTCGATGCGGTCGGCGATCTGGCGCTGGCCGGCGCACCGATCATCGGCGCTTATCGTTCGGTCCGCGGCGGACACCGGCTCAACCACGCGGTCCTGGTCGCGCTGATGTCGGATCCATCGGCCTATGCGGTGGTCGAGGCCGGCGAACCCCGCCGGGTCCGTGGTCACGCCGAAGCAGCCGGCATGGTCGCCCCGGCCTATGGCCCGGACGTATCCTGACGGCGGATCAAGGCTCGGGCATCGGCGGCTCTGGATCCGGCCGGATGTCACGGCTGTGTGCGGCCGACTCATCCGTCGCCTTAATCCCGGCCCAATATCGTAAGAAACCCAACAGGGTCGACTTTTCAGTCGGCTGGGGGATATCCGTTTTTCCAGATGGGAAAGGCGGAAATGGGGGTCGATCAAGCCCGCCCCTGACAAGGATCGTGCGCGGGTATGACGGTGAGTAGAGGCATTGTCGCGAGGCTGTGGCCGGCCGCTGGGCGGACCCGCGGCGCGCTGTTGCATTTCCTCGCATTCGCGCTGGTCGTGATCGCGCTCGCAGCCTGTTCGACCGACAAAGAGCTGACGATCCCGGACGAGCCCGCCGACAAGCTCTACAACGAAGGCCTCTATCTGCTGCAGCAGAAGAACGATTACGCTGCCGCCGCCAAAAAATTCGAAGAGGTCGATCGCCAGCATCCCTATTCGGACTGGGCGCGCAAGGCGCTGCTGATGCAGGCTTATTCCTATTACGAAGCCAAAGAATATGACGACTCGATCTCCGCTGCGAAGCGCTATGTGGCGATGCATCCGGGCAGCCCGGACGCAGCCTATGCGCAATATCTGATCGGCTCGTCCTATTACGAGGTGATCCCGGACGTGACGCGCGACCAGGCCCGCACCGAGCAGGCAATGCGCGAGCTTGAGCAGGTCATTCGCCGTTATCCCGACACGGAATATGCAGCGAGCGCCAAGAAGAAGCTCGACGTTGCGCGCGACCAGCTTGCCGGCAAGGAGATGATGATCGGGCGCTTCTATCTGAAAAAGAAGGATTTTTCCGGCGCGATCAATCGCTTCAAGCTGGTGGTGACGCAGTACCAGACCACCCGCCATGTCGAAGAGGCGCTGATGCGCCTGACCGAAGCCTATATGGCGCTCGGAATCGTGCAGGAAGCGCAGACGGCGGCGGCGGTGCTCGGGCACAATTTCCCGGACAGCCCCTGGTATCAGAACGCATACAGGCTCGTTCAAAGCGGCGGTCTCGAACCCGCCGAGAACAAGCAATCTTGGATCAGCAGGCTGTTCCAGCAAAAGCCGGCGGGCGAAGTCCGGATCGGAACGCCGGTGGTGCGGTGATCGCAGCGGCGATTGGCAAATCCTCGTCCGAATCGAATAATTCTTTCAAACAAGCCGAGCTCGTTCCCATCGTCGTGCTTGCTCGGCATGCTATCCACCCTCATCCTGAGTCGCCCGCGACGCGGGCGTCTTGAAGGACGAGGGCGGCCCCATTCTTCGAGACGGCGGCTTCGCGCCTCCTCAGGATAAGGCCGATGAGGGTCTGAGCGCTCCTCCATGCTGGTCCGTCTGTCCATTCGCGACATCGTCCTGATCGACAAGCTCGATCTCGATTTCGCCAAGGGGCTTGCCGTGCTCACGGGCGAAACCGGTGCCGGCAAGTCGATCCTGCTCGACGCTTTCGCCCTCGCACTCGGCGCGCGCGGTGACGCCGGACTGGTTCGCCAGGGCGCCGATCAGGGACAGGTCACCGCCGTTTTCGACGTGCCGGCGAAGCATCCTGCGCGCGCGCTGCTGCGACAACAGGGGATCGAGGCGGAGGACGATCTGATCC
>JBIQKQ010000005.1:0-22637 GCA_044506365.1 Hyphomicrobiales bacterium
AGCCGGCCTGCAGCCCATCCTTGCAGCGACTGGCACGTGGTGGAGCGGGTGAAGGGAATCGAACCCTCGTCATCAGCTTGGAAGGCTGTTGCTCTACCATTGAGCTACACCCGCGTTCCGATCCGCGTCTTGCCGGAGCGGCGGCCCGTTTGGTTTCATAAAATGCCGCCGGAAACAAGACCTTGCGGGCAGATATAGGGTCGCGCCAACGCCTTGCCACGCCTTGCGGCGTTTCTCACTTGTCCGGGGGCACGGGGGCGGCGCCGAGCAGCGCCTCCATCGCAAGGCCGAGCGACAGCAGCGTCCGGTCGCTGCCGACCGGCCCGTCGATCTCGATCCCGACCGGCAGCCCGCCTTTGGTCATTCCCGCATAGAGCGACAGCCCCGGAATGCCGGCATTGCTCCCCGGATCGGTGTTGCGGATCATTGTGAAGAAGGTCGGCGCCGGCTTGCCGCCCGCGATCGACATTTCGCCCGAGCCGTTCTGCGCGTCGATCACAACCGCCGGCGCGGGCGTGGTCGGAAACAGCATGGCGTCCAGATTGTTCGCCTTGAAATAATCGGCATAGAGCTTCTGCAGGGCGGGCCGGTGCACCTTCATCGCGTCCGGATAATCCTTGCCGAAGGCGTCCTTCATGATCGCCCCGAAAGCGCCCTGCACGTCGGGGCTCGCGATCTTGCCGGCGATGTCGGCGAGGGTCACGTCTGCGATCCCGGACGCCTTGAGATAGGCCGGAATGTCTTCGACCGGCTCGTGCAGCGCGACCGGGAACGAGACCTTGGCATTCAGGTCGGCGAGGCCCGAAAGGTCGGCGTCCACAAACACGACGCCCGCGCCTTCGAGCTTGCCGCGCGCAGCCTTGGCGATGGCTTCCAGTTCCGGATCGAGCCCGGCCCAGAACGAGGCCGGGATGCCGATCCGCTTGCCCTCGAGTTGCGCCGCGGTCGCGACCGGCGTTCCGGTGATGACGGCGTCCAGCAGCGCCACGTCGGCAACGCTGCGGCCCATCGGGCCGACGGTATCGCGGGTGCGGCTGATCGGCACCACCGCATTGGTGTCGTGATAGCGCCGCTCCGCCCCACCATTGCCGACCGAAGGGCGCAAGCCCGCGGTCCCGGTCAGCGCCGCGGGAATGCGGGTCGACCCGCCGGTATCGCTGCCAAGGCCGGCGGGCGCGACGCCGGCAGCGATCGCGGCCGCGGTCCCGCCGGAGGAGCCGCCCGGAATCCGGGTGATGTCATAGGGGTTCTTGACGGGTCCAGCGAACGACGCCGTGTTGGTGGAGGTGATGCCAAAGGCAAGTTCGTGCAGGTTGGTCTTGCCGATCATGATGGCGCCGGCATCGATCAGCTTCTGGAGCGACGGCGCGTTGGCCCTCGGCCGTGCATTGCGCAGCGCCATCGTCCCGCCGGTGGTCGGCATGTCCGCGGTATTGATGTTGTCCTTCACCACGATCGGAAGGCCGGCGAGCGGCGGCAGCGGCCGGCCGGCGGCAACCGCCTCGTCGACCTTCTTCGCGGCGGCGAGCGCGCCATCGGCATCGATCGTTATGAACGCATTCAAATGCTTCGTCACCTCGGCCCGGGCCAAAGCGGCCTTCACCGCCTCGGTTGCCGTCATGCGCTTTTCGCGAATGGCGGCGACGATCGCCGCCGCGCTCTGCGGAGCCGTTTGCGCCATGGCGGACCTCATTAGCGGGAGAACGGGAATGGCCTGAGCGGCTGCAAGGCCGGCGATTGCAGTCAGGACGTTACGGCGCGACGCATGATGCATGGTGGAGGCCCCTGATGCTGATCGGGGGCAAGTCTACACCGAATTGCGGCGGGGTCAGCTTCGGGACGGCATGAGGAAGACGATTGGTGGAGGGGGTTGGATTCGAACCAACGTAGGCATAGCCAACGGATTTACAGTCCGTCCCCTTTAGCCACTCGGGCACCCCTCCACGGGATCAGTCTGTGCGACCGATCCTTGGTCGCACCAAGCCGACAAATGGTTTAACCCGGATCGGCATTATGTAAAACGTCACAGCGTGCGGGAAAGGCCCCGCAGGCACCGGACGCGCGCCGGGTTATGGTGGCGGACGCCGGTTAAGTCAATCCAAAATCACGGATTTTCCCATGCGCGATCGCGACAAGAGGCAGCCCGGCAGGTTCGGGAAAGGCCGCCCTGCCCCGCGCCGCTTCGAGCGCGCGGCGCGCCGGAGCGCGCCCGAAGGCCCGCGCGGCGCCGGTGACGCCGCGATCCTCTATGGCTGGCACACGGTCGAAGCCGCGCTGGCCAATCCCAACCGACGCATCCGCGCGCTCTACGCGACCGAGAATGCGGCGAAGCGGCTCGCGGCCGAGGGAATTGCGCCGAAGGTGACGCCGCAGATCGTGCGGCCGGACGAGATCGCGCGGCGGCTCGGCCCCGACGCCGTGCATAATGGCCTCCTCGCCGAGGCCGATCCGCTCGAAGCGCCGGATCTGTCCGAACTGCCGGCCGAAGGCATCGTGCTGGTGCTCGATCAGATCACCGACCCGCACAATGTCGGCGCAATCCTGCGCAGCGCCGCGGCGTTCGCAGTGAAGGCGCTGGTGACCACGGCCCGCCACTCGCCAGAAGCCACCGGGGTGCTGGCGAAATCGGCATCCGGCGCACTCGACCATGTGCCGATCGTCACGGTGCAAAATCTCGCACGCGGGCTGAATGCGCTGCGCGAGCGCGGTTTCCTCCTGGTCGGACTGGACAGCGAGGGCGACGCCGATCTCGCCGCCACGGCGCTGCGCAGCCCGCTCGCGCTGGTGCTCGGCGCCGAGGGGAAGGGCTTGCGGCAATTGACGCGCGAAACCTGCGACCACACGGCGCGGCTCGATCTGCCGGGCGCGATCAAGAGTCTCAATGTGTCGAACGCGGCCGCGCTCGCGCTCTATATCGCGACGACGCGGCTGCGCTCCTGAAGTCTCACAGTCCGTTGCGCTGCGCCGTCATGGGCTGGGCAACGAACAGCACGATCAGTTGTAGACGCTGATCGGGCCGTGATGCCGGTGATGATGGTGGTGGTGATGCCGGTGATACGGCCGCGGGCCGTAATAGGCGCGGCGATAGCCCCAGCGGCCGCCGAGACCTGCGACATACGGATAGGCGCCGACGGCGCGCGGCGCGTAATAGGTGCCGTAGCGCGGATCGCTCAAGGCCGGGCCGGAATAAACGGGGCCTTGATTGACCACATATTGCTGCACGACCGGCTGCGGCTGCACGAAGACGGGCTGTTGCACGACGACCGGCTGCTTCACAATGACCGGCTGCTGCACGACCACCGGAGCCGCCTGCATCACCACCGGCGCGGCCTGCACGACCACCGGCGCAGCTTGAAGCGCATAGCCGCCGCCGCAGCAGCCTGAACCGGCGAAAGCAAATCCGGAATTGCAGCATTGCGCATTGGCGGTGCCGGCGCCCGCCAGACTCATGGCGGCGGCGGCAAAGAGCGAGAGCGTTACGCGAGACATGTTACGTCCTTCTCGAGGGGTTGGAGTTAGCGACGACGTGGCGGTTGCGGGTGATCGCGCCTTCGACGGTCCGGATCGTCGTTGAAATTGACTTCCGGGCTGATCATCATCGGCGGCGATGGCGCGTATTGCGTCGGCGGCACGTCGGGAGATTCCGCCGACCACGAGCGGCTGTAGGCTTCTGCCGGCTTCGGCAGCGGCCGGTTGGCCGGCGGCTCGATCTCCAGACGTCCCATGGCCGGCTTGGTGCCGAGCGAGGGGAAATAGCGGGCGGCCGGACGGTACCGCACCGGCTTTTCCGGCTGCAGCGGCGGCACGAATGGCGAGGGATAGATTGTCACGCCCGGCGCGGCCCCCGGCCGGTACAGGCCCCAGTCGCCTTCGGCCACGCCCCAGGCGGCATTGTAGCCGTTGATCGGCACCGGAACGTTCGGACGTCCGGGCACAACCAGCACCGGTCCATGATCAGCGCGCGCATCCGCAAGACCTGCCAATGCAGGCGCGATCCCGAGCGCAAGCAACGCCCAACGCATACGCACGAACTCCAGCGCAGGCGCATTGGCGCGCCTTCCTCAGCCGCGCGCATTCTATGACAACGTACGCATGTACCGCGGTTAACGGCGCGCGCAAATCACCGGTTAGCCTTAACTCAGCGTGACCGAGCCGCGCGGCCGCATCCTGCACGCCGTTGCCGCGCATGAACCTTCGCGACCCGCCGCGATACCAATAAGGCGAAGGAATTTCGCAAGGCGCGGCCTTCATCGACAAGCCGCGCGAGGAGGTCTCGTGCGACACATCTGCGGCATCGTCCTGTCCGGCCTTGTGCTGATCGGCATCGCGGCCGCCTCGTCCGCCGTGGCTCAGTCCGCGGATCCGAGCCCCCGCTTCGTGTCCGGTCTGATCTGCGACACCCGCGAACAGGCGGAGCGCTTCGTGCTGCTGCTGCGCGACAACGTCGAAAAGGCGATCGGCACGGTGAACACCGAAGCCGGAACGCCGGACGCCTGCATGATCGCGACCTACGGCTTCGTACCCGGACAGACCGTGTCAGAGGTCGAGCGCAACGGCGCAATCGTCAACGTCATCGAAGTCCGCGTGCTGGCGGTCGCCACCACGAGCGGTCTGCAGATGATCGAACCGAAGGTCTATTACTCGGTCGTGCCGACCAAGGACCGCATCGCCTGAGGCCGAAGAACCGCACCACACCAGCCTCCTGTCCCGGAACCTCCCTTACCGCGCGGCGTTGCCGCGATGACACACGGGCGGGACTTAGTCCGCCGCAAGCGGCGGCACCTCTGGAGGCTGTAATGCGATCTATGTGCGCAATGGTGACTGCTGCCGTGTTGGGTTTCGCCGGGGCCGCGCACGCGGTTGAGGAGACGACCGACAACATAATGACCGGCTCGGGCCTCGTCTGCGATACCAAGGAGCAGGCCGAGCGCTTTGTCTCGCTGATGGAGGATAATGTCGAAAAGACGCTGCTCGCGGTCAACCGCGAAGCCGGCACCGCGCATGCCTGCGTGGTCGCGACGATCGGCTTTGTCCCAGGCGAGAAAGTCGCCGAGGTCAACAAGAACGGCGCGATTGTTCACGTGATCGAAGTGAAGGTCGTTGCGGTTGCGACCGCGCTCGGGCTTCAGCCGGTTGAGCCGAAGACCTACTATTCGGTGATCGCGTCGAAGGAACGCAGCGTCTAGTCTGTCTGCCTCGGTTTGTTCGCAGCCCTGCACACGGGGTTTGCATACGAGCCCTTGCGTATAGATCGATGGCTTCTCGCATGCGCCGCGACGCGGACGGCGCGTCACCGCTGCTCACATTATTCCAAATCCCGGCCGCTCATAACGTGGGCACCTGCCACATCCGCAGCGGCGGTTTTCTTAATAATCTGATCCTGTGCTTGAACCTTCTTTCGTAACGCCCCCACCAATCGGCGACGGGGGCATATGGTTACGCGCCAGACATTCGGGACAGTTTTTGTTGGCGGCGCCTTGGCCGACGCGCTGACAGGGGCGGTCCGGCGATTTCGGTCGCGCAAAAATGATCGAATGGAGATCGTCGCAACGCTGTTCGCGGTTGCCGGGACATGCTCAATCAAACGCCGGGTCTGGCCTCGACCGGAATGGCTCCGCGGACGCGAAGGCGTGCTGAGGTGTTGATCCTTTGCGAAGCGGACCCAGCCGCTTTTTTGAAACGCCGGAATGACGCCGACCAGGCCCGATCGTAGAGCCGGACCCTCACGTCATGCGCAACGCGCACCGCCGCCAGTGGAAACTGTCCGTCATCCGGGCGCTCAGCGCTGCGGGTTATCACGTGGCCACCGTCCGGCGCACCATCGGCGACCGCTCTTTTACCGACCTGCTCGACCGCGCTTTCCAGGCCGCCCCGAACTCGCCCGCCGAAGGTGCGCAGATCGTCAAGGCCCAGCTCGAACAGCAATATGGCGCGTTGCTCGAGCGGCCTGTCGCGCCGTGGTCCCGCAGCTGATCCGCCTCGTCGTCGCCGGCCGGCAAAAAGCCATTGACGGGCCGCACCACGTTGCTATGTCACGGGAATTCCTGACCTTGCCGGCTTAGCTCAGCGGTAGAGCAGCGGTTTTGTAAACCGAAGGTCGGGGGTTCAATCCCCTCAGCCGGCACCATCCTTTATCGGTGCGACGCGAGCCGCCGTGACTCCTCGCCGGTTCTCCATTTTCCCCGCTGTTCACATGCGCTCGTCGCATCGCACTTTGATCAACTCGCAGACCGCTCTTGACGGCAATGCAAGGCAATCGATTGGGCTCACCCGCCGCCTGACGGCTCCGTGCGTCGACGCACGAACTTGCGATGCATAACGCTCCGCGCTCAAGAGGACGCCAGCGATACAAGCCGCAGAATCAGAACGAGCAGCACGATTCCGATCAGCCCGCCGAAGAATACATATTTCTGCCAGCGCCGCTTAAGGATGATTTCGGCGCCCCTCGCCTTTTCTGCGGGATAAGGCGCACCAGGCTGGTGAGACTGCGGATCCATGCCAGCTCAACTGTTGTGCAGCGCCCCATGTTCCGCTGCACCGTGCCGCATGTGAGATTGTCATGGCTGCTCGTGCACCATTGCTACATCATTGCACCGTGCGCGATCCAAATCAGTAACGGGGTGCGCCGACAGGCCACATCACTGCCCCATTGCCTGCCCCAAATGAAAACATCGATTCGAGTGGGGGCTCGCAATCCATGATGACCAGTTATCGTTGCGCTCATCGTCTTGAGCGCGCATCGATCGTTTCCGCATCCACGTTCAATGCACGCAGTCCGGCAGCGCCTCGCGCCCGCCGCCTGTTTCACTGCGTTGCAGCATTGCTCCATCCGTCGACCCAGGAGGGCCAATGATAGAGATGCTGATTGGCGCCGTCGTGGGCGTCGGGGTGTTCATTGGTCTGGAATGGTGGCTTGTCGGCCGCAAGCCATCGCGCACGCGAGGCAGCCATGGTATTCGATGAGATTGATTGCGACTGCATGGAGCGTGCGCTGCATCGCGCCTACCGGCTGTTCATGAGCAACGGCCGTCTGTGCGCCGAAAACCTGTCGATCGTGAAAGCCACTTTGAGCCGCGCGATCATGCATGCGATGGATCGCGGCGAGCGGGAGGAAGCGCGGCTGGCGATGTATGCGGTGAATACCTTCAACACCTACGCCGACGCCATCATCGAAAGAGACATGATGTACATCCTCGGGCCGGCCGGCCGCGAGGCGCTGGCAGACCATGCCGGTTGATGGCAAGTCGCGGCGGAGGCTCCGCGGCAGCACCGCCAACCGGCATTCGAATCACCGGGGTGGCGCATTTTTTCGCTTGTCCCGCATTTGGCTGACGGCCTAGCATTTGCGTGCGATTTGAGAGCACCGGCGGAGAGCAACCGATGGCGGACGCTGCAATCCAGACTGTCGAACGGCGCAATTCGCTGCGTCGGCGCATCGACAAGCCCGCGCGCCTTTTGATCGACCAAACCAGCGCCGCGGATTGCATCGTGCGCAACCTGTCGGATAGCGGCGCTCTGATCATGGTCGGTCACACCAGCTATCTTCCGGAAACGGTTGTGCTCGTCATTCCGGAGCTCAACTTTCAGCGCAGGGCGAAGGTGAAATGGCGGCGCGCCCGCAGCATCGGACTGGTGTTCAAGTGAGCGCCCGCGCCCGGCGAGACACGTCGCCGAAGCGCTGAAGGCCTAGCGCGATCCCTCGACGCGCATATAGCCGCCGATCTTCACGCACGTCCCGGTTCCTTCGACACGCACGAAGCCCGCGCCATATTCCGAGCAGTCCTTGACAATTTTCGCGGGCGCGGACTTGGCAGACGCAGGCTTCGCAGCCCGATCAAGCTGCGGCAGCGCCGGAGCATGGCTCTGCGCAACGGCATGCCCGGCCCCAAGCAGGGCGATCAGTGCGATCGACGCGAAGGATTTCATGGACGCCATCATACAGGCCACCGCCCGCATTGTCTCGCAGCCGCGCCGTACGGGTTAACCCTGTTTCTTTAAGCGGCGTTAGCCGACCGGCCCCACCATGGTTGCGGACCCGCCGGGTGGGAGGGCGGTCCGGCAACGCGCAAACCGACGTGCAAGCGGCGGCCGCAAGTGGCGATTGCACGCCGCCGGCATGGTGGGGAGATGCAAATGACCGCGATGGATCTGCTGGGACTGCTGCTGATCGCCTTTCTGGTCGCGCCGATGGTCACCGCGCGCCCGGGCCGCTACTGAGACGCTACCGAGACGCTACTGAGACGCGACGGCGATAGCGGCGCGCCCGTTCAGTCCCTGTCCTGGCCGTATTCGCAGCCGCGCGCGGCATAGACGTAGCGGTTGACGCCATATTCGTCCGCACGCAGATGCGGCCGGCAGCGCGCGACCCAGCGGCGCTCGCGCTCACGGGCTTGCGCGGTTTCTTCCGCGCTGGGCTCGCGCAGGCTCTGGACGCCATTGGTGCCGCGATCGCCGTAGCGGTACTGGCGCACGCAATGTCCGGCGCCGCGATGAAACACGCAGCTGCCAACCACCGTATCGGTGAATGACGGCGGAGCGCCCCGCTGCGCCGCCGCGGGTGCCGCGTGCACGCCGGCAGAAGCGACCGCGACCAGTGCAACAGCCAAGGCCGGTCCAATCTTCATGGCGCAACCTCCCGTTCCGGCCAGCTCGGCGGCCGGGTATGTCCCCCTTCGGAATTGCAAGCCGGGTGCCATGACTTTGCGTGCCGATCCGGCACGGCGCGGCGCCCCGGTGTCCGATTTTGCAACAATGGAACCGGGCCGAGGTCTTGGCAATTGTCCCGTGCCGCGCGCCGGGCGATGGCATTCTGGGACAGGGTCAATCACGTGAACGGGGCGCAGAACGCGCGAGCCAAGCGAATGGTCGAGTCTGCGGACACGTCCGGGCGCGGTGCTTCGGAGGAGCCGGTCCACGCCCGCGTCGGGCGCACGCGCCGCTTCCTGATCGGCGCGCAGGATCCGACGCCCTTTGCCGATTCCGCAGCCTTCTGGCGGATCATGGCGCAACTCGCGACCATCCTGATGGCGGCCATCATGTTCGGAGTGCTGCTCTATGTGGCGCGCCCGTTGCTGATGCCGCTTGCCGCGGCGCTGATCGTGGCCTTAACGATCGGACCGCTGACCGGATATGCGGTCAGGCGCGGCTTTCCCGCCTTCGTGCCGGCGCTTGTCATCGTCGCGCTGTTCGCAGGCGCACTCTACCTTGCCATCGTCCTGCTCGCGGATCCGGTCTCCGACCTGATCGGACGATCCGCCGAAATCGGCGCGACGATCAAGGAGAAATTCCGTTTCATGGAGCGGCCGCTCGCGGCCCTGAAGGAATTACAGTCGGCGCTTGCGGGCCAATCCAGTCTCAGCGTGGAGGTATCGCAGCCGGCCGAAACGATCGGCAGCGTGGTCGGCGTCATCACGCCCGCAATGCTGCAATTCGTCCTGTTCTTCGCGACCCTGTTCTTTCTCGTGCTCGGGCGCGACGCCATGCGCCGGTATCTCGTCAACATCTTCGACACTCGCGACGGCCGGCTGCGCGCGCTGAAAATCTACAACGATGTCGAGCGCAGCCTGAATGGCTATCTCATCACCGTCAGCATCATCAATGCCGGCGTCGGGATCGTCTGTACGCTGGTGACCTGGTCGCTCGGCTTTCCGGCGCCGCTGCTGTGGGGCGCGCTTGCCTTCGCCCTGAACTACATTCCCTATGTCGGGCCCGGCATCATGCATGTGACGCTGTTCGTGATCGGGCTCCTGACCTTCGACACGCTGTTGCCGGCGCTGATCGCGCCAGCCCTGTTCATGTCATTCACCTTCATCGAAGGACATTTCCTCGTGCCGACCATCATCGGCCGCCAGTTTCTCATGCACCCGCTGGCGGTATTCCTGTCGCTCGCCTTCTGGTCCTGGCTGTGGGGACCGATCGGCGCATTTCTCGCAACCCCGCTCCTGATCATGGCGATCGTCACAGCCGATCACCTTTATCCGCGCAGCGACCGCACGCTGCCGGAATGACCGGCGGCCTCGCGCGGAACGCGCGGCGCCTAGGCGCGCGGAAGATGCTCGGGCGAAACGACTACCGGCATTCGCCGATCCGCTCCGCCGAGATCGAAACCATGGTCTCGTGGACGATCCGGTCGAGCATGGTCGCCTTGCTGGTGATGAATGCGCTGTAGCGCGTCGGACTGTCGAAGATAAATTGACCCGCGACATCCATGTCGACCTGGCCGCGGCATTCCAGCCGCCAGGTCAGCCCGGATGGCTCGAGCTTGAATTCCTTGCGCACGCATTCGGAATTCTCGGTGGAAAACTGCGGTCCGAAGGTCTTGCCCGGATCGGCGACGTCTTCCGGCGTCAAACAGCGGGTCGCGACCATCGGCGGCTGGAGCTGGCCCGACAAGGTGGTGGTCAGGACGCGCCAGCGTCCGGGCTCAAGGCTCTGGGCGAAGGCCGATTGCAGCGGAGCGGAGGCCAGCAACGCAACGAGACAAGACAGGACGCGGTTCATTGCGGCGGCTCAATCGGGCATCGGGGTCTCGCCCTTCGGGAAGGGCGAGAAAGTTGAAGCCGGCACGCCAAAATTGGTCGCCAGCAATTCCGGCGGATTGGCCGCAAAGCACGGCGTCCGATTCGTATACAGCTTAGAGACGCCAATGGCCGGGACAAGCCCGGCCATCGCGCATTTCTGGTGCAAACTTTCGAGAGGGGCGAACGGGCGCCCTCAAGGCTGCGGAATTTTCGCGCGCTCCACGATCGGCTTCCACTTGTCGTAGTCGGTCGCGATCATCTTCTGCAGCTCGGCGCCGGTGACGCTCATCGGGGTGACTCCGAGTGCCTTGAGCCTTTCGACCATGGCTGGGTCGCTGGCGATCTCGCGCAATTCGGCCGCGAGCTTGTCGGCGATCTCGGTTGGCACCTTTGCCGGCGCGACGAACACCGCCGTCCAGGTCACCTCAAGGCCCGGCACGGTCTCGGCCAGCGCCGGGATCGACGGATCGACCCCATAGCGCTCCAGTGACGACACGCCGATCGCGCGCGCCTTGCCGCCCTGCACCTGCGGATAGGCGGTGGAGAACTGGTCGCAGGTCATCTGAATCCGGCCGCCGATCAGATCCTGGATGATCTGATTCGAAGCGCGATACGGCACATGAGCGATCTTGGCGCCCGTGTGCTGCACGATCAGCTCCATGCAAAGGTGCTGCGACGTGCCGATGCCGGACGATCCGTAGCTCAGCTTGTCGGGATTGTCCTTCATGTAGGCGAACAGTTCGGCCGGAGTCTTGGCCGGCACTTTCGGATCGACGATCAGCATGTTCGGCTGGTATGCGACCATCGCAACGGGACGGATATCCTTCAGCCCGTCATAGCCGAGCTTTTCCTTGTAGATGTGCGGCAGGATGAACAGCGTTCCCGCCGACACCACGGCAAGCGTGTAGCCGTCCGGCTTGGCTTTCGCCATCGCCGCGATGCCGAGGCTGCCGCCAGCCCCGCTCTTGTTCTCGATCACGAATTGCTGGCCGAGCCGCGCCGACAGACGCTCGGAAAAAATGCGGGCGGCCGCATCGACGTTACCGCCCGCGGCGAACGGCACGATCACGGTCACAGGCCGGGTCGGCCATTGCTGAGCGACGGCAGACGAAGCCGACGCGGTGATCGCTGCTGCGGCGGCCAACGCGACCGCCGTGACTGGCTTGATCATGGCTTCGCTCCCCTGATGTTCTAGTTCGACAGCTTCGCGTCCGCCTGCTGCACCGCCTTAGCCCAGCGCGCGAGTTCGGCCTGGTTCAGCTTCAGAAGGTCCGCGGGCGAACCGGCGACCGGGTCGATCCCCTGCGCCAGCAGACTGCTTTTGACGCGCGGCGTATTGATGATCTTCAGGATCGTGCCGTTCAGCTTTGCCACCACGTCCTTCGGAGTCTTGGCCGGGGCCCAGACCCCGAACCAGGCCGAGACCTCGAAGTCGTCCATGCCGGCTTCCTTCATGACCGGCACGTCAGCAAGCGCGGCGATCCGTGTCGCGTTGGTGTTGGCGATCGCACGCAGCTTGCCGTCCTTGATATGACCGAGCAGCGGCAGATAGTGATAGAACATGAACTGGATTTCGCCGCGCAGCAGATCGGTGATCGCCTGCGCGCCGCCCTTGTAGGGGATGTGCGTCGCATTCAGTCCGTTGCGCGCAACGAACATTGCGCCGGACAGATGGTTCGACGTGCCGTTGCCGGACGAGCCGTAATTCACCTTGCCCGGATTGGCCTTGATATAGGCAATCAGGTCGGAGACGGTCTTGATCGGCAGATCGGGATGCACCACCAGCACGTTCGGCGCGGTGCCGAACTGGATGACCGGCTCGAAATCCTTGATCGGATCGTAATTGATCTTGGCATAGACTGCCGGGTTGATCGAATGCGTGCCGATCGTGCCCATCAGCAGCGTGTAGCCGTCCGGCGCCGCGCGCGCGACCGCCTCCGCACCGACGCTGCCCCCTGCCCCGCCGCGATTGTCCACGACCACGGTCTGCCCGACCGCTTTCGACAATTCATCCTGCAGGATGCGACCGACCAGATCGGTGGTGCTGCCGGCCGGGAACGGTACGATGAGGGTGATCGGTTTGGCGGGGTAGTCTTGCGCCTGCGCGGCCTGCGCCGCGAAAGCCACAAGTGCGGCAGCAAGTATCGAGCCTAGCAAAGACCGAAAGCGCATTTCGTCCTCCCGTTTGCCGCGGTCATTGTGCGGTCTGTGTTGGCGCCAGACTAGCGAGGCTTGAGGGCTGGCGACAAGGTGGCGTTCGCGGTCGCTTGGGCCCACAGAGCGTTCACGGAATACGGGTGGGCACGCGGTGTTGATGCCGAGGCAATCATCAGAGGGAGAATGGTCAATGCCGCATCTGTCTCGCCGCCAATTGCTCGCCGGCGCCGCGGTTGCCACCGCGGGCGCTGCACTGCCGCAAACCGCAGACGCTGCCGCGCCGCAGAGCGGACAGCAGGGCCCGGGCTTCTACCGCTTCAAGATCGGCGACTACGAGGTGACCGCGGTCAATGACGGCACCTGGTACCGCAAGCTCGACCCTTCCTTTGTCCGCAACGCGGATTTCCCCGATGTCCAGAAGGCGCTCGCGGACGCCTTCCTGCCGACGGACGTCGTGCCAATCCCGTTTACGACGCTGATGGTGAATACCGGCTCGAAGCTGATCGCGCTCGATACCGGCACCGGGGCGGCGCTCGGCGCGATGGCGCCGCAGTCGGGCACATTCGCTGGCAATCTCGCCGCAGCGGGGATCGATCCGAAAGCGGTCGATGCCGTCTACATCTCCCATTTCCATCCCGACCACATCAACGGCATCAAGGCGAAGGACGGCTCATTGTTCTTCCCGAACGCGTCGATCAGCGTGTCGGAGCCGGAATGGGCGTTCTGGATGGATGACGGCAACATGACGCGCGCGCCGGAAGCCGCCCAGGGCACATTCAAGAATGCGCGGCGCATCTTCGGCGACATTGCGGGCAAGGTGCAGCGGTTCACGCCCGGCAAGGACGTCGAAGCGGGCATCACGAGCATCGCCGCACCCGGCCATACGCCCGGCCACACCGCCTTCTCGGTCGCATCCGGCAACAAATCGCTGCTCTATATTGCGGACGTGACCAACAATCCGTGGCTGTTCGTGCGCAACCCTCAATGGCAGGCGATCTTCGACGCCGACGGCAACACGGCCGCCGAAACCCGCAAAATGCTGCTCGACCGCGCCGCCGCCGACAGGATGCTGACGCACGGCTATCACTGGCCGTTCCCGGCCTCCGGCTACATCACGAAGACCGCCAAGGGCTACGACCTGGTTCCGGCCATGTGGTCGCCGAACCTCTGACGCCGGCGCCGCAACAGCGAAGGGCCGCTTGCAGGCGGCCCTTCCCGTATTCGATCACCACGTCATTCCGGCCCGCGCCATGAACGTGCGGCCGGGCTGCGGATAGGCATTATAGGTGCCGATCACGCTGCCAAATCCGAATGGATAGGGGCTCGCGATCGCGTAATCGAAATATTCCTTGTCGAACAGATTGAGCACAGAGATCGACCAGAAGAACTGCTCGTATTTGCCGCCAAGCCGCAGATCAACCGTGGTGTAGGCTGGAATGGTCGGCTGCAGGTTGACCTGATCATTGTCCATGCGCCGGTCGCCGAAATAGCGCACGACGGTGTCGAGGGTGAGCCACTTCTTCCAGATGTCCCAGGAAAAGCCGATATTGCCGGTCCAGCGCGACACCAGCGGCACGTCATTGCCCGCAAACAGCCCCTCCCGGAACACCGCGCGGGTATAGGCAAGCCCGCCCTTCAGCCGCATGTCCTCGTTGATCTTGAGCGCGACGATGGTCTCGTGACCGTAACGCCGCGTCGGATCGAGATTGGTATTGCTGGCTTCGAAATTCGGCGCATAGCGGAAATGAATCTCGTCGGTGAGATTCATGTTGTAATAGCTCCACTGCGCTTCCAGCGGCCCGGCATTGATGCGGATGCCGGCTTCCCAGTCGTGCGACTTCTGGGTGCGCAGGTCGAATGTGGTCGGAACGCCGTTCAGCGCGGTCACGGCGCCGACCCGATCGTCCACATTCGGCACACGGAAACTTTGCGCCATGCGCCCGAACAGCGCGAGATGCTGCGTCAGCCGCTGCTCGAGACCGAGATGCCAGGCATGATTGGTCTCGCTCTTGTCGAGCGGAATGCCGGCTTGGTCGCCGAAACAGCCGAAGCCGGGAAAGCAGCTCAAGGGAATCGCGCCGGGCGCCGATCCGTCGAACGCATCCTTTGCATCGACCGAGGTGCGCTGCCAGCGCGCGCCGCCCGAGACGTCGGTGTTGGTCGGCAGCGTCACCGTCTGCATCCAGTACAGCCCGGTGGACGCCTGCTGCATGTCATAGACATGGATCGGCGCGGCGCCGAAATAGAGCGGACGGCTCGAATCGTAATCGGCGTTGTAATAGTCGAAACCGCCGATCGCTTTAACCGGCATCCCCCACAGCGTCGTATCGATCTTGATCCGCGGTGTGACCGACGATGTCGTCAGTTTGGTATCGACCGCCTGCCGCGGGTTCAACGTCGCGACGAACTCGGTCGCGTTGAAATACTGCGCCTGTTCGGCTTTCCGCCGGATGCCGCCATCGACAATCAGTTCGAAACCCGGCGCCAGCATATGCGTGAAGCCGATGGTGCCGTTCTGCCCCTGTTTGTCGCCCCAGTCATACGGCGTGAAGGCGCCGCGCCGGTCGGTGATCAGATTGAAGATGTCCTGTGACGGAGAGAAGCGGCGGTGCCCCGGCAGCCCGAGATGCTGATCGTCGGCGGAAAGGTTGAGATAGAAGCTGCCATTCTGGTGCGTGTAGCGGATGTCGGCGACGCCGCCATACTGCTTGTAGGTGTTGTTGTCCCGGTAGCCGTCGCTGTTGATCGCATTGGTGAAGATGCTGCCGGACCAGCCGCCATTCGATCCATACGCTGACAGGTTGCCTTCCCGGTGGTTGAACGACCCGAACGCGCCATCGATCCGCGCTCCCGGCTTCACCGCAACGCCGGTTTTGGTAACGATATTGATCACGCCGCCGACCGCGCCGTCGCCATATAGCACCGCGCCGGAATTGCCGCGGGTGATTTCGATCCGCTCGATGCTCTCGCGCGGGATCGCGGCAAGGTCGACCCCGACCATGTCGAGATCCTGGACGCGGCGTCCGTTGATCAGGAACAGGGTGTTGGAATTGGCGGCCGCGCCGAAGCCGCGCATATCGACGCTGGTGCGCGCGCCGTTCACGCCGCCGAACAGGCTCTGAACCTGGATTCCAGGTTCACGCGACAGGATCGCGGGCAAATTCTGCTCGGGCGAACGCTCGATCTCCTCGCCGGTGATGACGGTGGTCGACGTGCCGGTGATGCCGGCGCCCCCGAGCGCGATACCGCCCGCCGTTCCGGACGGCGCGCCTTCCGCAGGGCCTTCCGGCACCGTCTGGTCACCGTTCCCGACGCTGCGCCCGATGCCGCTCAGTCGGGTCTCGGTTACATTCACTTGCGGCAGCACGACGCTTTGCGCCGTCGCCGCGTCCCAGGCGGCGGACGACAACAACGCCATCAGCGCCGCCGCCCCGCTTCGACTTGTCTTGTTACAGGAGGAAACCCCCATCGCACGATCCTTCGCCTGCTCCGGCAGCGCCAGAGCCTTGGGTGAACACACCCGATGCGAAGGACACGCGAGCACACGCTTCACCCGGCGACAGAACCAAATGGCCGCCGCGCTGGCCGAGACCGCTCACGCCTCTTTGAAAAGTCGCTGGGGAGAACCCAGGCGGCCTTCGCATCGGCATTCAAGCGTCACCGCTGCGAACAACCGCTCCGTATGGACGCCCCGCCCACCGGTTGGGTGACTGCGCTGGCAGGTCTCCTGGCTCGCGGGTCGTGACCTGCATCCAGCCTTCCCGGTTTCCCAGTGGCCATTTCTTGGATGCAGATTCGCCGCTTACAGTTGCGGGGGCAGCCACGGCTTCGGTCCAAAAGACCGTTCCGTGTTCCCTCTTGCCTCTCCGGAATCGACCGGAGAACCAGTGCACAGACCATGATCCACGCCGTTCGCCGCCGAGTCAAGATCACGCCGTTGTGAGCGGCCGGCACAGGAACGACACGAAAACGCGGTATGTTATGCACCGCTGACCTTGCGGGTGAGTCAGGCGCGCAATGTCATCGGGGATTGAGTTGAACTCGCATCGTGCTTCACCGACCAACCATGAGCACACAAACCATGACCCGCCAGATCCAACACATCTCACGTTTTATCGCAGCCGCCGCCGTCGCGATCGCGATGTCCGGATATGTCTTTGCTGCCGCAATCGAAGAGCCCGGAAAGTCGGACGCTGCAACCGACAAGAAGGATGAGAAGAAGGGCGCAACGCCTGCCGCCGACAGCAAGTCGCCGGACGCAAAGCCTGCCGACACCAAGCCCAGCGATGCCAAGCCGGCCGACAAGAAATCCGATCTCGATTTCCGCAAGGGATACAAGCTGGCCTATCAGGCAATCTACGACCGCCAGGATTATGCCGGCGCGATCGTGATCCTGAGCGCGCTCGGCCGTGACGATCATCCCGATGTCGCCAACCTGATCGGCTTCGCAAGCCGCAAGCTCGGCCGCACCGAGGATGCCCGCATCTGGTACGAGAAGGCGCTCGCCGCGGACCCGCAACATTCCCGCACCTGGCAATATTACGGCATGTGGCATCTCGAACGCGGCGACCGTGCGAAGGCCGAGCAGCATCTGGAGCGCATCCGACTGATCTGCGGCCAGGGCTGCGAGGACTTTACCTCGCTGCGCGATGCCCTGAATGGTGGCGTCACCTACTGATCGCGAAGACGGAGACGCCCGTTCTTCGACCAAGAGGCTGTCCATGGCCCTGCTTCGTTCTGCAATGCTTGCCGCAGCGCTGACCGGCAGCATCGTCCTTTCGAGCGCTCATGCCGCCGGCATCCAGAACCCGCCGTCCGGCATGCAGTTGCAATCCGCCGATCCCGCGGGGCAGCCCAAAGCGCCCCGCGGGAAGCGCAAACCGCCATCCGAAGGCAAGGCGAAGTCGCGCGACAAGAAATCGGAACGCCAGTTCCTCGAGGGCTATCGCCTGGCCTATGATCTCGTTTACGAGCGCCAGGATTACGAAGCAGCGATCGCCGCATTGCGCGCGCTCGGCCGCGACGACCATCCCGATGTCGCGAACCTGATCGGCTTTTCGAGCCGCAAGCTCGGCCGAACCGAAGACGCCCGGGAATGGTACGAGAAAGCGCTCGCCGCAGACCCGAAACACAGCCGCACCTGGCAATATTACGGCATGTGGCATCTCGAACGCGGCGATCGCGCGAAGGCCGAGCAATACCTCAACACAATCGCGACGATCTGCGGCACAGATTGCGACGATTATACCTCGCTGCAGCTCGCACTGTCCGGCGGCGGGCTGATTTACTGACGCGACCCGCGGGCGCCCGGCGGCTTGAGCCGGACGCGCAACCCGCCGCAACCTCCGGGAACGGGCGGAATTGCGTTTCGTGCGTCCTACTGTCCCGACCCGCCCGCCATTGCCGCGCGGTCGGTTTCATTCATGATCCAGCGCAGATAGGTGTCCTCCACCGACTCGACCGGCACCACCATGATCGCCGGCGTCGTATAGGGATGGGCGACCTTGATCGCCTTGCGCACCCGATCGGCGAACGAAGCGCGCGTCTTAATGAGCATCACGACCTCTTCGCCGCGCTCGACCTTCCCATCCCACCAGTAATGCGAAACCATGCCGGGCAGAATATTGACACAAGCGGCGAGCCGCTGCGCGACCACTGTGCGCCCTGCCTTCTCCGCCTCGACAAGCGAAGGATAAGTCGTATAGACGAGCACCACGCGTTCCATAACGTCCTCTTTGATGGGGCCAGCACCGGGCGCGGCCGTTATTGGCAATGCCGCGCAGGAGCCAGCCGGTCCGATGAGCCGCCGATACGACAAAATTGCGTTCCTGGCGAGCCAGAGTCCGGAGGCGACCGAGGCGCACGCCCGCCTGATCGACCGCTACGGCAATTGCGATCCTGCGGCCGCGGACGTGGTGGTGGCGCTCGGTGGCGACGGTTTCATGCTGCAGACGCTGCGCACCCTGATGCGGACCGGCAAGCCGGTCTATGGCATGCATCGGGGCACCGTCGGCTTCCTGATGAATGAATTCAACGAATGCGACCTGCGTGAGCGGCTGACCTCCGCCGAGCCGACCGTGATCCACCCGCTGGTGATGCGGGCGCAGGACCGCTCCCGCAATGCGCACGAGCATTATGCGATCAACGAGGTCTCGGTCTTTCGTCAGACCTACCAGGCCGCGCGCCTTCGGATCCTCGTCGACGGAAAGGAGCGGTTGCCCGAACTTGTGGCCGATGGCGTCATGGTGGCGACGCCGGCCGGCTCGACCGCCTACAACCTGTCGGCACAGGGCCCGATCATTCCGATCAAGGCGCCGCTGCTCGCCCTGACGCCGATCAGCCCGTTCCGGCCGCGGCGCTGGCATGGCGCCCTGCTGCCCGACACCGCGCGCGTCACCGTCGAGGTGATCGATCCCGACAAGCGGCCGGTCGCAGCCGTTGCCGATCACTCGGAAGTGCGCGACGTGACGTCTGTCGAAATCGCCATGGACCACACGATTTCGATGCACATGCTGTTCGATCCCGGCCACAGCCTCGACGAGCGGATCTTGCGCGAACAGTTCGGCTACTAGACCCGGGGCAGCAGGCGGCGGTTATCCTAAACCCGCCGTTAACGCGGCAGCCGTAACATGGTCCGATGCCGGTTCGGCGGCCGCCACATCGTCCTCATGTCCCGTATCGATTTCAATCGTCTGCGCTTCGTGGTTGTCGATGACAATGCCCATATGCGGCGCATTGTGCGGACGCTGCTGCACGGTTTCGGCGCGCGCGAGGTGAGCGAAGCCGAAGACGGCGCGGCTGGGCTCGAAGCGTTCACGCATTATGTCCCCGACATCATCATCACCGACTGGGCGATGCCGATCTTCGACGGCCTCGAACTCACCCAGATGATCCGCCAGCCTGGCGCCAACGCCAATCCGTTCGTACCGATCATCATGCTGACGGGCCATTCCGAGAAGAGGCGCGTGACCGCGGCGCGCGACGCCGGCGTGACCGAGTTTCTGGCGAAGCCGCTTTCGGCCAAGGCGCTGTACGAACGGATCGTCAGCGTCGTGGTCAATCCGCGCCCGTTCATCCGCACCAAAACCTATTTCGGACCGGATCGGCGCCGCAATCCCAATCCGGCCGCCTATTCGGGGCCCGAACGCCGGCGCGGCGGCCCGGCGGATGTCATTAAACAGCAGTCATTATTCGACAAGGCGCAAGTCCGCTGATCCGATGGACCTCTCATGAACCAGACCGGCAATGACCGCACGCAGATTCAATTATTCTCCGATCACGAAGTCATCACACCTGTCCACAAGCTCGACCGGGCCGTGGCCAGGGTTGTGCTGCCGGGTGACGATCCGCTCGCACGCGCCGAAGCCGCTCTCGCCCAATTGTCCGGTGAGTTCGGTGACTGGATGGTCGCCGAATGCAATCGGCTGGATACCGCGCGCCGCGCCGTACGGGACCAAGGCCTCAGCAATAGCACCTTCCAGGAACTGTTTCATGCCGCTCATGACGTGAAGGGCGATGCGGCGACCTTCGGCTTTCCGCTCGCGGCCGGCCCCGCCGAAAGCCTGTGCCGCGTGCTCGAACACTCCCCGGATCGCGGCCGCATCCCGCTTGCTTTGATCGACCAGCATGTCGATGCGGTCCGGGCCATCGTGCGCGAATATGCACGATCCGATATTGCCGAAATAGCAGCCGCCCTCACGCGAAGGCTGCGCCAGGTATCCGACGAATTTCTGATCCACGAAAACCGTCACCGCCCGGACTATCTCGAAGGGCTCGTTGTGCCGCCGCACGTTCCCGGCCGCGGCTTCTGAAGCGGTCGCAGATCGCCTAGACTGACATCGCCGCCGGCCGGCGGGTTCTCGGTTGCCCACGGACCGGGGGACCGGAACCCTTGGAAAGATATCGCGTTCTTTGGCGAACGGCGGTGGAGGGACAATGCAGACCGACGGCGAGCAACGCTATGCGCTGGCGCTCGGTCAGGCGGTGATCAAGGCCTGGGCCGAGTTGCCGCAGGATATTCAGCATCGCCTGTTCGAAGATGCCGTGATCGCCGGTCATTGTACCGAGCGCGATGAATCGCTGCGCGAGCAACTCGCCCTGTTCCTACACCGGCGTCATCCGCGGACGGACCGGTAGATGCCGCGCAAGTTGATCGCATTTCACGCCGAGGATTTGCGAGCCCTCACAGAGCTCGCCGAGGATCGTGCGACCACCCTGCAGGAATTGATCGACGAGGCGGTTCGCGACCTCCTGAGAAAGCACGGCAAGCCGACCGATCTCAAGACGGCGCTTCGGATGAGCGCCGATAAGCCCGCTGCAAACGTCACCAGGCTGTCGGCGGCCAAGCGCCGGCGTTAGTCGCGCGGCCATCACGCGGCGATCATCGGCGCGCCATAGCCGGGCACGAGTCCGTCGACCAGATCGTTGCAGAACATCCGCGCCTCTTCACGCGCGGCCTCAGTGGCGAAGCGCCGGAGCAGCATGATCAGCGGCGCGATTTCGCCGGGCGCGTGGCTTGCGCAGCGCGTCAGGACGCGCTCGATCATGCGGCGCTTCAGGCGCGCCGAACCCGACGGATCGCCCAGGAATCCATCCTCCTGCATGGTGGCGATCGCCTCCCGGAAGGCCGGGTAAGCGCTCGCGGGCAGGCCTGCCTTTTCGTAGACCGCGCGAAATCCGGAGCCGCCGCGGTCGTGCACGAGCCGCACCACCCGCGACAACGGAATGCCGGACAGGTCGGCCAGCGATTCCTCGAACATCGTAAGATTGCCGGACAGCAATGCGCGCAGGATCAGCCCCGCTGTGAGTTGCCCGCTCTCGCGCAGATGCCGGATCAGAGGGCGCACCTCCTCATCCGGCGTGCCGGCGGCGAGCGCCACAGTCGCCTTCTCGCAGGCGTCCTTCACGACTCGCCTGGCACGATCCTCGTTCAGCCAGTCGCGCGCGACCACGAACTGCGCCAGCGTCTCCGACAGCTTTGCCACCAGCGCCTGGCGCGTCGCCGCCGAAAGGCCCTCGCCCGCCAGCAGCAACTCGCGGATCGGCGCAAGATGGCCGAACCGCTCGACAATGCGGTCGATCGAGAATGGCGCGATGTCCGTGCCAGGATTTTCGAGGAGCTCGAGGCAGGCTTGCGCGCAGCCGACTTCCGCGATCGCCGCCGCGACCGAGCGCGGAACTTCGGCGCGCCGCGCGATCGCGCATTGCGCGGCCGCGCCCTGCGTCGCCACCGCATCCACAAGATCGGCATCGAGCAAGAGCGGCGAGCGCTCCAGCACCGTCGCCGCAATTTCCGGCTGATCGGCGGCAAGTGCGTAGATGACGGATGCCGGCGCGGCGTCGCTGGCGGCCAGCGCATCGGCGAGAGCGCCGCGCACCAGCGGCGACGGATCGTCGAGCAGCATGGTCATCGCGCCTTCGGCAGCGGCGAGATCGTCGTCCGACAGGTCGGAATAAAGATAGGCTCTGGCCAGCGCTGAAGTCGCGTCGGCGCGTTCGCCGGCGGGGGCACTACGCAACCAAAACAGAAACTGTCTCACAATCATGTCTGGCTCAACACGCTGACGCGACGATGGCCCCGCCGACTATGCTCAAGCCTAGCGTGAGCCTCTTAACAAAGGGTTCACCATGTTTGTTTGCGATTGTTGCCGCGGTGTTAACGCGTCGCTTTGCCGGTTTACGCTGTAAGCGGACGCAGGGGGAGCCGCTAGCCTCTTACGCCGTGCGTGAACAGGGAGCGGACGTCCGGCCGCGCATCCTGAAACAGGCCAAGGCTTCCCGCAGCAGCATCGGTGCGCATATCCGCCGTTTGCGCCAGCGGCGGGGTCGGTGCGGCGTGTGCTGCCTGCGCCGCCTGTGCCGCCTGTGCGGCCGGTTTCGGGCGCGACTTCTCTTCGAGATCGCGGGCGATGTGCCGCGCCGGCCCGATCAACGCCAGCAGATAGTCCTTCGGATCGCGCC
>JBIQKQ010000005.1:22647-53949 GCA_044506365.1 Hyphomicrobiales bacterium
GGGCGATGTGCCGCGCCTGCTCCTGCTGGATCGTACGCGATCTCGGCGTCCAGAGTTCGGCGACAGCTGCCGAGACCGGCTGAGGCCGTTGCGCGGCGCGATAGGGATTGTGAAACAGACGTTCGCCCGGGACCGGCCGTTGTGCCGCAGGCATCCCGGTCGCTGCGGGGGCAACCGACACCCGGCTGATCGGATCCGCGGCCTGATAGGCGCGCGCCACCCGCGCGGTTTCCGCGGCGTAAGCGGTGCTCTGGGGAGCAACGACCTGTGTTGCAACGGGTAGCGTCGCAACGGGCTGCGTTGCATCGCCGGCGGCAAGTCGGGCCACCCGCATGCGCGCGGCATCGTAGCGGGCTGCGAGATTCTGGGCCACCTCGGCGAAGTTGCGTGCGCGTCCGCTCTTGTCGAAGAAGATCGAGCGATTGGCACGCGCCGCAGCGGGGAAAGAATTGGCCGCGACCGCACTCGGGCTGTTTTCCGATGCCGTGATCAGACGCGCCGCCCCGGTCGCGCCCATGAAGTGCGCCATATAGAGTTCGCCGTCAGTCGGAGCACGCCCAAGTTTATTCGTCAGATGCTTCGCGTTTGAATTGGTGAACACCCCCGCCATCAATGCGTTGGCGGTTGGGTCCTGGCGCAGCGCCATGATCTCGCGCCGCATGGCAGGGTTGGAGACAACATAGCGTCCGTCGCCGGTGCGCGTGATCGCATCGGCATAGCGAGAATAGCCGAGCAGCGGCCCCGCTTCTTTCAGCGTGCCGAGCCAGGTCCGGTCAATGAACTGGAACAGCCCGCCGGCTGACGATGTCCTGGCAGCGGCGTTCGGATTGAGATTGGATTCGACCTTGGCCGTCGCGAGCAGGTAGCCAAATCTCGCGCCGGTGACATCCGACGCCTTGCGAATCGCCGAGGTGACCGAGACCGCCCCTATCGTCCCCGCCGCCGTCGTGGTGGCTCCGACCGCCATACTCGCTGTCCCTCTCGGCCGGCGGGTATGCCCTCGCGTGCCGACAGGCGCGACCTTCGCGAATTATGGTAAATGGACTCTTAATGAAGCGGACAGCGCCATCGGCGACGGAGGATCGGATGAGTGAAGTAGAGCGGCACCCGCGCGGGGGACTGTATTTCGAGGATTTCGAAATCGGCCGCGTTTACCAGCACCGCTATTACCGGACCGTCACGCAGATGGACAACATGCTGTTCTCCAACATGACGCTCAATCCGCAGCCGCTGCATATCGACCGGCATTTCTGTGCGACCGAGACCGAATGGGGCCAGCCGCTGATGAATTCGCTGTTCACGCTCGGGCTGATGATCGGCATGTCGGTGAGCGACATCTCGACCGGCACGACCATCGCCAATCTTGGCATGCAGGAGACGCGCTTTCCGCATCCGGTCTTCGAGAACGATACCCTGCATTCCACGACCGAGATCCTCGGCAAGCGCGAATCGAAATCGCGCCCGAATGCGGGTATCGTCGAATTGCATCACCGCTGCTTCAATCAGGACGGCAAGCTGGTGGCCGAATGCAAGCGCCAGGCCTTCATCAAGAAACGGCCGGCTTAGCAATGTGGCATAACTTTTACACCGTTCGTCCCCGCGAAGGCGGGGACCCAGTTTTTGGCTTTCTGGATTCCCGCTGTCGCGGGAATGAACGGAGGATCGGTCCAGCACGCCGGAAAATCTGACATGCGTTCCCTCCTCTTCGTTCCTGCCGACTCCGACAAGAAGCTGGACAAGGGCCTGTCCAGCGGCGCCGACGCGCTGATCATCGACCTCGAGGACTCAGTGTCAGCCGATCGCAAGGCCCTCGCCCGTGCTACGGCGCTGTCCTTCCTTCAGAATGCCAAGCGTGCCGGCCGCAAATTCCTGGTGCGGGTCAACGCGCTCGATACCGGGCTGGCCGACGAGGACCTCGACGCCATCGTGCCAGGGCGACCGGATGCGATCATGCTGCCGAAAGCTGCCGGCGGGGTCTCGGTCACGCATCTGCACGCCAAGCTGTCCGCGCGCGAGGCGATCGCGGGACTGCCGGACGGCGAGATCGGGATCGTGGCGCTCGCAACCGAGACGGCTGCTTCGCTATTCACCACCGGCACCTATTCGGGGTCGAGCCCTCGCCTTGCCGGGCTCACCTGGGGCGCGGAAGACCTGTCGGCCGACCTCGGCGCTGAAGCGAACCGCGATGACAGCGGCCGCTTTCTTGACCCATACCGCCTCGCGCGCACGCTTTGCCTGGCCGGCGCGGCTGCAGCGGGCGTGCCGGCGATTGACACCGTCTATGTCGATTTCCGCAACGACACGGGCCTGCGCCGTGAATGCGAGGAGGCGCGTCGCGACGGCTTCACCGCCAAGATGGCGATTCACCCGGCACAGGTCGCGGCAATCAACGAGATCTTCACCCCGGCGCCGGAGGCGATCGCGCATGCGCAAAGCATCGTCGCCGCCTTCGACGCCCAGCCGGGCGCCGGCGTCGTCGGCATCGGCGGCAAGATGTACGACCGGCCGCATCTGGTGCGGGCGAAGATCCTGCTCGCCAAGGCCACGAAGACGCACTGAAACTAAGCCACCACCGGCCCCTCGCCCGCCGCGATCATGTTGGCGACGCGGAATCCCGAGCCTGCGCCGAGGGTCCAGCCCAGCGTGCCGTGCCCTGTATTGAGCCAGAGGTTGCGATAGCGGGTGCGGCCGACATAGGGAATGTTCGACGGCGTCGCGGGGCGCAGGCCGCTCCAGAAGGTCGCCCGCTCGAAAGCGCCGGCCCGCGGGAACAGGGTCTTCACGTTGCGCAGGATCGCCTGACAGCGCGTCTCGTTGAGATCGCGGCTATAGCCTGACAATTCCGCCGTCCCGGCAATCCGCAGCCGGTCGCCGAGATTGGAATAGACGAGCTTGAACTCGTCATCGGTCAGGCTCACCACCGGCGCGGTATTGGAGCCGTTGGTCGGGATCGTCACCGAATAGCCCTTGGCCGGATAGATATTCAGCCGCACGCCATAATCGCGCAGGAACGGCGCCGACCAGCTTCCAAGTCCAACCACGATATCGCGCCCGCGCAGCGTGCGGTAACCGTCCGGACCACAGACTTCGACACCGCGCACCTCGCGCGTGACGCGGTCGGCATGCAGCGCCGTGACCTGATGACTGTAGCGAAAGATGCCGCCCATCTTTTCGCAGACGAGCGCCAGCTCCTGCGTGTATTTCAACGCGTCGCCGCTTTCATCGGCCGCGGTATAGGTCGCGCCGGCAATCTCGCGGCGGCGATCCGCAAGCGCCGGCTCGATCTCGACCACACGGTCGATGCCGATCACCTCACGGTCGCAGCCATGCTTGCGCATCAGTTCGGCGACGCGGGCCGCGGCCTCGAATTCCCTGGGGTCGCGATAGAAATGCAGGATGCCGTTGCCGCGCTCGTTATAGTGAAAGCCCTCGCGCGCACGGATCGCCTGGATCAGCCTGCGGCTCTCGGTGGCGAGCTTCACGATCTCCGTGGTGTGCCGATCGGCACGCGAGGGCAGGCAATCGACCAGGAATTTGGCGATCCACAGCCATTGATGGACGTCGAGCCGCGGCCGGAACAGCAGCGGCGCATCCTTCTGGAACAACCACTTCAGCACCTTGAGCGGAGCGGACGGATTGGCCCACGGCTCGGCATGGCTGACCGACACCTGCCCGCCATTGGCGAAGCTGGTCTCAAGCCCGGCCGCGGGCTGCCGGTCGATCACGCAGACCGACTTGCCATTGCGCAGATTCCAATAGGCGGCGTTGACGCCGATCACACCGGCGCCGAGCACGATGACATCAAAATGGTCGGGGGAAGACATTCTCGGCCTCGCGAGCTGGCGCACATCCGTGCATCTGACGGATGCGGCCCCCTCTGTCATTGGCCTGAGAGTATCGCCGTCCCGGCCTGATTGCCGTGACGACTTACACCGTCGGCGGGAGCCTTTTGTCTTTGGTCGCGCGACCGAACGGAAAGATCGTCGGCGCGCTCCGGCTCCACTCTTCAGAGTGCTAACCTTTCGAGCGGTCCTTTTGCCTGAGAGATTCCGGGGCGGTTGCTCCTTCGGCGCCGGCTGGGTTACGAACCCGGCCGGTCTCTCCCGCTCACATTTCAGCTAGGCGATTTGCGGGAGGATGTCGACCCCATCACGGCCTTATGACCGGTCAGAGCCTCGGGCGTAGGCCGACGCCGGATCGAATAACCGGTCCGCTTCGCGAAATTCCAGCCTCACCTCGCCCGACTGCCCGAGCGGCACGGCACGGTAGAAGCACGAGCGCCGCCCGGTATGGCAAGCGCCTGGCCCCGCCTGCTCGACCCGCAGCCACACCGCGTCCTGATCGCAATCGATGCGCAGTTCGACCACGCGCTGGGTGTGGCCGCTCTCCTCGCCCTTGCGCCAGAGCGTCTTGCGCGAGCGGCTGAAATAGTGCGCCTCGCCCGAGGCGATGGTCTTCGCCAGCGCCTCCGCATTCATATGCGCGACCATCAGTACAGCACCGGTCGCGGCATCGGTCGCGCCCGCGGTGACGAGGCCGTTTGAATCGGACTTGGGCTGAAGGCGGGTGCCTTCCTCTATTTCGGATGAGGCGGCCATGATGGCTCCGCGATAAGGCTCTCGTGTCCCGGGCGCGGCGCAGCCTAAAGCGCCGCAGGCGCGTAATGATGCGCCGCAGAACCGCGACCTACAAGCTGGAGGCGATAATGTGGATCCCGGAACAGCAGTGCAGCATTTCGCGCTTCGCGCTCATGCCGCACAGCATCCGGGACACGAGGCCGGCTTACCGCTGGCCGGCCCGGATCGAGGTCAGGAACCGCACCTGCTCATTCGGGTCATCGCGGAACGAGCCCCGGAACTGCGTGGTCACGGTCAGCGCGCCCGGCTTGGTCACGCCGCGGATCGACATGCACATATGCTCGGCCTCGATCATGACCGCCACGCCCTTCGGCTTGAGGATCTCCTCGATCGCGGTCACGATCTGGGCGGTCATATGCTCCTGCGTCTGCAAGCGGTGCGCATAGACATCGACAAGGCGGGCCAGCTTGGACAGACCGACCACCCGGTCGACCGGCCGATAGGCGACATGCGCCTTGCCGAAGAACGGCATCATGTGGTGCTCGCAATGCGAGTTGAATGTGATGTCCCGCACCAGCACGAAATCGTCATACGCCTCGCTTTCGGCGAAGGTCTTGTCGAGCACGTCCGCAGGGCATTCGGTATAGCCGCGGAACATCTCCTCGTAGGCCTCGACCACGCGCTTGGGAGTCTCCAGCACGCCCTCTCGCGCCGGGTTCTCGCCGGCATAGGCGATGAGGGTGCGCACCGCCTCTTCCGCCTGCTCGCGTGAGGGCCGGCTTTCCAACGCCGCAGGCGCGGCGCGCACATGGTCGGAAAGGGATTGGGATGCCGAAGACTGCTTCGGCCAGGGCTTCACGATCGCGTCCATGGTCTCTCCGTTCGACCGGCGCTCTAAGTCAAAGGTGGCGCCGGGGGTGTCACCGGGTCGGCCGCGCCGCCCGACCGGGCTTGGACGCCGCATTCCCAAAGCCATATATAGTCGGTTGCTCGATCAAGACAAATACGCTTTCCCGCATCCGAACCATCGGCCTGCCCATGCTGAATGACGTCTACAACACCCGGATTCTCGAGCTCGCGGCGTCGATCCCGCGGATCGGACGTATGCCGGATGCGCATGGCAGCGCTACCGCGCACTCCAAGCTGTGCGGCTCGACCGTCACCGTCGATATCAAGATGGACGGCGATACGGTCACGGACTTCGCGCATGAGGTGAAGGCCTGCGCGCTCGGCCAGGCATCCTCATCGATCATGGCCCGCCACGTGATCGGCTCGCGCTCGGACGAATTGCGGTCTCTACGCGAGGCGGTGCGCCGGATGCTGAAGGACAATGGAGCCCCGCCGGACGGCAAATGGGCCGATATCGCCGTGCTCGAGCCGGTGCGCGACTATAAGGCGCGTCACGCCTCGACGCTGCTGACCTTCGATGCGGTGGTCTCCGCGATCGACCAGATCGAAAAGGCGCGGGCCACCGCCGGACAGGCGGCGGAATAGCCTCACCGCCGCCGTTACCGCGCGTCCGCCTTCAGCCCGGCATGCTCCGATGGCTCTGACGAAGGCTGCGCACAATTTGCGAGAAACTGCGTCACATTGCCTGCGGCGCCGGTATTGCCGATGCGGATCACGGCGGGATCGGAATTCTCCGCCGTCGATTCGATCACCATCGAACGCAGACTGGCGCTTGCGAAGTTCTGCAGCATCGCGCCGGTCACCGCGCCGCTGGCGGTCGACCGGTGCTCGCCGGGATTTTGCGCCGGACGCGACACACCGAGGGTGAGCGGAACGGTCTTCGTGCCGAGGCGGATTTCGACCTTCTTGAGCGGCTGTGCGGCTGCCCCTTCGCTCATCCGCCGGGTCTCGCTGTAGAGAACCAGATATTCATCCGCATTTGTGCCGCAGGCGAAGGTCACATCGATCGACCCGATGTCCTCGCCTTCCACTGTCAGCGGGTGACGTCGCGTCAGGGTCGCCGAGCCTGCATTCTCGGCCATGACCCACCCGCGATCCCGGTCGCGCGGCCCGGCCTGGGTATAGGAAACGCGCTTGGCCGGAAGCTGAGCAGGAGCGGCGCTGGTGGTGGCTTGGGGCTGGCTCGCGCGCGCGTCGATAACCTCGGAATTTTCGAGATTCATCCGCCGCAATTCGTCGCGCGTAAGCACCCGCATCGGCTCCCATGGCGGAATGCGAAGCGACACTTCCAGCAGTTCCACGCTGCCGCCCATCTCGATGGTGTATTGCGCCAGCTTGCCGATGTCGCGCTGCACCAGCACAAGATCCTCGGCGCTATAGCTTGCCGCGGCGGCGTCGTCCCTTCGATCGCCGAGCCATATCTGATGCACGCGCACCCGCGCCTCCGGCGGGACGATGCGCTTGGCTCCTGACAGCAGCACGAAGGCGCACATCGATTCGCAATCGGCGCGCGGGACGATATGAGCGATCCGCGGATCGGAACTGCCCTTCACGCTGACGGTGCGACCGACCGTGGTGACCATGTCGAGCTTGCGGATGGCGCGGCCAAGCGCAATCGCGCCGTGCACGGAGCCACCCTCGGAATTGAGCACAATGGTCGCGCCGCGAATATTGTGCTTCGCCGCGAATATCTCAAACTCACGCGCCGTGTCGGCGCGGATCATGCCCGTTGCGGACACCCAGGTCTTGCACTTGGTTCCGCAGTTGCTCGCGTCCTGGCGTAGACTGAATTGCATCGGAGCCGAGCGCGATGGATCGCTTTCGGCGATCGGCGCGGCGAAAGACACAAACAGACATCCCAGTGCGACCGCACCCATCCGGCGCAGCGTCATGAAACTCCCCGTTCCCGTGCATCCCGCGGCTCGCTGGCCATCCGGCTTGTTCTGGCGCCGGTCGAGCGGGATCGCGCGTCACCCAAGCTTGTTCATAATATGCGAGCGGGATTCGCGTCCACAAAAACTGTCTGTTCCCGACGAAAGAACCACGCCTGGAATCGGTGGAACCCGGTCGCAAAGTTCCAGGCAAATGGTTATTTCGCGTCTGTTCGGCGCTTTCGATGAGGGAACCCGCGCCTTTGGCTCAGTTTCGCGCTACGAATTTGCAGGCGTGTGTTCGTAATGCGCCACGTCACGCGGGGCGCGGGCTCATCCACGCCTATCGCTACACATTGTCGCCCCTCATCGGGTTCCACTGCCGGCACCTGCCGACATGTTCGGAATACGGCGACGAAGCGCTGCGTCGGCATGGCCTGTGGGCGGGCGGATGGATGACCCTTGGGCGCGTCTGCCGATGCCATCCTTACGGGACATCGGGTCTGGATTTCGTGCCAGCGCAGCCATCGCCGCGCGCGCGCTGGTACCTGCCGTGGCGCTATGCGCGCTGGCGCTCGACCAATGAGACCCCGCCGGCGGAAACCTGACCGGGACCGCGCCGGACCGGGCGCTCACGGGCCGGCTGCATGCGCCCGCGCACGAAGTCCAGAATACAGACCGCGAGACCGGCACCGAGCACGTACCAGCCCGGCCGGATGGCCAGTTCGAAGTCGAACACCGTCACCAGGACGGTCGTTGGCGAGACCCGGTACCAGAGCGCAATACCCGCCGCCTCGACGAGGAAGGTCGCGATCGCGACAGCCATCGTCATCACGAACAGCGTGACCGTCGAAAGATCCGGCCCGTATCGGGCCGCGACCGCGCGGTAGACCATCAGCCAGCCGAACAGTCCGCCGATGGTGGCAGGCAGCGTGAAATCCGCCTTGGTCTGCTGGAAGAAATGGATCAGCGCGAGGAAGCCAATGACATAGCTCGCCTGGTGCAGCCGTCGCCACCGCATCGCGCCAAGCCGCTTGACCATTGTGTCGTTCGAGGTGACGGCCAGCACCAGCAGGCCAAGCCAGGCGACGAGGCCGATGGTGAGATAAAGCCGCTTGACGATTTCGAGCGCGACCTTGACGAGATCGAAGCGCTCGTCGGCGATGTAGAGCAGGATATGCAGCGTCGCATAGACGAAGGCGCCGACCCCGATCATCCGCCGCACATCGATCAGCCCCGAAAAGCGTCCGCTCCGGCGCAGCGGCGTGATCGCCAGCGCGACCAGCATGAAGATCAGCGCCCAGTAGCCGGTGCGGTGCACGAGATCGTTCAGCAATCGCGGCGCGAGCGTGTGCGCGTACCATGCGTGAAGTGCAAGCATCGCCGGCACCAGCAAGAACGCGAGCGCGGCGATGCGCAGCGGCGAAGTCCGCCCGCGCCGGTCGCGCCACAATTGGTACCAGTGCGTGGTCATGAAACCCGACTATCACATCGGCGGATGGCGCCGAAGCATCGCATCGATGGCTGACGCGGATGTGACCTCAGGGCCCCTACCCCGCCGCCACGCGGCGCTGCCGTTGCCGCCTTTCGGTGGCGGCCTGCACCACCCTCTTCAACTCGGCGATATCGTAGGGCTTGCGCAGCACCGGCAGGCCGCGCGGCAGCGGCTTGTCCACCGCGTTGTAATAGCCCGTGGTCAGAACCACCGGCAGATCCGGATAATCGCTGCCGATCCGTTGCGCCAGTTCAACGCCGTTCATGCCGCCCGGCATCACCACGTCGGAAAAAACCAGGTCGAACCGCTCACCGGTGCCCAGTACATCGAGCGCGGTTTGCGCGCTCGCCACCCGCGTCACCTGGTAGCCGAGTTCGTTGAGCAGCGCGGTTGCGATATCGGCGACCTCGGTATTGTCCTCGACCACCAGCACCGAACCGGCCGCGACGGGCGTGGTCTCGCCGGCCGGCGCCGGCGCGGAGCGCTGTGGCTGTTCCTGCGATCGCGGCAGATAGAGCGTGAACGTCGTGCCCTGACCCACCTGGCTCGATACCGTCACCGTACCGCCACTCTGCTTGGCGAAGCCATAGACTTGGCTGAGGCCGAGCCCGGTGCCCTTGCCGACCTCCTTGGTGGTGAAGAACGGTTCGAAAATCTTTCCAATCTCGTCGCGCGAAATCCCGCAGCCGTTATCGGAGATCGACAGCGCCACGAATTCGCCCGTGAGGCGGTCATGCGCCGGATCCCCGCGCAGCCGAACCTGCCGCACGCCGATTTCGATGACGCCGCCGTTCGGCATTGCGTCACGCGCATTGACCGCAAGGTTGAGCACGGCGAGTTCGAGTTCACTCTGATCGACCCGCACCGGGGCAATGGTCTGCGGCACGTCGATCCGGATTTCGATGTCGCCGCGCAACGAGGGCGCCAGCAGCGAACGGAAGTCGCGCACGCGCCCGGCGAGGTCGATCACCTGCGGCGTGAGATTCTGCTTGCGCGAGAAGGTCAGAAGCTGCCGCACGAGGCTTTCGCCGCGCTGCGAGGCGGTATCGATCATGTCGAGCTTGCGCAGGAGTTTCGGCTCTTTCAATTCGCGCCGCAACCGATGCACATTGCCTTTCACGATCATCAGGATGTTGTTGAAGTCGTGGGCCACCCCGCCGGTCAGTTGGCCGATCGCTTCCATGCGCTGGGCCTGGCGCAGCGCATCTTCTGCGGCGGTGCGACGGCTCTCCGCCTGATAGAGGCGCCGCGTGCGTTCCAGCGCCAGCCAGATCGCGCCAAGCAACAGGGCGGTCACCGGCAGTCCGAAAGCCAGATAGCCGGCCATGGTGCCGAGCCATTCCGCCCAGATGGCGGAGGTTTCGGTGCCGGCCATAACGTAGACGGGCAGGTTCGGCAGCTTTTTCCAGGCGAGGCGCCGCTCGATGCCATCGACCGCAGAGACGCGCGTTACAAAGCCGCCACCCGGATTGTTGCGCATGGCATCGGTGACCCGCGAGTCCATGGGCTTCGCGGCATTGGGCGCAAAGGCCGGATGGCGTGCCAGCACCGCACCGTCTTCGCGCACCAGCGATGCATAGCCGCCGGGATAAGCCGATTGCAGCTTGGCGAAGAATTGTTCGAAATAGGGTGGCAGGACGGAAAGCTGGATCACACCGGCGAATGTCCCGTCCGCGCTGGGGCGCCCTTTGCTGACGCTGAAAAAGTCACCCTCCGGGTAAGGCTCGCGGGGCCTTAGCACCTCGCCGATGAAGGTTTTGCCGCGCGAGCCGATATGAGCCTGGAAATAGTCGCGGTCGAAGAAACTGACGCCCTCCGGCTGGGGGAAAGCGAGCGAATTGACCAGCGCGCGGCCCTTGCGATCGAAAATCCACAGTGACTTCAGGTGCGGCAGCGAGTTCACCAGTTCGCGAAGCCGCAGGTGAAGACGCGCTTCGTCCGCCGCGATTGCGTCGTCGGACATACCGCGAACGACCTCGTTTGCTTCCGCGATGGCGCGCTCGAGCGTCTCGAATACCTTGAGCGCGTGCTCCTGCAGGATGCTGGCGGTGCGTTCGATGCGTTCGTCGGCCACGGCATGCGTATGCCGGTAATTCACAATGGCGAGAATGAGAAACAGGACGACCGGAAGGACGAAGGCCGCCAGCATGGCGAGCCGCAGCGACCGGATGGCGGACGTTTGCGCTGTATCCATGAATTCCGCGGGCACCCGATGTCAGCGCCTGCGACCGGCGAGGCGGGGAACCTCGCCGGCATGGACGCCATCCGTCCGGCCCAAACGCCGGACACCGCTCCGCGGTTCCGATGCTGTGAGAGATTTAATCCTGCGCATCAGGTGCGGCCTGCGCACTGGCCGGGGCCGCTGCGCAGCGCCTCCATCAGGCCCTTGGTGGAAAGCCTCGTCTCGCGGCTCCATTCGCCGTTTTCCTCGCGGAGCACGATGGCCGCGCCCGCCGCGGCGCGTGCCAGCGCGTCCGCTGCGACCGGCTGAACCCGCAATTCGGTCGCCGCATCCGGACGCCGGCCCTCGTTGAAGACAAGCACAAAGGCGTCGCCCGAGAACATCCGCATGGCGAGCCGGGCTCCCGGCTCATGCGCCGGCAATTCGCGGCGTACCGTGACATTCGGGCGCTCGCCGGCCGCGCAATCGATGCCGATAATCGTGGTCCGGTACTCGCCGCGATTGGTCCGCGAGGGCTGGGTCAGGGATTTGACGATCGTGAATTTCCCCTCCGCGATCGGGATGCGCAGCCATTGGGTCTCAAAATAGTCCCCCGGGACGATGCCGTAGCGGCTCAATTCCTGAGCCGAGAGCCAATGCACCCGGTTATGCGGGGTCCGCATCGCCAGATCGATCAGCGCAGGGTCGACTCCGGCGAGCGCGACATACTGCTTCAGCAGATCGTAGGACTGGCGCTCCGCGTCCTGCTGTGTCGCGCGATTTGGCGGCGGCATGCTGTCATCGTCCGCTCGCCGCACGAGGCGGCTTGCATGCACGCCGAACTTTGCGCCTGCCCCGACCAGACGGACCGAGGCCCCGATCAGGGCATAGCCGCAGCCGGAGGCGCAGATGCCACGATCCACTCTCAGTTGCGCGGTCAGGATGCGGCCGGACCCCATCAGCCGGCGACACGCTGCATCAGCCCGGGCGCGCATCCGGCACCCTTCGGGTATAGTCTGCCCGATCCCAGCGATCATGCGCCGCTCGCGCAGCAGATTGCCGGTGGCGATCGAAGGCTGCAATTCGCCACCCGGCGAATGGAAGAAGATCGGCAGCCTGCCGTGCGACGGGACCTTCAAGAAGTCGCTCAGCCGCTCATGCACCTTTGGATCGAACGTGCCTTCGGCCGCGATCCAGGTGTCGCAACCCGGCCCGCAGGCTCCCGGCGCGCCCTTGGCCACAAAGAAGATCATCGGTTCGTGCTTGAAACCGCCACGCTGTTTCGGCGCGGATTGCGCCAGTGCTTCGCCGGACAAGGCGAGGACGGACCAGAGCAGCAAGGCGGTGCGAAGGGGAAGCATCGGGTCCGGGGGCCTTTTGCGTCGAAGCATTATTCCAGGTGGTGGCAGAACAGCGGCGGTGCATCCGTTTTCGACGTGACTTTACTGTCGTCCTGCACGCTCGTCCTGACGGACATCGCATGTCGGATGGCTTGACAAGTTTGAGTTCAAGGAATATAGTCCTTGCACCCTGCTCAACGAGGGGCGTCAACCGGTGACGCCAGTTGATGGAGCGGGCGCGGCGCCTGCGGGCATGCATTCGTCACGCATGCACTCGGGCTGCATGGGGGCACCGCCCGGGGTCACTAGGGACCCCTGCCGGGAGCCGGCTGACCGGCGCTTCCTGCTCGTCGGGCGAGCGCATGTGCAAAGCGCGGCCCCATGCTGAAAAAACGCCGAAATGGTGCGCCGAAAGGCGGTCGCGCTCGCGAGAGCGCGGCGTATCAGGAATGCCCTGCGTCTTCCGGCGCATCATTCCCCTCACCTTGCTGTTTCGGGCTACGGCGTACCCGGCGCCGCAAACAATACGGGCGGCGGAGCTTGTCTGGTCGTCGTCCCCGAGAAAAGGGGATCTATACCCACCACTCTGGAACATGGGCCCCGCTTGCGCAGGGGCGACCAAGCCGATTGCCCTCCCCGTATCCGCTGCTATACCGGCCCTTACCACCCGCTTACCCGCGCTCGTTCGCGGGAGTGAGCTCAAGGAGACGACAATGACGCAGGTCACGCTGACCTTTCCCGACGGCGCACGCCGCGAATTTCCCCAAGGCATTTCCGGTCTCGATATCGCGAAGGGCATCTCTCCCTCGCTCGCCAAGCGCACCGTCGCGATGGCGCTGGACGGCGTGGTCACCGACCTCGCCGACCCGATCGAGAAAGACGCCAGGATTGAATTTCTCAATCGCGAGGACCCGCGCGCGCTGGAATTGATCCGACATGATTGCGCGCATGTGCTGGCGGAAGCCGTGCAGACCCTGTGGCCGGGCACCCAGGTCACCATCGGCCCGGTGATCGAAAACGGCTTCTACTACGATTTCTTCCGCAACCAGCCGTTCACGCCGGAGGACCTTGGCGCGATCGAAAAGAAGATGCGCGAGATCATCGCGCGCGACAAACCCTTCACCAAGGAAGTGTGGTCGCGGGACGAAGCCAAGAAGGTGTTCCGCGACAAGGGCGAGACCTTCAAGGTCGAGCTGATCGATGCGATCCCCGAGGACCAGGACCTGAAAATCTACAAGCAGGGCGAGTGGTTCGACCTCTGCCGCGGCCCTCACATGACGTCAACGGGCAAGATCGGCAACGCCTTCAAGCTGATGAAGGTCGCGGGCGCTTACTGGCGGGGCGATTCCAACCGCGAGATGCTGTCGCGCATCTACGGCACAGCTTTCGCGAAACAGGAGGAGCTGGACGATTACCTGCATCGTATGGAGGAGGCAGAGAAGCGCGACCATCGCAAGCTCGGCCGCGAGATGGACCTCTTCCACTTCCAGGAGGAAGGGCCGGGCACGGTGTTCTGGCATCCGGCCGGCTGGACCATGTTCCAGGAAATCGTCGCCTATATGCGCCGCCGCCTGAAGGGGGAATACCAGGAGGTCAACGCGCCGCAACTGCTCGACAAGTCGCTATGGGAGACCTCGGGCCACTGGGGCTGGTTCCGCGAAAATATGTTCATGGCGAAATCGGCCGGCGAGGAGACCGGCGACGAGCGCGTATTCGCGATCAAGCCGATGAACTGCCCCGGCCACATCCAGATCTTCAAGCACGGCCTGCGGTCATACCGCGAATTGCCGCTGCGCATGGCCGAGTTCGGCATCGTACACCGCTACGAGCCATCCGGCGCGCTGCATGGACTGATGCGCGTGCGCGCCTTCACCCAGGACGACGCGCATGTGTTCTGCACGCCCGAGCAGATGGCCGAGGAATGCCTGAAGATCAACGACCTGATCCTCTCCACCTATGCTGATTTTGGCTTTGAGGGCGAGATGACGGTGAAGCTCTCGACCCGGCCGGAGCAGCGCGTCGGCTCTGACGAGGCCTGGGATCACGCCGAGAACATCATGCAGGATGTGCTCAAGCAGATCGAGGCGCGCAGCGGCAACCAGAAGATCAGGACCGCGATCAATCCCGGGGAAGGTGCCTTCTACGGCCCGAAGTTCGAATATGTGCTGCGCGATGCGATCGGCCGCGACTGGCAATGCGGCACGACGCAGGTCGACTTCAACCTGCCGGAGCGGTTCGAGGCGTTCTACATCGCACCGGACGGCTCGAAGCAGATCCCGGTGATGATCCACAGAGCGATCTGCGGCTCGATGGAGCGCTTCCTCGGCGTGGTGCTGGAGCACTATGCCGGCCACCTGCCGCTCTGGCTTGCGCCAAAACAGGCGGTGATCTGCACCATCGTGTCGGATGCCGATGACTATGCACAAGAGGCGCTGCGCGCCGCAAACGCGCTTGGGCTGCGGGTCTCGACCGACCTTCGCAACGAGAAGATCAACTACAAGGTGCGCGAGCATTCGCTCGCCAAGGTCCCGGCCCTGCTCGTCGTCGGCAAGAAGGAAGCCGCCGAGCGCACGGTCTCGATCCGTCGGCTCGGCAAGGAGGGCCAGCAGGTGATGCCGCTCGATCAGGCGCTTGCCATGCTGGCAGACGAAGCGCTGCCGCCGGACCTGCGGCGCGCCGGGCTTGCCAAGGCGGCGTGATGTCGGTCGAGCTGTTCAAGCTCGATGGGAAAGTGGCGCTGGTCACTGGCCGGTCCGGACTCGGCCGCGAGATGGCGCTCGGGCTTTGTGGTCTCGAGCGTCGCCTATGCGGCGACCAAGGCGGGGCTCGCAGGCATGACGCGGCAGAAGCGACGCGGCAAGCTATGTCACCGGCCGGTTGATCGCCCATGACGGCGGCTGGACGGCGGTGTGAAGCTATGATCCTCGCCTGTCAGGGTTTCAAGAAAGGCGACAAGGTCGTTTCGCTCGTCCTCGGTGAGATCCAACGGATTGATCATCGGCGAGCGGCTCGGCCGGTCGATGCCACCCCTGACATAGAGGTCCACGACATTGCGCAAGGTCGCGATGCTGCCGTCATGCATGTAGGGCGCCCGCAGCGCGACCGAGCGCAGCGTCGGCGTCTTGAATGCGAACTGCATTTTCGGGTCGCTCTTGCGTTCGCGGCCGCGTCCCCGGTCGATCGCTGTCGTGCCGATATCGTGGAAGCGGTCGTCGGTGAAGCGCCAGCCGGCGTGGCAGCCGGAGCAGCCGGCCTCCGTATGGAACAGGACAAAGCCGCGCTTCGCCGCCGCCGAAATCGCACCTTCGTCGCCCATGATCCAGCGGTCGAACGGCGCGATACCCGGCTCAATCGTGCGCTCGAAAGCCGCAAGCGCGATAACGATGGTGTCGAGGGTGATCGGCGCACCCGGCAAAGCCCGCGCGAATTTTCCGGCATAGCTCTCGCTGCCGCGCAGCCGGGCAACGATATCATCCACCCTCACCTCGTTCGGCGTCGCGAACATCGACATCGAGCCAGTCCCGATCGATGCAACCGCCTGCGCTTCGAGCGTGGCATGCCGGCCATCCCAGTCGAACGGACCACGAGCATGGCCGATGCCGAGCAAGGTCTGTGTCCGGCGCTGGGTGGGACGCCCGGAATCCCCCTTGCTGCGTGCCTCGTTCGAGGCCCAGCCGAATTCGGGCCGGTGGCACGTCGCGCAAGAGGTCTTGCCGGATGCGGAAATGACGGGATCGAAAAACAGCTCGCGCCCGAGTTCGGCCAGTGCGGGATTGTCCGCCGGGCGCGCGGGCGGACGGCGATATTCGGCCTTCATCGCAGCGAGATCGTGCGGCAGCCCGTCAGCTTCGGCCATGGCAGGCGCGGCGCTGCAACACATGATCAGCAGCGCGCCCGCCGCGAGAGAACAAAGCCGATGCTCAATCATGGTCTGCGAACCAAACCTGGCCCGACAAGAAAATCAGCGCGCGACCACCGAGATTTCGCGGTCAACACCGGGAACCACATCGAAATCGTGCTGGAACGAGCGCCCTTCATTACGCGCGATAACGCGATATTCGCCTTCCGCCAGGACCACGCGGGGAAATGCGCCGATCGATTCCTTGATCACGTCGCCGCCGGGCGTCAGGACCGACCATTGCGTATTGGCAAGCGCCTCGCCGCCCTCACTGGTGACGAGCTTCAGCGTAATCATTGCGGCGCGGTGATTTACCGTCACATCGGTGACGCGGGCGGCCTGTACGCGAATGTCCGACCGCACCACGGCATTGCCATCGCCATAATGCGAAACGATGTGATAGGTGCCCTCCGGCACCAGCATCACCTCGCCGGTCATGACGTTCTGGCTGATCGGACGCTTGTCGCCGGTCTCGAATTGACTGCCTTTGTAGACATCGAAATGGATTTGGCCGGCCGGGATGCTCGTATCGCCGACCTTTCCCTCGATGCGGATGCCGCCAGCCGGGATGTCGAAGACCTCGCGCACCGTCTCGGCGCGCAGTTGCACCTTCTTCAGCGTATGCGCGTGGCCCATCGTGGCATGAACGATGTAGCCGCCCGGCGGCAGCAGCAGCGTTGGCGCGGCGGTCTTTTCCTCGCGGATCGGACGCAGCACTCCGGCCGCATCGGGCCGGTCCGGAAAGATGCGCCACAGAATGCCCCCAGGCACCTGTGGCAAATCGCGGCCGAAACGCGCGCTCAGATACAAGGCGACCTGGCCGGGCGGGACCACCGGGGCGAGCGCGGGTGCAGCTGGCGGTGGCGCGGGCGGACGTTCGACCTGCGCGGGAGGTGGCAGCGGCGCGACCGGAAGCGGAATCGGCGCGGGCGGGCGCAGCACGTCGGCTGGTCCTGGAACGGCAAGATTGACGGCGGGCGGGGGCGCAAGGCTTTGCGGCTCGCCCACCGGTACGCCGGCGGGTGCCGGCCCAATCGGCGCCGATCCGCCGGCCGTGAACGGCTGTGCATATGACGACACGGTCCATGCGGCGAGCATGGCGACGGCCAACGCCGTCCGCGCTCCTGCCCATACAGCCGCGGATTCCAACGCCCTCATGATGTGCCTTGTCGACGGAAATCGCGGCGAATTCAAGCCTGAGACCGCGCCTTCGGAATTTGTACCGGCTTTCGGCCTGTGCTAGCCGCAACGGCATGCAGGATGCCCTCTCCCTCCTCAGGACGCGCCGCTCGGTCAAGCCGATTGAACTGGGTGGCCCCGCCCCCTCCGCCGCAGAAATCGACACGATCCTGACGATCGCGTCGCGAGTCCCCGATCACGGCAAGCTGACGCCCTGGCGCTTTGTCGTATTCGAAGGCGACGCGCGCACCGCCATCGGCGAGACCATTGCCGAAGTCTTCCGGTCGGACCGGCCGGACGCGACCCCCGACCAGATCGCCTTCGAGCGCAATCGCATGGCCCGCTCCCCGCTGGTGATAGCCGTGGTCAGCCGTGCGGCGCCACACGCGAAAATTCCGGAATGGGAGCAGGTCCTGTCCGCTGGGGCAGCCACCATGAACCTCGTCACGGCGGCCCATGCGCTTGGTTATGCCGCCAACTGGATTACCGAATGGTACGCCTATGACGCGCGTATTCGCAAAGCGATCGGGCTTGCCGACAGCGAACGGATTGCCGGATTCGTTCATATCGGAAAGGCGTCGCGTCCGCCGGAAGATCGTCCGCGCCCGCCGCTGTCGGAGATCGTGACGCGCTATAACGGCTGATCGGCATGTCTGTGCAAGGCGGGCGCTTTCACCATGCGCGACGTTTGTGATCGGCGAGCTCTTGTCTGCGCGCATCAATGCCGCGATGATCGCCGCCAGAGATTTGAACCGTGCTGCAGGGCCTGATCCGACGCGCCGTGAACGGTGATCGCGCGACGGAAGCCATCACCGAGAAAAAGGCTTCGCCACGGCCGAGCATCGGCCTCGCACTCGGCGGCGGCATCGCTCGCGGTTTCGTCCATATCGGCATCCTGCAGGTGCTGGCGAAAAACGGCATCGAACCTGATGTTGTGGTCGGCACTTCGATCGGCGCAGTGGCCGGCGCCTGCTATGCCGCCGGCAAGCTCGAGGTCTTCGAGCAATGGGCGCGTGGCCTGACGACACGCGGCGTGCTCGGATATCTGGATGTCAGCCTGGGCGGCTCCGGCCTGATCGGCGGAAGCCGGCTGGCGCAGCGGCTGGAAAGCACGCTGGGCGACACCCTGATCGAGGACCTCCCCAAGCGCTATGCCTGTATCGCGACCGAGCTCGGCACCGGCCACGAAATCTGGCTGACCCGCGGCCGGGTGGTCGACGCCGCGCGCGCGTCCTACGCCCTGCCCGGAGTCTTCACGCCGGTGCGGCTTGGCGGGCGCTGGCTGGTTGACGGCGCGCTGGTCAATCCGGTTCCGGTTTCGGCGGCGCGTGCGCTCGGCGCACGGCTCGTCATCGCGGTCAATCTGAATTCCGACATGCTCGGCCGCGGCGGCACGATTGCCGATCACGGACCTGACGAGGACGATGCCCGCCTGCTCACCGAGATGCGGGCACGCCCGGGAGGATTGCGGCGCATTCTCAGCCCGGAATTTCTGCTGAAGCGGCAATTGATCGGCGACAAGCGCAGCCCGAACATCACCACCGTCATGGTCGATGCGTTCAACATCATGCAGGACCGCGTCACCCGCTCGCGGCTCGCCGGCGATCCGCCCGATGTGCTCATCGCGCCCCGTTGCGGCAAGGTCGGACTGTTCGACTTTCATCGCGCCAAGGAAGCGATCGAAATCGGCGCGCAGGCCGCGGAGCGGGCGCTTCCCGACATCGCAGATGCGGTCGCCGCCCTCACCTGAGCGGCGACAAGACCAGTCTTCAGCTATGCATTCGGATCAGGCGGTCTGGATGTAATCGCGCATAGCGTCCCGTTCGAACTGAAGCTCGGTCAGCCGGTATTTCACCACGTCGCCGATCGAGATGATGCCGACGAGCGCACCGTCATCCATCACCGGCAGATGCCGGAATTTGCCTTCTGTCATTCGCCCCATAAGGACCGAAACCGTATCGCCGGGGGCGCAGGTCACCACCTTGCGGGTCATCACCTCGGTCAACGGCACATGCAGCGCCTCAGCGCCACGCCGTGCGAGAGCACGAACAATATCACGTTCCGAAACGATCCCGGTGATACGACCACCGGCGCCGGTCACGACCAGCGCTCCGATCTTTCGGTCCGCAAGAATCTTCGTCGCTTCCGCCAGTGTCGCAGTCGGCGCGATCGTTACGACATCGCTGCCTTTGGCGGAGAGGATCGACTTGACGATCATGGATGCCTCCCTTGAGGCGGATCCCGCGACGGGCAGGACCCGCACATTCCGTCTCAACCGCATCACGTCGCAAGTGTTCCACGACGCTCGCGCGAAGGCCAGCATCAAGGATGGTGCGTTGCATCAGGCAGCGTGACTGTTGCCCCGTTCCGGCGCAGATCCTGCAGGATCGAACCAGCTGAACAGAAAAAGGCCCGCAATGAACCCGCCAACATGAGCCTGCCAGGCAACCGGTTGCTCGTTACCTGTGATCGAGACCGAGCCCAACCCAAACAGAAGGTTGAGTCCGAACCAGACGGCCAGAAATGCGAGCACACGCGGATCACGAAACGAATCGACAAGCGACAATGCGGGAACGCGGTAAGATTCGTCTGTGCCGCCAAACGTCAGCGGCCCGCCGCGTTGGAACGCGAAGCGCATCGCGCCCGACATCGTTCCGGAAATCGCGCCGGACGCCCCAACCATCGGAACCATCTGTCCGAAATGCGTCACCAGATGCGCCAGCGCGCCGGCCGCCGCGGTGACGGCGCAGAATGCCAGAAAACGCGCTGCGCCGAACCGGCGCGCCAGCGGCGTACCAAACGCGAGGAGCCATACCGAATTGAATAGCAGATGCATCCAGTCCGCATGCAGCAAAGCGTAGGTCACGAAAGTCCAAACATCCGCGCAAACGCCGCCTGGCCAGGCGGCGTTGGCGAGAATGTTGGCGTCATAGCGCGCGGGTATGAAGGCAAACAGCAGCAGGACCTCGATATCCGCGGACTCCGACAGGAACGACCGCGCAGTGTGAATGACAACAAGCGTCGCGAGCGTGGCAACAAGCACGCCGGGGACGTTGAAGATCGGTTCGCGGGCTGGAGACGGATGCATGAGCGGGTTTGTCCGCGCTCTAGGTCGCCCGCCCGTCCTGCATATTCAAGTCAAATCGGGCCGATACCGAAGATTTGGTCGCATGCGTCACAAAATGGCAATGGGGAGAGCATTCGGCTCTCCCCATTGCCGTCCCCGACGCTGCCGCGCGAAAATCGCACCGGTCACGTCCCCATCGTCCGTGCAGACGTCGCTGCCGCCTGGTTCACGCCGACCCTACCAGCCCATCCCCGCCGGCCAAGTGCAAGCTGCCGTTAACGATAACACGCCGGCCGCAACGAAAATGCAGGCATGCGAACTGCACCGCTCCGGCAAGACCGCGGCAATTCGGCTGCTTGCTGTCCCGCTTCGGAACAGGATTGGCCGGGAGCCGGCACGAACGGCACAGAGCGATGAAGCAAAGCGTGACACGCGCATTGTTCGAATATTGGGACGCGCTGCGCGGCAGCCGCGCGGCGCCGAGCCGCAGCGAGGTCGATCCGGGCGCGATCTCCTCCTGTCTTCCTCATACATTCGTGCTGACCTTCTCGCCCACACTGGGCCACCCGTTCCGTATCGCCGGGACCGCCATCTGCACGATGTTTGGCTCGGAACTGGCCTGCACGCCATTTCAACGGCTATGGACCAGCGAACAGCGGTCAGCGATCTGCGGTCTCGTCGACGCGCTCGCACAAAGCCTGGAAGGCGCAGCCGGCGGCGTGACCGGGCGCAACGCCGAGACGGAGACAGTGGAACTGGATATGATCCTCTTACCGCTGACCGATGCCAATGGCGGAGCGGTTCAGGTGCTTGGCGCGCTCTCAGCCGCGGCGGCGCCCTACTGGCTCGATACACGGCCGCTGCAGACGCTGTCGCTCCGCACAATCCGAGCCGCCGGCACCGGATCATGCGTGCCTGCGGGCAACATGCGTCGCGCTGTTGCGGGCCTGTTCGACCCTCCAGCGACAGCGCGCACAGCGCGGAGCCTTCAGGGCTAACCCTCCGTTAACGCTGCTTGCATAGGTTTTAACCGCTGCGTGCGATCGCGCGCGAGGGGCAGACTTGACACTGCATCATGGCAGCATTTTTCGGCAATCTTGCTCAGGCGAACGCACGGATTCTTCCGCATAGCGAAGAACGCCGTCGTTTCCAGCGCGTGAAAGTGCATTTGCTCGGCCGCTACATGATTGCGGACCGGCGCGAATTTCCCTGCCAGGTGGTGAACATGTCCCCCGGCGGAATGGCGGTGTTCGCGCCAGTCTTTCCGCAAATTGGCGAACGGGTGATTGCCTATATCGATCACGTCGGCCGACTGGAAGGCGTGTGCACGCGTCATTTCGACAACGGCTTCGCCTCCACCATCGCAGCGACCGCCCGTAAGCGCGACAAGTTGGCCGCGCAGCTCACCTGGCTCGCCAACCGGCATCTGCTCGCTTCGCCTGAAGATCGCCGGCACGGCCGGTTTGCGCCTCGCAATCCGATGACAATGCTGATTCTGCCGAACGGCGTGAATATCGGATGCCGGCTGATCGACGTCTCGCTATCGGGCGCAGCGGTGGCGACCGACCAGCGTCCGCCGCTCGGCGCTCTGGTCACCGTTGGAAAAGTGCAGGGGCGCGTCGTGCGCCATCTCGACGAGGGCTTTGCAATCGAGTTTCTGCGCCTGCAGCATCCCGACTTTCTGGAAGAAAGCGTCACCGGCGGGTAAACGGCAATACGCGATGGCTGCGGCTCCAGGCCTGCCTGTTCGCGTTCTCTCGTTGTCAATTTGCCGCGAATCCGGAACGGGCCGCCCACTCCGGCCTGCGACACACGCAACATTCACATTGCCCGTTGCAAGCAAGAACAACGGCTTGACGCGTGACACGTTGCCTTTGAATAAAAATCGATCGATTCAATTTTAGTCGATTTCGATTCAAGCAAAGCTCGAATTCGTGGCGCTCTTTACTCGCATTCGATTCAAAAGCGCGCGCCTGACTTAGCCGCAACACAAAAGCTTTGTGCGAAGTGTGACCCAACGATAAGGGAAGGGGTCACGCGGTGCAACGAGTTCTGGTCAAGATACGCACATGCGTCCGGATCGCTGCGGCAGGATGCATGATCGCGTTCGCAGGCGCGGCCACTGCCGACCCGCGGCCGCTGTTCGTCTCGATCGGAGACACATCGCGTCCTCCGATCGGATGGATCGAGTTCTGCGCCGACCATCCCCGCGAATGCAACACCGCTCCCTCGGCACCGCGCGATGTCGTCCTGACGACCAAGGCCTGGAAAGATCTCGTCCGGGTCAACAAGTGGGTCAATGACAATATCAAGCCGATCACCGACCTCGATCAATGGGGTGTGGTGGAGAAATGGTCCTATCCGGACTCCGGCCGCGGTGATTGCGAAGATTATGTGCTGCTCAAGCGGCGCATGCTGATCAAGGCGGGTTGGCCGCGCGAAGCGCTGCTGATCACGGTGGTGCGCGAACCGAACGGCGACGGTCATGCCGTGCTCACTGTCAAGACCGACAAGGGCGAATTCATTCTCGACAACCAGCATCCGGACATCATGCTGTGGTCGGACACCAACTACCGCTTCGTCAAACGGCAATCACAGCACGACCAGAATGTCTGGATCGCGCTGGGCGATCCGCGGCCGACCATCTCGACCGCAACGTCACGCTAGCCTGAAGGAAGCTCGAGACAAACGGAAACGCGATCCCGGTCACGTCCCCACCCCTCCCCGTCCCAGACCGGGCTCGTGGCGGCCGGCGCTCCCCCCAAGCGCCGGCCGCAACCTTTTTGACGGATAGATAAATCGCAGTCGATAAAGGAACGAGGCGAAGCGAACGATTCCTTACCTGCAAGCAGCGGCAGAGTAGCCGCAGCGCGCCGCGATCGGCTCGCCGTAGGTAGACCGGCTATCGGTAAGGGAAGGGCTACGCGTCACCCGACGCGTTTCAATCCCTGAGCATAGGCGCGCGACCGTTGCACATAATGATCGGCGCCGGCCCGGATCTGCGCCACCGCTTTCTCGTCCAGGCTTCTGATCACGCGCGCCGGCGAACCGACGATCAGCGAATTGTCGGGAAACGACTTGCCCTCTGTGACCAGGGCGCCCGCGCCTACGAGCGAATTGTTGCCGATGCGCGCCCCGTTCAGCACGATCGCGCCCATCCCGATCAGGCTGGTGTTGCCGATGCTGCAGCCATGCAGCATGACCTGATGCCCGATCACGCAATCCTCGCCGATCGTGATCGGAAAGCCGGGATCGGTGTGCAGGACGGCGTTGTCCTGAATCTGCGAGCGGCGTCCAAGCTCGATCCACTCGTTGTCGCCGCGCAGAACCGCACCGAACCAAACGCTGGTGTCGCTCTTCAACCGCACCTTGCCGACCAGCACGGCGGTCTCGGCCACCCAATAGCTGTTATCGGCGGGAAATTCCGGGGCCTGCCCGTCGAACGCATAGATCGGCATGGTCGCACTTTCGAAAGCGTAGTGGCGCTTCAGCCCATTCCGAGCGCCGCGACCGCCACCATAACGAATTTTCCCGATAACAGACTCCAGCATCCGGCAACCACCGTCGCCACTAGGGCCGGAAAGAAACTTTCCGCGCCCGGACGGCGCAGCACGATCACGTCGCGCATGATGATGAACGGTGCGGCGAAGACCAGGAACGGTACATGCGCTGCGGCCGCTGCACCGGTGCCATCTCCAAAGATATTGAAGGACGCAGGCCGCGCGGTGAGAAGTTGATACCCCGTCGCCAGCGCACCGGCCACCGAGAAGCCAAGCAGCAGAACATAAAGGGAATAGAGCGACCCCGCGGGTACCATGTCGATTTCCGGCATGTCTCTTCAACAATCGGTCTTTCAACAATGCCATCTGACAAACCGCGCCGGGCTGCGCCAGCGCTCCGTTAAAAAAGGGTAAACGGCGGAAAAATCTTATCAGCGGCCGGCTGCGGGATGCGCGCCTATACTCGAATCGATTCGCGACCGGCTGCCGGGGAACCGCCATGACGATGGCTCACACCCATCACATTCCGTATCCGCAGACACGGCGGCGCCGACGACGCCGACCGCGCGGGCTGCTATGGCTACCGATCGCCATTTTTGTCGCCGGCGTGATCGCGGCCGGCGGCTGGGTCACCTATGTCCTGTGGCCGCGCTGGCCCGCGGCGAACCTGACGGTCGACGCGCCCTCGCTGCCGATCACGGTGAACGGGGTCAATTTCAACATCCCGCCGGCCGCCATCCGCAACAAGGTCCAGCGCAAGCCGGGCACCCAGGAGCGGATCGATCTCGTCTTTCTCTGGCCCGCGCTGACGCCGCCGGATCCGGCTTCAAGGCCCGGCCCTGCATCGTCGTCACAGGGCATCGACCGCGTATTCGTTACGATTGCCGCCTCCGGCAATACGCTGCCGCCGATCGAGCGCTTCAACACCATCTACCCGCGCTATCTCGATTCGAGCATGACCACGACGCCGGACGGTCTCACGCTTCGGCCGTTCCAGAACGGGACGCCCTATCAGGGCGAAGACATCATCTACAATGATCGCAGTCCGGGACGCTTCATGATCCGCTGCACCCGAGACGGGGTCAGTGCGATCATCGGCGTGTGCCTGTTCGAGCGGCGGATCGATCAGGCCGACATAACGGCACGCTTCCCGCGCGCCTGGCTGTCGGACTGGCAGAACGTGTCGGAGCGGTTGGAAACGCTGATCCGGCAGCTGCGCAGCGCGCCGCGATAGCTGACGTGCGCGGCAACGATCAGTTACGGCTCCAGGTCGGTATCCAGGATCGACATGTTGAAGTTGTATGACTTGTCGCCGTCCTCATCGTCGAGGAACAGCACGCCGATGAATTCCTCGCCGATATAGACCTCGGCCGAATCGTCCTTCTTTGGACGCGGCACGACCCGTATCTTCGGGTTATCGAATAACCGCTTCAGATACGAATCGAGCTTCTTGATTTCCTGAACGTCCACGATCGCTCCTCACCTGCGGTTCATTCTCATCCGCGCGATCTCCCAGGCAACGGCTGCTGCCCTTCAAAATCGCTTTGAACGCAGGCGCAGGCCCACGCAACGAAGGCTCAATACGTCAGCCGACCGCCGACGCAAAGCGGATTTTCGATAAGACTAGGTACCGATCTCGAACAGCATATCCATGCGCCGCGACGGCTCGGCGCATCCGGCGGTACCGACCACACGGGCCGGCACGCCCGCAACCGTCACATTGTTCGGCACCGGCTTGATCACCACCGATCCGGATGCAATGCGCGCGCAATGTCCGACCTCGATATTGCCGAGGATTTTTGCTCCCGCTCCGATCAGCACGCCCCGCCGGATCTTCGGGTGCCGGTCACCGTCTTCCTTGCCGGTGCCGCCCAGCGTGACGCCGTGCAGCATGGAGACGTCGTCGTCGACCACCGCCGTTTCGCCGATCACGATGCCGGTGGCGTGATCGACGAAGATGCCGCGGCCGATCTTGGCGGCGGGATGGATGTCGCACTGGAACACCGCCGAAGATCGGCTCTGAAGATAGAGCGCGAAGTCCTTGCGCCCCTTGCGATAAAGCCAATGGGCAAGGCGATGCGTGACGATGGCATGGAAGCCCTTGTAATAGAGCACGGGTTCGATGAAACGCTCGGTTGCCGGATCGCGGTCGATGGTTGCAACGATGTCCGCGCGGAAGGCGTCGCCGATCGACGGCTCGTCCTCAAGGGCGTCCGCATAGGCCTGCCGGATCATTTCGCCCGACACATCATGATGGTCCAGTCGCTCGGACGCGCGATGCACCACCGCCGCTTCCAGCGCATCGTGATGAAGGATCGTCGAATAGATAAAGGTCGCGAGCGAAGGCTCCGCGCGCACGATGTCATCGGCCTCTTCGCGGACTTTCGCCCAGACCGGATCGACCTTGCGGACCGTGTTGGCCGGCTTCACCTGATAATGCGCCATCGAACGCCTCTAAAACGCTTCGCTTCCCGTTGGGGAGCTAACACATAAAGGTTGAAAACGATCTCCGCCACCCCGCTGTTTTGGAGAATGGGGGGTCCGGTTTCGCATAGGCGTAGAATATTCTTCTACAACCGCACTATCCCCTTCGGGTCGCTTGGCTCTCGTCAGCGAGCGGCGGCGGCCGGTCGGTCTCGCGTTCGGGTCAGGAAATCGATCACCGCGGACGCGAAGTGGTCGTTCGCATCGCCCGCGACCATGTGACGGGCGCCGCCGACATCGACATATTCGGCCTGCGGCACGAGTTCGAGGAACTCGCGCGCATGCGCCTCCTGGACCAGTTCTGAGGAGCCGCCTCGCACGAGCAACGAAGGAACCTTGATGTTGCGCGCGGCCTCGAGCATCGATTGTTCGAGACGCTTGCGGTCAGGATCGAAGCTCGTGCGTCCATCCATGAAGCGCGGATCCCAGTGCCAGCGCCAGCGTCCGTCAGCACCGAGCCGCAGGTTTTTCTTCAGACCTTCGGTGCTTTTCGGGCGAGGCCGATGCGGCAGATATTCGGCCACGGCCTCCGCCGCCTCCTCAATCGTCGCGAAGCCCTCCCGGGCATGGGCGCGCATGAACCCCTGCACCTTGTCGACGCCCTCGTAATCGACCCGTGGCGTGATGTCGACAAGCACCAGTGACGACAGAATGTGACTTCCCCTATCGCGGAATGTCTCGCCCTCGGCCAGCATGGAAGCGATGCCGCCCATCGATGCACCGATCGCGACGGGCTGGCTGCCATATCGGCGAGCCAAATCCGCCGCCACTGCTTTCACATCGGCTGCGAAATTCGAGAACAGGTATCCGCCGTCGGCCGCCCACTCGGAATCTCCGTGGCCGCGCTGATCGATCGCGTAAGCGGTCCAACCGCGCCGCGCCAGTTCCGCCGCCGTAGCCCGCCAGGCATGGCGGGTCTGGCCGCCGCCATGCAGCAGCATCACCGGCAGGCCTCTGTCGCCGAACACATCGCTGACGAGCTTGTTGCCGTCCGCGCCGGTAAAGGTCGCCGTTTGCGGCGTGACATGCTTGGTCATGGATCTGAACTACGCTCGTTCTTCAAGAAACTGCAACACCCCCGCCTTGAACGCCTTGTCGCCGACCGCGAGCATGTGATCGCGCCCGGGGATATCGAGAGCGCGCGCATTGCGCATTGCGGCCGCGAGCTTGCCCGCCGGACCCGCCACGTCGTCCTTTGTGCCGACCGCGACAAGTGCGGGGGCCACGATCTTGGAAAGGTCTTCCAGGGACATGACCTGGCGCGAGCCGCGGATGCAGGCCGCCAGTGCGCGACGATCCGACTTCGTCTGCTCCGCGAATGCGCGAAAGGTGCGCGCCGTCGGATCGGTCACGTCGGCGAGCGAGGGCGCTTCCAGTGCTTGCGCAATGCTTTCCGGCAGGCCGACGCCATCGATCAGCTTGTAGCCGAGACCGCCAAGGATGACCGAACGAACCCGCTCCGGATGCGCCGCCGCGAGGAAGGCGGTGATGCGCGCACCCATCGAATATCCGAACACATCGGCGCGCTCGATCTCGAGATGATCGAGCAATGCGCACACGTCGTCGGCCATCCGCGTCGTATGATAGTCGGCGGGATTGTAAAGCTTGGTCGACTGGCCGTGCCCGCGATTATCCAGCGCGATCACGCGGCGTCCCGCGCCGGCGAGTGTCGCAACCCAGCCCGGATAGACCCAGTTGACCTCGCGATTCGACGCGAAACCATGGATCAGCACGATGGGATCGCCGGCGGTCGGGGCGCCCTGGCCCTCGTCGAGAAAGGCGATCTCGACGGCGCCGTTTTTGAAGCTTGGCATGTTGCGATTACCGGTCCGATTGAAGCGGCCGGAACCTACCCTTCAGCCGGCGCCATTGCCAAGCGCCGCTGGCGCTCGACTTCCCTTTTCGCGCGGCGGGCCTTCCGCCGTTGCAGACCTCGCCAGGTCGCCCGTTCGACCGCACCCTTGGCGGCGGAAACAAAGCCGAACAGCGTCAGCACCGCCCACAACACCCACAGCGACAGGTCGAAGGCCGCAACCGTCAGCGCGATGGCGCCGCGGCCGAGAAACTTCAGGATCGCGCGGGTCTTCCCGCCCTCTTTTTCCGCGAGCTTGGCAACACGGGCCATTTCGCGGGGAGAATCGGAAATCTTCAGCCCGTCGAGCGCCGCCCGCGTGCCGGCCTTGGCCTGCACGTCCCCGACATTGCGTGTCAGCCGGAACAGGTCGCCGGCCTTCTCGATCTTCACCGCCTCGCGCACCGCGCGAGCCGTCATCGCGGGATTTGTCGCCGCGCCAGCCATTGCCTTGCGCAAAGCCGCGCCGTCGACCACCAAACGCAGCGTGCGTCCGACCGATTCCGCCATGCGCGCGGAAATGCGCCCGGTCTTGCGCGCCGCCTTGACGAGCGAGAGCCCGACGCGGGCGGGCGCGCCGCTGCCGAGCGAGGCATAGGTTCCCGCGGTGATCGCGATTCCGACTGCGGAGAGGCCGAAGATCAGCGGATCGACCTCCTTGCCCTGCGCGTAGCGCGACCCCTCGCGCACGGCGTCGCGGATGTCGCCGAAAACGAACAGGTCGCCGAGCGCGGTTCCGGCAAGACTCACCATGTCATCGGGTTCGCCCACGATCAGGCCGCGCGTGAAATTTTCCGCTGTCTTCAATGCGCTCGACGCCTGTTCTATCGCGGCGTCGACCCTGGCTGCGAGTTCGGGCGAGACGCGTACGTCTCGGTCGCGCGCCAATTCGACGAAACTCCTGGCGAGTTCGGCGTCGTCCGCCGCGAGCGCCGCCTCGATTTCACGCGCCGCGGCTTCGCTGTTGAAGCTGCGGGCCAGCTTGCGGTCGGCGAGCGCGGCCGGATCGTCCTGGACAAGCAGCAACCAGCCCGATTCGATGGCCGGCGGCAGCAGCGCAATAGCCGCGATCCCGCAAATGCCCGCCGCAATCATCAGAAGCCGCATGCGGACAAACGCGGCGCGCATTGGTCCGGCCGGTGGCTCAGGAATATGCATCGGAAAAGGGTCTCGTTGCGCGGGTCAGCCCAAGGAAAGATGTTACGGCTTTTTGGAACTTTTCAAGGCGGGTTGCGAAAACAACGAAAGGCGCCTGCTTGCAGTTGCGAGGCGTCAGCTTCGTTGGTTAACGGCATCATTGATTAAGCTGACAGCGCCGCTATTGTGCCGCGCGACAACGTGCAAATCACCGCAGAAGTCCAAGGGTTAGCCGGCATGGCCGATCACGTCGTACCACATTTCCACAACGAGGCCGGCGTACCGGTGATCGAAATCGGATCGAAAGAGTTCATGTGCATCGGGGCGCGGCCCCCGTTCGATCACCCGCATATTTTCTGCGACATGGGCGACGATACCGAGATCATCTGCGAATATTGCTCGACCCTGTTCCGGTACGATCCGAAGCTCGCCCCCGATCAGTCTCGGCCCGCAGACTGCGCCTGGACCGCCCCAGAAGCGGCCTGAACCCTCGCTGGCGCGACGTGGCACCCTCGCGAACGATCCTGATCGCGGGTGCCGGGATTGGCGGCCTGGCGGCGGCCCTGACATTGAGCAGGGCCGGCTATCGCGTAGTGGTCGCCGAACAGGCTCCGGCGCTGAGCGACATCGGCGCCGGCATACAGCTCTCCCCCAACGCAACCCGAATTCTGCATACACTTGGCGTCGCCGAACGGCTGAGCGCAACGGCGATCGTGCCCGCAGGCCTGTCTATCCGAAGCGCCCGGACGGCCGCCGAGATCGCTTTCATGCCGCTCGGCCCGACCATGGAATTCCGCTATGGCGCGCCTTACTGGATTCTCCATCGCGGCGATTTGCAGGCCGCACTGGCCGCCGCCGTCGCCGAGCAGCCGGACGTCGTACTGAAGCTCGGTACCCGGATGGAAGACTTCGCGATCCATGCGAACGGGATCACCGCGCAGCTTCGCGACGCGAGGGGCGTCACGGATGAACGGGTCCCGGTCGTGATCGGCGCTGACGGGCTGTGGTCCACCACGCGCATGCAGCTCGGCGACACATCGAAGCCGACCTTCCGGAACCGGACCGCCTGGCGAGCGCTCGTCCCGGCCTCGGCGGTGGCGGATGAGGTCCGTGAGCCGGTTACGCGGCTGTGGCTTGGGCGGGACGCGCATCTCGTTCATTACCCGGTACGTGGCGGCGCGCTGATCAATGTGGTCGCGATCGTCCGCGACGACTGGAATGCGCCGGGCTGGTCCGCCCCTGGCGCACGCGAGGCATTGCTGCGCCATTTTACGCGTGAACGCTGGGCGAAGCCGGCGCTCACGCTCCTTGAGAAACCCGAATCCTGGGTGAAATGGGCGCTGTTCGACCGCGGCAGCGATTCCGCGGTCGGCGGCCATGGACCCGTCACGCTCATCGGCGACGCGGCTCATCCGATGCTGCCATTCCTGGCACAGGGCGCCGCGATGGCGATCGAAGACGCGGCGGTCCTCGCCCGCTGCCTCGCCTCTCCGGGATCCGATCCGGAGCCTGGATTACGCCGCTACGAGGCGATTCGCCGCGCACGGGTCCGCCGCGTCCAGCGCGAAGCGCGGAGCAACAGCCGCACCTACCATATGTCCGGCGCCGCCGCGCTCGCCCGCAATCTCGCAATGCGGATGATAGGCGCCGAGCGGCTTCGCGCGCGCTATGACTGGATTTATGATTGGCGGCCGGACTGATCCGGCGGAACAGCCGGGGATTGCCATGTTCGAGAGCACGATCGCGGGGAGCCTGCCCAAACCATCATGGCTCGCCGAACCGGAGAAGCTGTGGGCCGGCTGGCGTCTGCAGGGAGCAGCCCTAGACGAGGG
>JBIQKQ010000138.1:0-9171 GCA_044506365.1 Hyphomicrobiales bacterium
GAACACCACGCCGTCCTTGAAGCCGCGGAAGGTGATGTCCCCGCCGTCATTAGCCACGGCCGGACGCACGCGCGTCTCGATCAGTTCCTTGATGGTATTGACGGTTTCCGCGTCGGCGGCGTCAAAAAACTCATCTTCTTCGGAAGAACCCGCCGCTTCGCCGTCACTGAGGAGCGGCGCGCCCGACATGTAATGCTCCATGATGGCGCCGAGAATCAGCGGCTTGAGCTGCTGCCATTCTCCCGCGTCCTTGGTCACGGTAATGAAATCGGAGCCGAAGAATACGCCGGAGATATTCGGGATCTCGAACAGCTTCTCGGCCAGCGGCGACTTCACCGCCTGGTCACGGCTGGTGATTTCCATCGTGCCGTCGAGCACGCTGCGGCCGGGCAGGAATTTCAGCGTCGCCGGGTTGGGCGTGGCTTCAGTCTGGATAAACATCGGATTAGCTCCAGCCGGGGCAATCGTCCGTGCCCCGATCCACCTATAGATGGCGTTTTGCGCGCGCAGGTCAACCTGCACGAGCGTCAGGACAGGGCGTCCAATTCCTCATCGGTGAGCGCGCCGGGCACAATCGCCACCGGAATCGGGAATTCGCCCGCGTTTCGCGCGATCGCTGTGACCAGCGGGCCAGGCCCTTCCTTTGTGGTCCCGGCGGCGAGGATCAGGATCGCGATATCCTCGTCCTCGTCGATCAGCTTCATGATCTGCTCGATCCAGGAGCCCTCGCGGATCACCCGCTCGGGCGTAATGCCGGCTACGCCGTTGGCGCGGCCGGCGGCGCGGTCGAGCGCCTCGTTGGCCTCCTCATAGGCTTCGGCGCGCATGATGTCCGCGACGCCCAGCCATTGCTGATTGCGGTCCTCGATATCGATCACGCGCAGCATGATCATGCCGACGCCGATGCGCGAGACGCGTCGCGCCGCGTAATAGATGGCGCGATCGCATTCCGGCGAATCGTCGACGACAACCAGATATTTCGGCTTGTGGCCGGATTCGTAGGCGCGGCGCTGGCGGCTCATCGCTTAACCCCACGGGAAGGATGTTGGCATGGCGCGTGCCGTCATAACAAGGCGGCGCGACAATGGTTTCCGATTAGGGGGTGGATGAGCGCCGGACCAGCCCGACGATGTCCTTGACCGAGATCATGGTCTTGGCCGCGATCGCGCGGGCGCGATCGGAACCGTCCGCCAGCACGGCGTCGATAAAGGCGGGATCGGAAACCAGCCGCTTCATTTCGCCGCCGATCGGCCCCAGCTTTGCGACCGCAAGATCGACCAGCGAGGACTTGAAGGTGGAGAATTGCGCGCCGCCGAATTCGCGCAACACGTCGGCCTTGCTGGTTCCGTTCAGCGCGGCATAGATACCGACAAGATTGTCGGCCTCCGGACGCGGCTCAAGTCCCTTCACTTCGCTTGGCAGCGGTTCCGGGTCGGTCTTTGCCTTGCGGATTTTCTGCGCGATGGCGTCGGCATCGTCGGTCAGGTTGATGCGCGAATAATCCGATGCATCCGACTTCGACATTTTCTTCGAACCGTCGCGCAACGACATCACGCGCGTCGCCGGGCCCTGGATCAGCGGTTCCGGCTGCGGAAAGAACGCGTCGCCGAAGCCATGCCGGGCGATCGACGCGGCATAATCATTGTTGAATTTCTGCGCGATGTCGCGGGACAATTCGAGATGCTGTTTCTGGTCCTCGCCGACCGGCACGTGGGTTGCGCGATAGACCAGGATGTCCGCGGCCATCAGCGTCGGATAGGCGAACAGCCCGACCGAGACATTCTCGCGGTCCTTGCCGGCCTTCTCCTTGAACTGGGTCATGCGATTGAGCCAGCCCATCCGCGCGACGCAGTTGAACACCCAGGCGAGTTCGGCGTGCTCGGCGACCTGGCTCTGGTTGAAGACGATGTGCTTCTTCGGATCGATGCCGCAGGCGATGAAGGCCGCCGTCACCTCGCGGGTCGCGCGCGGCAGTTCTTCCGGATCCTGCCAGGTCGTGATGGCGTGCAGATCGACGACGCAATAGATGCACTCGAACTGTTTCTGCAACTCGACAAACCTGACGATCGCGCCGAGATAATTACCGAGATGCAGATTTCCGGTCGGCTGGACGCCGGAAAATACCAGTTGCTTGAACGCCATGTCGGTTTCCGCAGATAGCAAACACGCGCTGTCAGAGGTCGCGCCGTGGGAAGGCGCGTGCATGCCACGCCCCGACGCCGGATGGCAAGGCCTTCAGCGCCGTTGGAAGAGTGACCGCCATTCATGTGGCCGCACGATTCCGGTCAGCCACAGGCATGACGCGTAGAAGGCAATGGCCAGCCCGATCACCGCGCAGAGCAGCGCAGCCTGCGTCAGGCGCCGGTCGGCGAGCGACAGGTCGAGGAATTCAGCGGTCAGCCTCGCGAAAATCCCCATCGCCAGCGCCGACAAGGATATCAGCAGCAAGCGGCGCCATTCACCGATGCCGATGCGGAGAAATTCACGCCGCGTAGCGATCAGCCAGAGCATTCCGGCGCTGATCCAGCCGGAAAGGCCGACGGACAGCGCGATTCCGGTCGGTCGTCCGACACCCATGAAGACAAGGCTGCCGATCAGGGCCGCCACCAGCCCGACGCCCGCCGCGACCATCGGCGTGCGGGTATCCTCGTGCGCGAAGAAGATGGGCGAAAGCGCCTTGACCAGCACATGACCAGGCAGACCGAGTGCGAGCGCGCAGAGCATCGCCGCCGTCGCATTGCTGTCGAATATCGTGAACGCGCCGCGCTCGAACAGGATTCGAACGATCGGCCATGAGAGCAACGCAAGGGCTATGGCCGCGGGCATTGCAAGTCCGAGCGCCATCTCTATTCCGTGGCGGATTGTGCGAGGCGCAAGTTCCTTGTCATCGCCGCGGACCGCATGCGACAGCGCCGGCGTCATCACCGTGCCGATCGCAATGCCGACAATGCCGAGCGGCAGTTCGACCAGCCGGTTCGCGTAGTACAGCCACGACACCGCGCCCGGCCAGTCGGATGCCACCATCACCGCAACGATCATGGTGAGTTGCGGAATGCCGCTGGCGATCAGCCCGGGAACCGCAAGCGCGGTGAAGCGCATCGCTTCGCGGCGCGGCAGCAGCCCGAGCGGGGTTGCCTTTTCCGGTCCGATCCAGACGGCGCAGGCGACCAATGCAAGCTGACACAGTCCCGCGCATGCGATTGAGAGGGCGAGGATGCGGGCGGACAGGTCGTTGTCGCCGGAGCGCATGAAGAAGATGCCGGAGAGCGCGACCAGAATGACGACATTGAAGGTCATCGCCGCCAATGCCGCGGTATGGAAGCGATGGTTCGCGTTAAGAACGCCCATCAGTACGGCGACCGGGCCCGCCAGCACGAGATAGGGCAGCATCAGACGCGCCAGTTCGATCGAGAGGCTGAGCGGCTGCGGACGACCGGCAAAACCTGGTGCAAGCGCCAGCGTGATGAGCGGCATCGCAAAGGCGAGCAGAACCGATGCACCGAGCAGCCCCACCGTCACCGAACCGATCACCCGTCCGGCATAGGCGCCGGCGAGTTTCTCGCCGCCCTCGTCGCGCCGCCGCAGATAGAGCGGCACGAAGGCCGCGTTAAGCGCGCCTTCCGTCAACAGGCGGCGGACCAGATTGGAGAACTGGAATGCGACCACGAACGCGTCGGCGCGGGCGCTAGCGCCGAACAGCGCGGCGATCGCCACATCGCGCACGAAGCCGAGCACGCGCGAGGCGAGCGTCGCTCCGCCGACAATGACGACGTTTCGAGCAATCGACATTCCCGCACGCTGCTTGGGATCAGGCCCCGCCATGCGGCCCACTTTAGCGGTTGAGGCCGTGCGCGGTCACGCGCGCGCTTGCATTTGCCCTGCAATGAACCGCCGCTATAGTGCGCGGCCTTTTGTTCAGAGGAACCACGAATGACCGCTCCCCGCTACCACGTTCTCGGAATCGGCAACGCCATTGTCGATGTCATCGCTCGCGCCGAGGACGATTTCCTGATCAAGCAGAACATGCAGAAGGGGGGCATGGCCCTGATTGACGAGGCGCGCGCGAGCGCGATCTATGATGCGATGGGCCCTGCGACAGAGAGTTCGGGCGGTTCGGCGGCCAACACAATTGCCGGTGTCGCCAGCCTCGGCGGGCGCACGGCGTTCGTCGGCAAGGTGCGCGACGACGTGCTCGGCAAGGTTTTCGCCCATGACATTGGCGCCCTCGGCGTCGACTTCGATACGCCGCGCGCGAGCGAGGGCCCGTCGACTGCGCGCTGCTACATCATGGTGACTCCGGACGGCGAGCGCACCATGAACACCTATCTCGGCGCGGCGCAGAATCTTTCGCCGGCCGATATTGATCCGAAACTCATCGGCGATTCCGCGATCACGTATCTGGAAGGCTATCTGTGGGATCCGCCGCAGGCGAAGGAAGCGTTCCGCAAGGCCGCGAAGGCCGCGCACGATGCCGGACGCATGGTGGCGCTGACGCTGTCGGATGCGTTCTGCGTCGATCGCTATCGCGACGAATTCCTGAAGTTGATGCGGGACAACACCGTAGATCTGGTATTTGCGAACGAAGCGGAATTGAAGAGCCTGTATCAGACCGCCGATTTCGATACCGGTATTGGCGCTCTGAAGGATGACGTGAAGCTCGCAGTAGTGACCCGCAGCGAAAAGGGCTGCGTGGTGGTCAGCAAGGACCAGACCCTGGCGGTGCCGGCCGCGGCGATCGAGAAGTTGGTTGACACCACCGGCGCCGGCGACCTGTTTGCGGCCGGCTTCCTGTTTGGGCTCGCGACGGGACGTGGTCATGCCGCCTGCGGCAAACTCGCCGCGCTCGCGGCGGCCGAAGTGATCCAGCATATCGGCGCGCGGCCAGCGGTGTCGCTGAAGGCGCTGGCGCAGGAAAACGGGCTGTTGTGAGTCGAGGTTGATCCGTATGGCCGAGTGTGACCCGGCCATCCACGTCTTACGACGTTGCGCAAGACCCTTCAAACGAGCATGCCCGCGCCAAGCGCGGGCATGACTTTCGATGAAGCTTGAATGTCTTGGCTACGACGGCCAGGCGAAGGCGACCTTATCCAGCACCTTGGCGCCGAACCGCTCCGAGGAGCGCGCGACCGCGCGGCCGCCCAGCGCGCGATAGAACTCCACCGCCGGGTCATTGTCGGACAGCGCCCAGATCACGAGGCTCTTTAGCCCGCTCTGCGCAAGATCGCGGCGGGCCGCGGTGAACAGGCGGCGGCCAAAGCCAAGCCCCTGGAATTCCGGCTTGAGATACAGTTCGTAAATCTCGCCATCGTAGTACAGGCTGCGGGCGCGGTTCCGTCCATAATTGGCGTAACCTGCGACCGTGTCGCCGAACTGCATCAGCGCGATGCGGCTGCCCTTGCGGATGGCGGAATGCCACCAGTCGGGCCCCCGGCGATTGACCAACTTTTCAAGTTCGGTGCCGGGGATAATGCCCTGGTAGGCAGCGCGCCATGCCTCATCGTGAGCGGCCGCGACATCGGTTGCGTCGGAAGGCCGGGCACGTCGAATCTCGATCAGGGTCGTACTCATGCCGCCATATGAGCAAGCGGCGAGTCGGCGTTCAAGTCCCAAGATTAATGATCGGTAAAGGTGTGGACTTTTTGCACCGGTTGGTTTCGCGGGACTGGAACAATCCGACGCGAGCGTGCCGTATCGGGCCTGATTTTACTGGCTTTTTCGAGCCTGTGTCCCGCCCGTCTCATCGCGGGACACGCTGTGTGTCACACTGTTTCGGCCTCCTTGCGGCGCTCCTCCTTCTTGCGGTCGTTGGGGTCGAGCAGCTTCTTGCGCAGGCGGATCGATTTCGGAGTCACCTCGACCAGCTCGTCGTCCTGGATATAGGCCAGCGCCCTTTCCAGGGTCATGCGGATCGGCGGGGTGAGCCGCACCGCTTCGTCCTTGGAGGTGGTGCGGATATTGGTGAGCTGCTTGCCCTTGAGCACGTTGATCTCGAGATCGTTGTCGCGCGTGTGCTCCCCGACGATCATGCCGCGATACACCTTCCAGCCCGGCTCGATCATCATCGGGCCGCGATCCTCGAGCTTCCACATCGCATAGGCCACCGCCTCGCCCTGTTCGCTCGAAATCAGCACGCCGTTGCGACGCCCGATGACTTCGCCTTTGTAGGGCGCATAGGCATGGAACAGCCGGTTCATGACGGCGGTGCCGCGGGTGTCGGTGAGAAGCTCGCCCTGATAGCCGATCAGCCCGCGGGTCGGCGCGTGGAAGACGAGCCGCAGCCGGCCGCCGCCGGAGGGCCTCATCTCCAGAAGGTCGGCCTTACGCTCCGACATTTTCTGCACCACGACGCCGGAATGCTCCTCGTCGACGTCGATCACCACTTCCTCGATCGGCTCGGTGAGCGTGCCGTTTTCGTCGCGCCTGATCAGCACCTTCGGCCGCGACACGGACAGTTCGAAGCCTTCGCGGCGCATGGTCTCGATCAGGATTCCGAGCTGCAATTCGCCACGTCCGGCGACCTCCATCGAATCCTTCTCGTCCGATTCGGAGACGCGCAGGGCCACGTTGCCTTCGGCTTCGCGCAGCAGGCGATCGCGGATCATGCGGCTCGTGACTTTGGTTCCTTCGGTCCCCGCGAGCGGGGAATCGTTGACGCGGAAGGTCATGGCCAGCGTCGGCGGATCGATCGGCTGCGCCGGGAGCGGCGTATCGACCTCCTGTGCGCAGATGGTATGCGCGACCGTGGCATCCTGAAGCCCCGCGATCGAAACAATGTCGCCGGCTTCGGCCTCGTCGAGCGGGGAGCGTTCCAGGCCGCGGAAGGCGAGCACCTTGGAAATTCGGCCTTCCTCGATCAGCTTGCCCTCGCGATCGAGCACCTTCGCCACCTGGTTAGGCTTCACGACGCCTGACGTGATCCGGCCGGTGATGATGCGGCCGAGATAGGGGTTGGATTCCAGGATGGTGCCGAGCATCCGGAACGGACCCTCCTCGATGGCGGGCTCCGGCACATGTCGCAGGACCAGATCGAACAGCGGTTTCATGCCCTCGTCCTTCGGGCCTTCTTCCGCGAAATTCATCCAGCCTTCCTTGGCCGAGCCGTACAGGATCGGGAAGTCGAGCTGCTCGTCGGTGGCGTCGAGCGCCGCGAACAGATCGAACACCTCGTTGACAACCTGCGTCGCCCGCGCGTCCGGCCGGTCGACCTTGTTGATCGCGACGATCGGCTTCAGGCCCATCTTCAGCGCTTTCGACACCACGAACTTGGTCTGGGGCAGGGGACCCTCGGCGGCATCGACGAGGACGATGGCGCCATCAACCATGTTGAGAATGCGCTCGACCTCGCCGCCGAAATCGGCGTGGCCGGGCGTGTCGACGATATTGATGCGCACATCGTTCCACACGATCGAGGTCGCCTTGGCGAGGATCGTGATGCCCCGCTCCTTCTCGATATCGCCGGAATCCATGGCCCGTTCCGACACCCGCTGGTTTTCCCGGAACGCGCCGGATTGCTGCAGCAGCCGGTCAACCAGCGTGGTCTTGCCATGGTCGACATGCGCGATGATCGCGATGTTGCGGAGTTTCATACGATTGGGTCCAGAATCAAAAATGCGGGCCGAAACAGGGACAATCGTTCCCAGGGCCCGCTCGATTGCGCTGCAATATAGTCAGGACCGGCGCAGAGGCAACGGGTTCGGAGCAATCCGTGGGTTCCTCAACGCATTCGGCGCGCTCGGGTTTTGCGAAAGCTTCCTCTCCTGCTTCGATTTGACCTCGTTTTCCTCGCAATCGCATGAATGCGGCATGCTCTGCCGGCTACCCCAAGCACCTGTCGTCACGTTTTGTGGCTTGCCTTGCGCCGCACCGCCTCGCGGACGATTAGGTGTGGTAGGGGCGCCACCCTCAGGCTGCCCCCGCGGACCGGCTCCAGGGTCCGCTCTTCGGGCCTCCACCGAGCCTGAAGCCCTCCGGCATCGCCTGACTGACCATCATCAGTTCGCCGAGCGTTTCGGTGGTGATCAGGCCGACCAACCGTCCGTCGGGCCCGACCACGGCGACGGCGGGCGTGGATCGCTCCTGAAGAAGCCTCACCGCCTCATCGAGCGGCCGGCGGCGGTCGATTGAGACAATGTCCGTGGTCATGGCCGTGCTGACGCGCGCCTCCGGACCAAGCTCCTTCAGGCCGCGGATGATGTCGCTGCGCGTGAGCAGGCCAGCAGGCCGGTTCTCGCCATCGACCACCGGGAATTCGCTCTGGCTGGTCTGCAGCAGCACCTGCACCGCATCCTCGATGGGCGCGTCGGGCCTGAGGGTCGCGATCCTTGTCATGGTTGCGGCCACCACGGGCACGCCGCGCGACACCGCACGCAAAGCGACCATATGCGCTTCCGACGACGCGGCGAGATAGACGAAGATCGCGATGAAGATCAGGATCGGGTTATAGAACAGGCCGAGAAAGCCGAGCAGGAAGGCGGCGCCCTGGCCGATCGCCGCGGCGATCTCGGTTGCGCGCACGAAGCCCAATCGCGCGCTCAATGCGGCGCGCAGCACGCGCCCGCCATCCATTGGAAAGGCCGGGATCAGGTTGAAGATCGCCAGAAACAGGTTCACGGCGGCGAGCTTGTCGATCATTGGGACCTTCGTATTGTCGAGCCCTGCGAATGCGGCATTGGAGGAGACATCGGCACCGACGAAGAGCAGCAGGAAACCGGCGATCACGATGTTCACCAGCGGGCCTGCGATCGCGATCAGGAATTCCTCGATCGGCTTTTCCGGAATGCGCTCGAGCCGCGCCACCCCGCCAATCGGCAGCAGCACGACGTCGGGCGTGATCACGCCGAAGGCGCGGGCGGTGAAGATGTGGCCGAACTCGTGGAGGAGGACGCAAAGGAACACGAGCACGATGAAGACGACGCTGGTCCAGGCGGCGGCGGCGCCGCCGGCGGCATAAGCGGCGCCGAAAATCCAGACCAGGAACAAAAGGAAGGTGATGTGGATGCGGACTGCGGTGCCTGCAATCGATCCGATGGTAAGAGACCAGCCCATGAGTGCCTCGTGCGGGATGCGGTTCGAACGGCGGGGATATGAAGTTATTATCGGTTGAACACCGGCGTAAGCCCCCGATCTGCGTTCATTCCCGCGGAAGCGGACAAGAGTCTGGGGTCCCCGCTT
>JBIQKQ010000139.1:0-9159 GCA_044506365.1 Hyphomicrobiales bacterium
GATCAATCCGGAGGCATGGTGGGCGCGGTATGTGCCGCAGCTCTGGCTCGTACCTTTGACAGTGGCGCTGTTTCTGCAGAATGCTGCGCTCGCGTCGCTTGGCCGCGTGGTTCGGGTCGCATTACTTGTCGTGCTCATGGCGAACGCCGCCTTTATGGCGGTCATCGCAACGGGCTATGCGGCGTACAGCACGCGTGCCTCGCGCGCTCAAGTCGCCGACCTGGCCCGGGCCGGTCCCCTTTATATACCGGACACTTACTGGGTCGGCGCCCTGCAGCGGCTGGTTGACGGCGGGGTCGTATACGCAAAGCGAGATTTCAGCGCGGCCGACTGCGCGGAAATCGTAACAGTGCTGCGATCGAACCTGCGTGTCTGCCGACCGGCCAACGCGGCAAAGACCACCCTACAGGCGCAGTAAACAGGTACATCGCGCCTGGTGATCGCTGCCGCCGGTCAGGTTTCCCAGCGCGTTTCTTGCGCCGGGCAGATGGCCGGACGCGGTGGGCTCATCGGCGCTGGCTGCCGGCGAGGCGTAAGCCAGTCTATTTCCCTTCCGCTTTTTCCGCGCTCTTCACCACGCCGCCCGCGACCTCAGTCAACGTCGGGCGCGGCAATGCCGCAAAGGGCAGGGGCCGCGTCACCTCGATCGCGGCGATGCCGAGCCGTGCGGTGAGCAGGCCATTGAGCACGCCTTCGCCGAGCCGCGCCGAGAGCCTCGCGGCGAGGCCGTGACCGATCACCTGCTGGATCAGGCTGTCACCGGCGGCCATGCCGCCGGTAATGGTGAGGTGGGCGATCACGTGCCGCATCAGCCGGATCAATCCAAATGTTCCGGGCCGACCGCCATAGAGCAGCGCGAGCTTGCGGGCGAGGCCGAGCGCGGTGACCAGGACGAAAAAGATATCAATCGCGGCGCGCGGCGACACCGCCGTCACGATCGATACGCGTTTGGCCGCATTGCTGACCAGCTGGCGCGCTTCGCGGTCGAGCGGAGCCATCAATTCGCGCTCCGCAAGGCGGATGAGGTCGGCGCCGTCAATGATTTCCGAGAAATGCGCCTCGAGTTTCGCACGGCTGCGGGCAAGATGCGGAACCTGGCTTTCGATGGCGAGCAAATCGCGGATGACGCCCTGGCCTTCGGCGCGGTTGTCGCTGACAAGTGTTCGCGCCGCGCGCTCGCGCAGGCTGTCGATCTTCGCCAGCCGTGACAGCGCCGCGATCTCGCGCGCGATGATGACAATAAGCGCCAGCGCTCCGAGGCCGGCGAGCGCGAGCGCAAGCCATCCGAGCGCCTCGTAGCGCGCGAACAGATCCTCGATCAGCTTGGTGACCGCAAGTCCGATCGCCAGCGAGATGAGGCCGCCTGCGGCGCCGAACAGGATCTTGCGCCACGGAAACCAGCGGCGCGGCCTGGTTGCCGACGTGACGGCGGGAAGCTCCGCGGCATCCGCGTCGGCCTCTCTCAACAGATCGGTCAGCGGCTCTTCCCTGGCCGCAGTCACGACCACGTTCGGATCGTCCGGCGAGAAAATCGCGGGCTTGCGCGGACGCGCTGTCATCGCAGGCGATCTCCGATCAGGAATTCGAGCGCGCGATCGAGACGAATATGCGGCAGGGCGGGCACACCGGCATCGGTGCGTTCCAGTTCCGGCGGGCGAAAGCGCAGGAAGCGGTAATCGGACTCCTCGGGCGAGGCCGAGGAAAGGCCGCGAAACCGGGTCTCCGGGTCGAATATCGCATCGGGATTGTCCGGCAGGTCACCGGGATAGATCACGATCTGCGACTCGCCGTCGAAGCTGCGTCCGCCGGCATGCTCGCCCGCAAGTGGCGTGCCCATGATGGCATGCAGCGTGCCCTGCGGACCGTCCACATGCGCTTCGCTGGTCGCGCGAACCGACGCCATCGCGATGGCATCGATGCGGGCGCCGGAATAATCGGCGCGCTTGGTTGCGTCGGCGACCAGCCGCTCAAGGATGCGCTCCAGCCGGTCGTGCGAGGTGTGGTGCAGGAGGTCCGCCTTGGTCGCGGCGAACAGGATGCGGTCGATGCGCGGCGCAAACAGCGCCGAGATGATGGAATTGCGCCCGACATTGAAGCTGTCGAGGATCGCCGCGAGCGCGCGTTCCAGATCGCGGATCGCGTCGGGTCCGGCATTGAGCGCCGTCAGGGTGTCGACCAGTACGATCTGGCGGTCGAGACGGGCGATGTGATCGCGATAGAATGGACGAACCACGGCATCCTTGTATGACTCGTAGCGGCGCCGCATCATCGCCCATAGCGAGCCGGATGGCGCTGAACCCTCGAGGCGGTCGAGCGGCGCAAAAGTCAGTGCCGGCGAATCCGCAAGCTCGCCCGGCATCAGGAAGCGGCCGGGCGGCAACAGGCTGAGCGCGAAGCGCTCGTCCCGGCAGGCGCGCAGATAATCAGTGAAATGCCGCGCGACAGTCTGCGCCAGCCCCTCGTCCGCAGGTGCCTTCGGATCAAGCGCCGCGATTTCGAAATGCCAGGCGCCGGCGAGATGCGCGCGGTCGCCCTGGCGCGACAGGCGGATCGTTTCGGCCGACCAGTCCTCATAGCTCTGGCGCAGGAGCGGCAGATCGAGCAGCCATTCGCCGGGATAGTCGACGATGTCGAGGGTGAGTTCGCGCATCGCCCCCTTCTGCGACTGATACTCGATGACGAGCCGCAACTCGCTGATCTGCTTGGTCGATTCCGGCCACTGCCGCTCGTTCAGCAGCTGATCCAGATGCGCCTCATAGGCGAAGCGGGGAACCGTGTCGTCTGGTTGCGGCGACAGCCGGGCGCGCGCGATCCGTCCGGAGGCCATCGCCTCGAAGACCGGAAAGCGGCCCCCGCGCAGCAGGCCGTGCACAAGCGCGGTGATGAACACGGTCTTGCCGGCGCGCGACAGCCCTGTCACACCGAGGCGCACGGTCGGCTCGAACAGGCCGTGGCCGAATTCGATCAGCGCGTTCGATGTCAGGCGTGCCTGTTCGAGGATATTGGAAAAGACGTTGGCCATCCTTCGCGCCGGCGATGTTGTGCCGCACGGGAACGCGCGGGCACGCCCGGTTACAAATAGGCCGGCCGCGGTGCGATACTAGCTGCCGCGACGTTCCGCCTGCCAGACTCCGGAGCACTGGGCGGATTTCCACCGCCCGGCGCCGGAATTGCGCGACAGCCGCCCGGTGCCGCTGGCGCGCTGGTCGCCGCGGGCCACGCTGACCCGCGCTGCGCCGCTGCCGCCGACGCTGCCGGAAATCCGGAAGCTCGAACTGGCCGGGTCGGCATGGCCGACACGCCCGTTTTTGATCCGCACTGCATAACGATACCCGCGATCGCAGGTGCCCTTTTCGGTGATGATGAGAACGCTCCACAGGCCGTCATAGACGCTGGCTTTGGCCGCGGCCGAAGCGGCCGGCACGGCGGCGACCGCCAGAAATCCCGCAAGTGCCAATCGTGCAATCATCATGTGTTTCCCCTTGGTGGCTTTTCTATCGCGCCACCTTTTTCGGCTCATTGGAATAGTCCGCCGGCACCCGCTGGAAAGGATCGGGCCCGGCGCCTCTTGCAACTCCGACATCATAGAGCGCCTTCATATAGTCCGGATCGAACGGACCGCGCGCCGAGGCATGGAAGTTCGGCTTCACATAGGCGAGATGGAAGCCGATGCCACTGCGCAAGGCGGTCGCATAGGCCCGGTCGATGGCGTTGCGGGTCACGAACCTGATCGCTGTGCTGACTGTGCGGCCCAGAATGCTGAGCGTGGTGCGCTCCGTCACTTGGAAATCCGGATTCAGCTTCATGTTGACGATGATGTAGAAGTCGGTTGCCGGCAGTCTCGACGTGCTGGTGCTGACCAGCATCGAATCGGGCGCGATGTAGAATTGCCCCGCAAGTCCGCCGTCGACATGCATTTCCTCGAACGTGCGGCCGTTGCCCTCGACTTCGATGAAGGTGGGCGGGAACGCGCCCGGAATGCTGATCGCCGCCACCATGATCTTGCGCACGAGGTCGAGCGCGGCCTCATCGCCGCGCGTTGCGATCGCCCCGATGTCCCAGGCAACCGGTCGTCCGGCATCGAGATTGGTCGTGAGAATGAACAGGCGCCGCCCGCGCGCATGCTGTTCGGCGATGGCTTTGAGAAGTTCGCGCGTCACGCGCTTTTCGATCAGCCGATGCAGCGGCCAGGTGTCGAGAAAGCTTTCACCCTTGCCGCCGACTTCGAAAATATCGATGGCGCTGATGGTGGTGTAGGAGTCACGCAGCTGCTCGTCATAGCCCGGGCCCAGAAAGGCGAAGGGCGCAATCAGCGCGCCCGTGCTCACGCCGGTGACCAGAGAGAATTCCGGACGGGTACCGGCTTTCGACCATCCGCCGAGCAGGCCCGCCCCGAACGCGCCGTCCTCGCCGCCGGTGGACAGGATGAGCCAGGGGCCGGGCTTCGGGGGCAGGGCACGCAGATACTCGCTTTCCGAATCAGCCCAGAAGCGCGCATCCGGCATGTTGGCGATCGCCGCGACCTCCTGGTCGGCTGCGGAAAATGCCGTGCGCGGCAAGGGACCGCCGGGCGTCTCCTCACCCGTCTGTGCCGCCTTGCCGGTCTGTGCTGCCTTGCCCTTCTTTCTGTTTGCCTTTTTCCTGGATTGCGCGGACAGTCCGGAATTATCGGGCGCGGCCTCGCCATTCTGCGCGGCGACCGGTCCGGCGCTGACGGGCGAGGGCCATGCGAATGCTGCGGCGAGCGCAATCGCAAGCGCGAATCGAATCGCTTTCAATGCTGTCACACGCATCCCGCAATCTTGTCGCAAGCTCCCTGCCGAGGCAATTCGCGTCGCTCCGTACCGGACTGGATTCACATACGAATCGCCTGTGACCGAAATGCGTGTGCCGCCGGTTTCATCGGTGGCGAATGGCCGGGCTCACCCGCGATAGACCGGTTCCGGCTGCGAGAAGAAGCCGTGCAGAATGTGGTACACCAGCATGTAGTTCTTTTGCTGGAAACTCGCATGTGAAATTCCCGGCATGACGGCAAATTGCTTGTCCGGATTGGGGAGCTTCCGGAAAAACGCGATCAGGTCGTCGAAACTCGCGATCCCGTCCCACTGGCCGCGCATGACGATCGTCGGCGCCACGATCTTTTCGGGATCCACGACCGGCAGGTGCGCGCACATGTCAACATACGTTCCGGTCGGAACCGAATCGTCGAGCGCAAGGATGGCGTCGGCGAAGGCTTCGATGACGCGGTCCTCGGCGGTTCCGGGATGGTCGCGGTGGAAGATGGAATAGACGAAAGACTTGTCGATCGCGCGACGATTCATGCTGCGGAACGCGTCGAGCTTTTTTCTGCGTTCGGCGAGGGTTGGAGAATCCGCGCCGGTCCAGACCATGGCGTCGAGCGCAAGGCGGCTGACGCGATCCGGATGGCGCTGCGCGAACAGCGCCGCGCGCAATGCGCCCGAGGAGATGCCGTAGATCAGGAGAGGCCGCGGACCGCGCTGCTGTGCTATATAGTCGGACGCCGCCTTGCAGTCCTCGGCGCCCATTGCGATCGGCGCGTTGTTGTCGCGGCTCTTCTCGGAGCGGCCGTAGCCCTCCATGTCGACGCACCAGGTGTCGTAGCCACGGCGCGCGAAATAATCCATGGCAGACGAATCGGGCCGGCCCGGGACCTGCAGGTCGAAGGTCGGCTGGGAGGCCATCGACGAGCCGTGCACGAACAGGATCGTGCCTTTCGTCGCCTTCGGATCGGCGGCGCATTTGTTCCAGAGAAACAGCCGCGCCCCGTCCGGCTTGCTGGTCCAATGCTCCGCGCCCGTAACGGCGAGCGGGGCGATCGCCTCTGGCGTGTTCATTCTGTCGTCACACCTTTTGCTGGCCGTCACTGCCGGCCCGATCCGCCTTTCGCGCCCAGCCGCATGGGCTGTTAGGTCGGGCGAGCGCGCCCATCCTGCAGACGCGCGGATCAAATCCCGAGCCGCGGCACGTCGGACCGCTGCGGCGAATTTCTAGCACCGAATGGACGGTGGAGATTGTTTATTTGAGAGTTTTCCGGCGCTTGCGGGCGCAAAAGCCCTGCGCTAAGGCTCCCCGCGAAATCCTTCTTGGAACGAATCCTAGCTGGGGTATGGGCGCGATCCGGCGGTCCGCTGCCGGATGCCGGTGGACAGGGTTTGGTGGGCCTGACCGCTCACCCCGTCCTGTGTGGGAGAGATATGAGCGATCTTCTTCAGGATTATCTTCCTCTCGTGGTATTCATCGCGGTCGCGCTCGGCATCGGCCTTGCGCTTCTGGTCGCGCCGTTCCTTGTCGCCTATCGCCAGCCCGATCCGGAAAAGCTGTCGGCCTACGAATGCGGCTTCGACGCGTTCGACGACGCCCGCATGAAATTCGATGTGCGATTCTATCTCGTCGCGATCCTGTTCATCATTTTCGACCTCGAAGTCGCCTTTCTGTTCCCCTGGGCAGTGGCGTTCGGGGAACTCGGCACCTTCGGCTTCTGGTCGATGATGGTATTCCTTGCGGTCCTGACCATCGGCTTTATCTACGAGTGGAAAAAGGGGGCGCTGGAATGGGATTAGAACCATGACGGCCGTCACCGCGCCTGCCGCGAAAGGCATTCTCGATCCGCGTACCGGCAAGCCGGTGGGCGCGAACGATCCGTTTTTCACCGGCCTGAACGACGAGCTTGCCGACAAGGGCTTCCTCGTTACGACCGCCGACGACCTCATCACCTGGGCGCGCACCGGCTCGCTGATGTGGATGACCTTCGGGCTCGCCTGCTGCGCGGTCGAGATGATGCAGATGTCGATGCCTCGTTATGACGCGGAGCGCTTCGGCTTTGCCCCGCGCGCCTCGCCGCGCCAATCCGACGTCATGATCGTCGCCGGCACCCTGACCAACAAGATGGCCCCCGCGCTCCGCAAGGTCTACGACCAGATGCCGGAGCCGCGCTACGTCATCTCGATGGGAAGCTGCGCCAATGGCGGCGGCTATTATCACTATTCCTATTCGGTGGTGCGCGGCTGTGACCGCATCGTGCCAGTGGATATTTATGTGCCCGGCTGCCCGCCGACGGCGGAGGCGCTGCTGTATGGCGTCCTGCTGCTGCAGAAGAAGATCCGCCGGGTCGGAACCATTGAGCGATGAGCATGAGCGAGAAGCTGCAGGCGATCGGCGAGGCGATCAGCGCGGGGCTTCCTGGCGCGGTGTCGGGCTATGAGATCGCGTTCGGCGAACTCAATGTGCGCGCCAACGCGGCCGATATCGTCAAGGTGGTGCGTTTCCTGCGGGACGACCCGAACTGCCAGTTCTGGAATTTCATCGATGTGACGGCGGTGGATTATCCGCAGCGCGAGCAGCGTTTCGAGGTCGTCTATCACTTTCTTTCACCGAAGCAGAATGCGCGCGTGCGGGTGAAGATCGAGACCGACGAGACCACGCCGGTGCCATCGATCATCGGCGAATTTCCCGGTGCGGACTGGTTCGAACGCGAGACCTACGACCTGTACGGCGTTCTGTTCACCGGCCATCCCGACATGCGCCGGCTACTCACCGATTATGGCTTCGAAGGCCATCCGCTGCGCAAGGACTTTCCTTTGACAGGCTTTGTCGAGGTGCGCTGGGACGATGCGCAGAAACGGGTGGTCAACGAGCCGGTGCGGCTCAATCAGGAATTCCGTAATTTCGATTTTCTCTCGCCCTGGGAAGGCACCGACTATCGTCTGCCGGGCGACGAGAAGGCCGGACCGGGCGGCGGGAAGGGGACTTGATGAAAGACACCCTCAGGCCCGGGCTCAAGCATACCCTGACCTTCACCATCACCGATCAGCAGACGGTGCCGGAATTCTATCCGCAGTCGCCGATATTCCGCGCCATGCCGCGGGTGTTCGCGACCGGCTACATGGTCGGGCTGTTCGAATGGTGCTGCACCGAGCTGCTCAACATGCATCTGGACCCGGGCGAAGGTTCGCTCGGCGTGCATGTCGATTTCAGCCATCTCGCCGCCACGCCGCCCGGCCTGACGGTGACGGTCGAATGCGAATGTACCGCGGTGGATGGCAGGAAGGTCAGTTTCTTCGTGCGCGGCCATGACGGCGTGGACCTGATCGGCGAGGGCCGGCACGAACGGGCCGTGGTCAATACCGACAAGTTCAACGCGCGCGTGGCCGACAAGCTCGGCTCAGCGAAGGCCGCCTGAGGACGACCATGACCGAAGCGACAGACAGAAGGGTCCAGTCCGGCGCCTGCCTGTGCGGCGCGGTGCGCTTCACGGCCGCGCCAGCCGATAACGAGGTGGGCGCCTGTCATTGCAGCATGTGCCGCCGCTGGTCCGCGGGCCCGTTCATGGTGCGCGATTGCGGGACGTCGCTGAAGATCGAGGACCCGTCAAAGGTCGGCGTCTATCGCTCATCCGAATGGGCCGAGCGCGGCTTCTGCAAGGGGTGCGGGACGCCGCTCTACTACCGGCTGATCGAAAAGGACTCGTATTTCGTCTCTGCCGAGGCCTTCGACGACGTGACGGATATCGCCTTTACCTCGCAGATTTTCATCGACGAGAAGCCGGCCTATTACGACTTCGCCAACAAGACGCATGACATGACGGGTGCGCAAGTGTTCGCCCAGTTTGCGCCGGGCGGCGACGAGGCCAAGGGATAAAGACGATGGCCGAGAGATCCGGCGAACGCAACTTCACGATCAATTTCGGTCCGCAGCATCCGGCTGCGCACGGCGTTTTGCGTCTCGTGCTCGAACTCGACGGCGAGATCGTTGAGCGCGTCGATCCGCATATCGGCCTCCTGCATCGCGGCACCGAAAAGCTGATCGAACACAAGACCTATCTGCAGGCGATCCCGTATTTCGACCGGCTCGACTATGTCGCCCCGATGAATCAGGAGCACGCCTTCTGCCTTGCGGCGGAAAAGCTGCTCGGGCTCGAAGTGCCGCGCAGGGCGCAGCTGATCCGCGTGCTTTATTGCGAGATCGGCCGCATCCTCTCGCACCTGCTCAATGTCACCACCCAGGCCATGGACGTCGGTGCGCTGACTCCGCCGCTCTGGGGGTTCGAGCCGCGCGAGCAGCTGATGGTGTTCTACGAGCGCGCGTCCGGCTCGCGCATGCACGCGGCCTATTTCCGCGTCGGCGGCGTGCACCAGGACC
>JBIQKQ010000140.1:0-9038 GCA_044506365.1 Hyphomicrobiales bacterium
AATCTCGCCGAGATAGCCCGGGACGGTCGAGACCTTGGCGGCCGCTGCCGCCCTCTTTGACTCGATCTTGTCGCCCATGGCCGCGATGGCGCTGGCATTCGGTCCGATAAAGACGATCCCGGCCGCCTCCAGCGCCTTGGGGAAGGCCTCGCGCTCGGACAGGAAGCCGTAACCCGGATGCACGGCCTCGGCCCCGGTCGCCTTGCAGGCGGCGACGATCTTGTCGATCTGCAGATAGCTTTCCGCCGCCGGCGGCGGCCCGATGTGAACCGCTTCATCCGCCATCTCAACATGGAGCGCGTCGCGGTCGGCGTCGGAATAGACCGCGACCGTGGCGATGCCCATGCGGCGCGCGGTCTTGATGATGCGGCAGGCGATCTCGCCGCGGTTGGCGATCAGAATACGCTTGAACATACGGCGGCAAGCCCCCTCTGCCGACAACTTTCGGCGCTGCAACAAAAATGTCAATTCGGATTCAGACCGGGAACGCCAGCGCCGCCAGCCAGTAAGCGAGGGCCCCCGCAGCGAAGCACAGCGCGGCCATAATCGCGATTTCGACGGCAAAGGCGCCGCGTCCAACCGCGGCCCCGATCACGACCTTGCTCACATTGTTGCTGATCACCGCCGCAAGGATCGCCAGTGCCCCGACCTGCATGGACAGAGGTTCAGGTGTCAGACGGGCCATGGACACGGTCACAGCGTCCACATCGGCGAGCCCCATGGCCAATGCCCCAATCACGGCACCCGCGGCACCGAGATTTTCGCCGAGCGCCCGGCCGACCAGGACGATGGTCGCAAGCAGAATGGCAAAGCCGAGAACCGACCAGAAATCGAACGGGTTTTTGAATTCCGCCGCCTGCTCGCCATCCTTATCGGTCTTGCGCCAATAGGCCGCGATCAGGCCCCACCCCACCGCAACAACAATCGCCGCGGCGAGCGGAGGTGCAACCAGCGAAAGCAGCTCCGGCTTCAGCACCGCGACGATCGCGATCACGCGCGCAAACGAGACCGCGGTCGCAAGCGCAACGCCGGCGGCGAGCAGGCGCGGCGTCCCCTCGCCTGCCGCCGCACGTTTCGCGCTCGTCGCCGTAACCGCCGTCGAGGAGGCAAGTCCCCCGGCTAAGGCCGCGACCAGCACGCCGTGCTGTGAGCCGAGGACCCTGACGGCCACATAGCCCACGAACGAAACTCCGGCGAGAACGATCGCAATCAGCCAGATTTCACGCAAATTGATCCCGCCGAACGGGCCGACTGGATCGTCCGGAATGACCGGCAGCGCAATGAACGTCATGGCAAGCAGGATCAGCGCGCTGCGGATTTCACGCTCTTCGATCCTGCTCAGCCACTCATGCAGCGGGGTGCGCAGCGCCAAGACGCAAACGGTCGCGACCGCCGCCGCACCGGCCGCGCGCATGTCGCCCACCATCGCATATACCGCAAGCGCAAAGGTCAGCATGCCAGCGATCGCCGTGGTCGCGGAATGGCTCTTCTCGGCGAGATTCTCGTCGCGGCACATCATCGCGAAGGTCGCGGCAAAGGCGGCGAAGACGAGCCCGATCACAATCCCGCCGGTGAGCGTCAGCGGCGTGCCGGCGGCCTCCGCAATCACACCCGTGGTCCCGCCAAGAAGCCCGATGATGGTGAAGGTGCGCACCCCCGCGGTGCGGCTCCCGGGCGTTTCCTCGCGCGTGCGCCAACCGCGCTCGATCCCGATCAGAAGACCGATCCCCAGCGCAACTGCGAAATGCGAGAGCAGGTCGGCGATGTCCATGTGTCACTTATCGTTGCGCTGATCGTTCCGGAGCGGCCGGAAGGATTTTGCCGAAAACAAACCGATATCGGAAAAATGCTCTCCGGACGGCGAAAAACCGGAACATCCGCTCTCTTATTTTTGTTCCCGCTCGCCGCTATATAAAGAGCGTACCGATGCGGCGCCGTTCGGCGCCAGCACTCTTCTCGCACAGCCAATGCCGCGTCCCGCACTGGAGGCGCGACCCATGGAGGATGAACATGGCTCTCGCGATCAATGATACCGCTCCCGACTTCGAAGCCGAAACTACGCACGGCAAGATCCGCTTCCACGAGTGGCTTGGCGATTCCTGGGGCGTGCTATTCTCGCATCCGAAGGACTTTACCCCGGTCTGCACCACCGAACTCGGTTATATGGCGCGCATCAAGCCGGAATTTGACAAGCGCGGTGTAAAGATCATCGGGCTCTCGGTCGACCCGGTCGATCGCCATGCTGCCTGGGCCAAGGACATCGGAGAAACGCAGGGGTTTGAGCCGAATTATCCGATGATCGCCGACTCCGATTTCAACGTATCCAAGCTCTACGGCATGCTGCCGGCCTCCGCCTCGGGCGATCCCACCAAGCGCACGGCCGCCGACAACCAGACCGTCCGCAACGTCTTCGTCATCGGACCGGACAAGAAGATCAAGCTGGTCCTGGTCTATCCGATGACCACCGGCCGCAACTTCGACGAAGTGTTGCGGGTGATCGATTCACTGCAACTCACGGCCAAGCACAAGGTCGCCACCCCCGCCCAGTGGAAGCAGGGCGAGGATGTGATCATTTCCGGCTCGGTGTCCGACGACGAGGCCAAGAAAATCTATCCGCAGGGCTGGAAGGCGCCGAAGCCCTATATCCGGATCGTGCCGCAGCCGAAGTAAGTCGCAGGTTATTCCGGGCGCTTGCGACGGCGCCTGGAATGCCGGCTGTTTTTGCGCTCGCTGGGTGTAAGATGAGCTGGTGGCACCGGTAACCGAACTCGGCTTCATTCATCGCTACATTCCGGCGGCGGACGCAACGCGCCCGCCGCTTCTGCTGTTGCATGGCACCGGCGCCGACGAGAACGACCTCATCCCGCTCGGCGAGATGCTGTCGCCCGGTTCGGCTCTCCTGTCCCCACGCGGCAAGGTGCTGGAAGACGGCATGATCCGGTTCTTCCGGCGCGACGAGGACGGCAGCTGGGACATCGCCGATTTCCAGGCCCGAACCCTGGATCTCGCCGACTTTGTCGCGCGCGCGCGAACACGCTACCAGCTTGCACCTCCGATCGTTCTCGGGTTCTCGAACGGTGCGAATATCGGTTGGGGCTTGATGCGGCACGAACCGTCGCTGCTCGCGGGGGCATTGCTGCTGCGGCCCTCGATGCCGTTCGATCCACGGCCCCTGCCCGATTTGCGCGATTTTCCAGTGCTGCTGCTGTCCGGCCGGGACGATCCGCTGGTACCACCGGACCGGCCGCCCTATATCGCGGCCCTGCTTGGCGAGGCCGGAGCGGACGTCACGCTCGAGTTGCTGCCGGCGACACATGCGCTGACACAGCAGGATCTCGTCTTCGCGCATGGCTGGCTGGAACGCTTCGTTCCGGCGCAGGCCTAAGGCACGGCTGCGCGCGGGGCCGCCGCATGACGACTACGATGGCTGCCAGCACCAGCACCACGAGTCCCATGCGCGCGAACAGGAAGCTCAGCGGCTCCGCATAATTTCGCCGAGATGAATCCGTGACCACAGGAAAACGAAGCTCAGCGCCGCCCTCGCGAATGGCGAAGTCGGCAAATGACGGTTTCACGCGTTATTCCTGGTGCGGCTCTTTCCGATGGCGCGCAGCCGCATGCAAATGCCGCGTCACCTTGCTGGCGGCGCCTCTATCCGAGGCTCGCAGCAATGTCATTGCACCGGACGTTGCATCCGGTGCATGACTGGTGACAATTGGAAGCTGCGGACCGGCCGCGGCGGATCTTGGGAGACCGGGACGATGGATGTGCGTGCGGCTGTAGCGATCGAAGCGGGCAAGCCTCTGGAAATCATGACGGTGCAGCTCGATGGTCCAAAGGCCGGCGAAGTGCTGGTCGAGATCAAGGCGACCGGCATCTGTCACACCGACGAGTTCACGCTGTCCGGGGCCGACCCGGAAGGACTGTTCCCCTCGATCCTCGGACATGAAGGCGCCGGCGTCGTGGTCGATGTCGGCCCCGGCGTCACCAGCGTGAAAAAGGGCGACCACGTTATTCCGCTCTACACGCCCGAATGCCGGCAATGCCCGTCATGCCTGTCACGGAAGACCAATCTTTGCACCGCGATCCGCGCCACGCAGGGCAAGGGTCTGATGCCGGACGGCACCTCGCGCTTTTCGCTCGGCGGCAAGCCGCTGCATCACTATATGGGCTGCTCCACCTTCGCGAATTACACGGTGCTGCCGGAAATCGCGGTGGCGAAGGTGCGCGAGGACGCCCCCTTCGACAAGATCTGCTACATCGGCTGCGGTGTCACCACCGGTATCGGCGCGGTATTCAACACCGCCAAGGTCGAGATCGGCGCCAAGGCGATCGTGTTCGGCCTGGGCGGTATCGGCCTGAACGTGATTCAAGGCCTGAGGATCGCCGGCGCCGACATGATCATCGGAGTCGACATCAACAATGACCGCAAGGCCTGGGGCGAACGCTTCGGCATGACGCATTTCGTCAATCCGAACGAGGTCGGCAAGGACCTGGTCGCCCATCTCGTCGACATGACCAAGACCGCGGCGGACCAGATCGGCGGCGCCGACTACACGTTCGACTGCACCGGCAACGTCACGGTGATGCGCCAGGCGCTGGAATCCTGTCACCGCGGCTGGGGCGTCTCGGTCATCATCGGAGTCGCACCGGCGGGCGCGGAGATCTCGACCCGCCCGTTCCAGCTCGTCACCGGCCGCGTCTGGAAGGGCACCGCTTTCGGCGGCGCCAGGGGCCGGACCGACGTGCCGAAAATCGTCGACTGGTACATGGAGAAGAAGATCGAGATCGACCCGATGATCACCCACATCCTGCCGCTGTCCGACATCAACAAGGGCTTCGACCTGATGCACAAGGGCGAGAGCATCCGCAGTGTGGTCGTCTATTGAGGTGCGGCTCGCACGGATAGCCGCGACCCCAAAGGTTTGATTGGGGTCAATGCGCCGGCCCTCGCCGGCAGACAGGCTCATGCAGCAATCGGAGAATCACCCATGAATGCCAGCGATGTCATGACCGTCCGCGTCATTACGATCGAGCCGGATGCGACCGTTCAGGCGGCCGCAAAGCTGATGCTGGAGCGCGGCATCAGCGCGCTGCCGGTGGTTGACAAGGCCGGCAAGCTGATTGGCATCATCTCGGAAGGCGACCTGCTGCGCCGCACGGAAACCGGTACCGAGCGCGAGTCGTCGTGGTGGCTCAACTTTCTTTCAGGCTCCGATCAACTCGCCTCCGATTTCGTGAAGGCGCATGGCATCAAGGTGTCGGATGTCATGACCAAGGAGGTGGTGGTCGCAAAACCCGACACGCCGCTGCGCGAGATTGCGCGCCTGCTGGAAAGCAACCGCATCAAGCGCGTGCCCGTGGTCGAGGGCGACCGGGTGGTCGGCGTGGTCAGCCGGGCCAATCTCCTGCAGGCGCTGGCGAGTGCGAAGCCGCGGCCGAGCGGCGGCACGCAGCCTTCCGATGCCGAGCTACGCGACGCCATCATCGACCGGCTGTCCGCGCAGCCCTGGTCGCATCCATCGCTGCTGAATCCGATCGTCACCGACGGTGTGGTTGACCTCTGGGGCCTGGTGCTGACCCCGAGCGAGCAGAACGCGGTGCGCGTGCTGGTCGAGGAAACGCCGGGCGTGCGCGGCGTGAACAGCCATCTCGCGATCCGCCAGATCCCGAGCGGGATATAAGCGGCGCAACATCCCGCATCAGCGGACCCCGATCAGCGCGCGGCTAACCGGGTGAAGCGTGCCACGTCCGAGACGGAACACGTCTTCGGCCACGAAGCTGCGCTTGCCGGAGAGGCACCCTTCCGGCGGGTTCTCGGCTGGTGCGATGCGGACACGCCCGTCGGCTGCGGTTTCGATCGAAACTTCGGCGCAGCAGGTCTCGACGTTGCGGAGCCAGCTGACCGCAGGCAACGCGACCCGTCGCTTGCGGCCGTCGCGTCCGACCAGCGACAGTGGGGGGCACATCTCGGCGGGATTGGCGGTCTCGCGTTCGGCGCGATCGACTTCCCGTTCCGGCGGCTCGAACCACAGACACAGATCACGAGAGAGCGCGACTGCGCCCTCGCCCGCATCGAATTTGCAGAGCGCGGCGCTCGTAAATTCGCCGCGCGCGAGCTTTGCATGCGCCTGCGCGACCCGCAGCGTCAGGCAACCGGGACCCGAGCCGGGACATTGCTTGGCGCACAGGCGAATATTAAACGCGATTGCCTTGCGCAGCCGCTCCGGAAGCGCAGCCAGACGCCGCTCGGCGTCGCGAAAGCCGGGCATGAAATCGGCGAGCGTCTGCAGGCATTCGTCGCTGTCGCCGGCACGATGCGCGGCGATGGCGAGATCGCTCGCGATCTCGGCCGCGGCCACGCCATCAGGCTTCGCAATGAAGCACTCACTCCATAAGCCACTCAGGATGTCGCGCGCGGCGCTGTAATCTGCCGCGTGGTAGCGGATCTTGAAGGCGGCACGGGCCGCCGCAACGCCCTCGCCCGAGCAATCCGCAGCGAGGCCACCGCGCATGGCCAAAAGGAGAAACACGAGCGCGAGCAGCATCCGGCGCATTCGTCGGTCAAGACCAAGCCCCACCTGTCCCGCCTCTCGCCCGCACATGCTACCGCAACGCATGCTTAACGAATTGAAAACCGGATTTCGTCAAAATTTCGCCCAGCTGAGGCCCTTCCCGGGCTCCAGTAAGTCACGCGTCTGGATGTTGTTTCGGGGTGGGTATGCGGCGGCTGGGGGTTGCTGTTGCAGTAGCGGCCTTGTGCATTTCGACCGTTTCGGCACTGGCGGATCTGCGGATCACCCGCGATCACGGCGGCGAAGTCGAGAAATACAAGGCAAAGTATCGGCAGATCGCCGCGCGCGGCGAGCGCGTCATCATCGACGGCATCTGCAATTCGGCTTGCACGCTGGTGATCGGCATCGTGCCGCATAACAAGATATGCGTAACGCCGCGCGCAAGCCTCGGCTTCCATCAGGCCTACACCATGGTGAACTGGCCGATCAAAAAGAAGGTGCCGCACGAAGCCGGCACGCGCGATCTCCTGTCCTATTATTCCGAGCCGGTGCTCGACTGGATTGATCGCAATGGCGGCCTGACCCCGCAGATGAAGGTGGTGAAGAACGGTCCCGACCTGTGGTCGATGCTGCTGCCCTGTCCCGAGGAGTGGTAGAAGGCCGCGTCCTCATTCGAACATCTTGTCTATCGGCACCCGATATCCGTTCGCGAGCCGGTTGGTTTCGTTCGCCATGCCGGTAACCGCCATCACCTCGCCAAACATCGCATCGGTCATGCCGGCCTTGCGCGCCGCGGCGGTATGGCTTGCGATGCAATAGGCGCAGCCATTGGTGACGCTGACCGCGAGATAGATCATCTCCTTCGTGAGAGGATCGAGCGCGCCCGGCGCCATCACCTCCTTGACGCTCTCCCAGGTGCGCTTGAGCAGCGCCGGATCGCGCGCCAGATATTTCCAGAAATTGTTGACATCGGGCACGTTGCGCGACGCCTTGATGTCGTCGAACACCGCGCGGACGTCCTCTGAAGCATCGTCGTAATGGATCGGGGCAGTTGGCATGAGGGTTCCGATGGTTTGTGCCGGCGCATTGGTGGGCCGCACCTGGTTAACGACTGTGCGGCAATCTGGCTCGCCTCGACAAGCGTCGGACGACGCATTTCCTCCTGATATCCTGGTGTTTTGGCCATCGCCGCAGCCGCTGCAAATCGGTCACGCGCTGTGAAAAACAACGGTGCCTGTTAACCATTTGCCCTTCGACCGCCACATTTCCGCAGGCGAATTGTCGTCCATGCGGCGGGGGTCCTGCGTTTGTGGCGTCGCATTTGATTTTCGGTCTGTTGCGGCAAGACATTGGGGGGACACATGCGGGGCAGCTTCGCATCGCTCTACCTTGCGTGCGCAACCATCGCGGCATTCGCCATTGCAGCACCGGCCGACGCTTATCAGGCGCCGGTCGAACAGACCCGGGCCGCACTCGGCGATCCGATCAACCGCGAGCGCGACGTCGCCTTTGAGACCGATCTCTATTGCCTCACCCTCGCGGTCTATTTCGAAGGCGGCTCAACCGACGAAACCGAGCAAGGCCAGCGCCATATCGCGCAGGTCGTGGCCGCCCGCGCGCGGGCAAAGCGCGCGATCTGGGGCGGCGAGCGGATCTGCCATGTCGTGTTCTACAAGCGCGGCAAGGTTTGCCAGTTCTCGTTTGCCTGCCTGCCGCTGGCCAAACGCACGGCGATCAAGGGCAAGGCGTGGCGCTATTCGAAAGAAATTGCCCGCGATGAACTCGAAGGCCGCAGCGGCCTCGAGGACCGGCTCTTGCGCTATTACATGAATGCGGAGCTGACGCCGTCGAAAAATGCATGCCGGTTCCGCAAGGAATTCGTGCCGGTGGTGCAGGTGGGTCGGCACGAATTCTTCCGCGAAGCGACTCGCGCCGAACGCCGCGCCCTCGAACAGGCGGACCATGCCGAGTGCAGAAAATATGAGGCTTCGCTGAAGAAAAAGAAGCAGGCGAAGAACAAGAAGGGCAAGGACACGAGGACCGCAGCCGCCAAACCCAAGAAGGACGGCGTGACGGCCGCAAAGCAACAGCCGCCGAAAAAGGTCAGTGTTGCGAAGCGATAGTTCGGCGAAGCGATAGAGGGCGAGCAGCTGCCGCCCGGTGGCTGGGCGGCCGCGCACACCATGTTCTCACCTGCCAGCGCTTGCGGGCAAGCGGCCGATCAGCATGCGCGCTATTGTCCCGGCACGCCGATCGCCACCGGCCGAACCGGCGAACCCGAACCGCCTTTCGAGCGCAGCGGCAGGATCATGGTGCAGGAGAGCCAGACCCGGTCCTTTGCAAGTTCGCCGAGATTGGCGTTCTGGATGTTGTGGATGCCGGCGACCACCAGATTGTGGTGGTGGATCGCAAACGGCAACGCGGGCGGGGTGCCGGGCGCGGGCGCCGCCTTCCCCATCAGCATGCCGTCCGGCACGGGATCGGTGAATGGATTGTCGAGCGCCACCAGCACCACCTGCTTGC
>JBIQKQ010000141.1:0-9004 GCA_044506365.1 Hyphomicrobiales bacterium
GCGACGACGTCGCCGCGCTTTATGCCGGACGGCCCTCCGAACGGATGGGTGCCTTTCTCGCCCCGGTGAAGGATTTCGCCCTGCGGCGAGAGGATTTCCTTGCGGTCATCGACGGCATGGAAATGGACGTCGTTTCCGACATCCGCGCGCCCGACCTTGCAACGCTCGATCTCTATTGCGACCGCGTGGCGAGTGCGGTCGGCCGTCTGTCGGTGCGCGTCTTCGGACTGGCGAACGACGACGGGATCGAACTGTCGCATCATCTCGGCCGCGCCTTGCAGCTCACCAACATCCTGCGCGACCTCGACGAGGATGCAGATATCGCCCGCCTGTATCTGCCGCGCGAATTTCTCTCAAATGCCGGCATCAAGGGCGACGATCCGCGCTCCGTCCTCGCGCAGCCCAATCTCGGACAAGCCTGCGCGCCGCTGATCGAGCGCGCTCGCGAGCATTTCCGGCAGGCGCGCGCGATCATGGACCGGCAGCCGCGGGCAAGCGTCAAGGCGCCGCGCATCATGGCTGAAGCCTACGCACCGATGCTCGACAAGCTGCAGCAGCGCGGCTTCGCTGCGCCGCGCGAGCGCATCCGGCTCGACCGGCTCCACCTGATCCTGGCGGTCTTGCGCTACGGCATTGTCTGATGATCAAGCACGTTCACGTTATCGGCGCCGGTCTGGCCGGCCTTTCCACGGCTGTGCGGCTGACCGAGGCCGGCATTGCCGTCACCCTGCATGAGGCCACGCGGCAGGCGGGCGGCCGCTGCCGCTCCTATGACGACGCCACGACCGGCATGCATATCGACAACGGCACGCATCTTCTGCTGTCGGGGAATCATGGCGCGGTCGATTACCTGAAGGCGATCGGCGTCACGCCGGATTTTGCGCCGGCCGATTTCCGCTTCGTCGATGGAGCGCGCGGCGAGACCTGGATCCTGCGGCTGGGCGACGGCAGCCTGCCGACCTGGATTTTCGATGCCAAACGCCGCGTTCCGCGCACCTCCCTGATCGATTACCTGAAGCTCCTGCCGCTTCTGGTCGGCAGGGCCGACCGGCCGCTGCGCGAAGTGCTCGACCGCGACAGCGAGCTTTATCGCCGCCTGCTCGATCCGCTGATGGTGGCGGCGCTCAATGTCGACACCCCGAGCGCATCGTCGCGGCTTGCCGGTCAGGTCGCGCGCGAGACCCTGCTGCGCGGCGGACAAGCCTGCCGGCCGCTGGTGTTCGAGCACGGCCTCAGCATTGCCTTCGTCGACCCCGCCCTCGCCTTTCTCGGGCAGCGCGGAGCGACGATCCGTTTCGAGCACGAAGTCGAAGCGCTGACCCTGACCGAGCGGGACCTGACGGCGATCCGGTTCAGGGATGGCGAGATCCCCATTGGTTCCGACGAGGCGGTTGTGCTTGCGGTTCCCGCCCATGCGGCCGCCGCGCTGGCGCCGGGCCTCACCGCGCCCGACCAGTTCCGGGCCATCATCAACGTTCATTACGATATCGCACCCCCGGCAGGCAGCCCGTTCATGACAGGTCTGCTTAACCGTACCGCGGAGTGGATTTTCGCCTTCAAGCACCGTATCTCCGCGACCATCAGCCATGCTGATCGCCTGCTGACGCTGCCGCGTCAGGAAATTGCCGAGATGGTCTGGCGTGACATCGTGGACATGCTGAAAATGGATGCACCGCTTCCGAAATGGCAATTGGTGCGCGAACGGCGCGCAACCTTTGCCGCGACCCCGGAACAGAACGCCCGCCGCCCCGGCGCAGGCACGCGCTGGAACAATCTCGTCCTTGCCGGCGACTGGACCGATACCGGCCTGCCCGCGACCATCGAGGGCGCCATACGGTCCGGCCGCCGGGCTGCCGAACTCCTGTCCAATCGATGATGCATACGCCCGCCGAAACGACTCTCCCGGTCGCGCGCGATATCCTCGAACGCTCCGTGTCTCGCGCGAGCGACGCCTTGCTGAACGCGCGGCAGCCGGATGGGCACTGGGTTTTCGAACTGGAAGCCGACGCCACCATTCCCGCGGAATATGTCCTGCTGCGTCATTATCTCGGCGAACCGGTCGATACCGAGCTCGAACGAAAGATCGCGGTCTATCTGCGCCGCATCCAGGGCAGGCACGATGGCTGGCCGCTGTTCCACGACGGCGACTTCGACATGAGCGCCAGCGTGAAGGCGTATTTCGCGCTCAAGATGATCGGCGATTCGCCGGACGCCGATCACATGCGCCGCGCCCGCGAGGCGATTCATGCCCGCGGCGGCGCATCGCGCAGCAATGTGTTCACCCGCGCATTGCTCGCGCTCTACGGCGTCGTGAGCTGGCGCGCGGTGCCGGTGATGCCGGTCGAAATCATGCTGCTGCCGCGCTGGTTTCCGTTCCATCTGACCAAGGTGTCGTACTGGGCGCGCACGGTGATCGTGCCGCTGCTGGTGCTCGGCGCGCTGAAGCCGCTGGCGCGCAACCCGAAGGGCGTCACCATCGACGAATTGTTCCTCGAAGACCCCAGATCGGTCGGCGGCGTGAAGAAAGCGGATCATCAGAAATGGTCCTGGTTCCTGTTTTTCCGCGGTGTCGACATTCTGCTGCGCGCCACGGAACCGTTGTTTCCCAAGGCGACGCGCAAGCGCGCGATCGACGCCGCCGTTGCGTTCGTCAAGGAGCGCCTGAACGGCGAGGACGGGCTCGGCGCCATCTACCCGGCGATGGCCAACAGCGTGATGATGTACGACGTGCTCGGCTATCCGGAAGATCATCCCGACCGGGCTATCGCGCGGCGGTCGATCGAAAAACTGCTCGTGGTCAAGGACGACGAGGCCTATTGCCAGCCCTGCGTGTCGCCGGTGTGGGATACAGCGCTGACCGCACACACACTGCTTGAGACTGGCAGCGAGCAGGGCAAAGCAGCCGCGAAGGCGGGGCTCGACTGGCTCATCCCCCGGCAGGTGCTCGACCTTAAGGGCGATTGGGCCGAGCAGCGCCCCGACGTCCGACCGGGTGGCTGGGCGTTCCAGTACAACAACGCCCATTATCCCGATCTCGACGACACCGCGGTTGTTGCAATGGCCATGCATCGCGCCGAGGCGAATAGCAGCACGCAGACCTATGACCAGGCTATCGCGCGCGCGCGCGAGTGGGTGCTCGGCCTGCAAAGCAAGAATGGCGGCTGGGCCGCGTTCGATGCCGACAATAACTACGGCTTTCTCAACAACATACCGTTCTCGGACCACGGTGCGCTGCTTGACCCGCCGACCGAAGACGTGACGGCGCGCTGCATCTCGATGCTCGCGCAGCTTCCGCCGGACGAGGAAAGCCGCTGCGCGATTGCCGCTGGCATCGAATATCTGCGGACAACGCAGTTGCAGGACGGATCGTGGTACGGCCGCTGGGGCCTCAATTACATCTACGGCACCTGGTGCTGCCTGTGCGCGCTCAATGCGGCAGGCCTCGATGCAAACGACGATATGGTCCGTCGCGCGGCCGACTGGCTTCTGCGCATCCAGAATCCCGATGGCGGATGGGGCGAGGACGGCGCAAGCTACAAGCTCGATTACAAGGGGTATGAACCGGCGCCGAGCACAGCGTCACAGACGGCGTGGGCGCTGCTCGCCCTGATGGCCGCCGGCAAGGTCGAGCATCCCAAAGTACAGCGCGGCATCCGCTACCTGCTCGACCATCAGAATGGCGAGGGATTGTGGGATGAAGAGCGTTTCACTGCGACCGGCTTCCCGCGCGTCTTTTACCTGCGCTATCATGGCTACCGGAAATTCTTTCCCCTCTGGGCGCTCGCCCGCTATCGCAATCTGACAGCGGCCAACGACCGTCGCGTCGGTTTTGGCATGTGATCGGACGCCGATGGATTCCGCAGTGCCCTCCCTCCTTGTCGTCACCGGCTTGCAACGCGAGGCGCGGATCGCGGCTGGCCATGGCGTCGTCACGCTGTGCAGCGGCGGCGATCCGCAATTGCTGCGCGAGCGGCTGGATTCGTTCTTTTCCGCCCAGACTGGCCGACGTGCAATTCGCGGCATCCTGAGTTTCGGCCTCGCCGGCGGCCTCGCTCAGCACCTGCGATCGGGCGACCTCATCGTTTCGACGAGCGTCGAGGCGGCCGGCAATCGGCATGACGCACATCCGGGCTGGCATGATGCGGTTATATCGGCACTCGGCAAGAGGCGAGCGGTGCATCGCGGGGCGACCGCCGGCCACGATCTCGTTCTCGCCAAGGCTTCGGAAAAGACCAGCCTGAATCGCCAAACCGGCGCCCTCGCCGTGGATATGGAATCCCACATCGCCGCGCATTATGCCCGCCGTCATGACCTGCCGTTCGCTGCGGTTCGCGCGATCAGCGATCCGGCAACGCGCAATCTTCCGCCCATTGCCATGGACGCGCTCACCCCTGACGGCAAGATCGCGATCGGCAAGGTGTTGATGGACATTTTGCGAGAAACCGATCAGCTGCCGGCGCTGATCACGGCCGGCATCGATTCGGAGCGCGCCTTCGCGGCGTTACGCCGCTGTCGCCGCCTTCTTGGCCCGCTCTTCGGTCTCGGCGGCGCGCATCTCTGACAGCGTCATCTGCACCTGAGACGAGAACACGTATTGCGCCGGGCGCTGCTTATCCAGCGCGATCTCGGGTGCCATCGGCCCCGATGTGCGCACGCCGCGCAGCGACACCCATAGCGCTTTCAGCGGATTGTTGAACGCCTTGTCGGCCGCCGTCGGCTCGTAGCCGCAATGCGCCATGCAGTTTGCGCATTTCTCGTATTTTCCGGTCCCGTAGGAATCCCAGTCGGTGGTTTCCATCAGCTCCTTGAAGGTCTTCGCGTAACCTTCGCCAAGCAGATAGCACGGCTTCTGCCAGCCGAAGATGTTGCGCGCCGGCATGCCCCAGGGCGTGCATTCGTATTCCTGGTTGCCGGCGAGGAAGTCGAGGAACGAGCTGGAATGCATGAATTTCCAGCCCTTGCCCTTGCCGAGCGCGAACACCTTCCGGAACAGCTCCTTGGTCTTCTTGCGATTGAGGAAATGCTGCTGGTCGGGCGCGCGCTCGTAGGCATAGCCCGGTGAGATCGAGACGCCGACGCCAAGCTCCTTCGCATAGTCGAGGAAGGCCGCAATATCCTCGGCGGCATGGCCGTCGAAGATGGTCGCGTTGACGTTCACGGCAAAGCCCTTGTCCTGCGCGGCCTTGATCGCCTTCACCGCCTTGTCGAACACGCCCTTCTGCGACACCGCCTTGTCGTGATGATCGCGCAGGCCATCGAGATGCACCGAGAAGAACAGATAGGGCGAGGGCTTGAACAGATGCAGCTTCTTTTCCAGCAGCAGCGCATTGGTGCAAAGCGAGACGAACTTCTTGCGTGCGACGAGGCCGGCGACGATCTCGCCGATATCCTTGTGGATCAGCGGCTCGCCGCCCGGGATCGCCACCATCGGCGCGCCGCATTCATCGGCGGCCTCGAGGCATTCCTGCACCGACATCCGGCGATTGAGGATCGCGTCGGGGTAATCGATCTTGCCGCAGCCGGCGCAGGCCAGATTGCAGCGGAACAGAGGCTCCAGCATCAGCACCAGCGGATAGCGTTTGCGGCCGAGCAGCTTCTGCTTCAGCAGATAGGCGCCGATGCGGATTTCCTTGTGAAACGGTATCGCCATGAACGGGAGCCTGATTCGAAATGTTAGACGGAAGCAACTTCCGCGGGGAGCCGGAACGTGATGTTTTCCTCGCGGCCGGGAAGCGTCGTCACATCGACCACGCGCAGCCGCTTTAGCGCGTCGATCACGTCGTTGACCAGCACTTCCGGCGCGGAGGCGCCGGCGGTGATACCGACGGTCTCGACCCCCTCCAGCCAGCCATGCTCGAGCTCCGCGCCGTCGGCGATGAGATAGCTCGGGATCCCGGCCTCCTCGCCGATTTCGCGCAGCCGGTTGGAATTGGAGGAATTCTTCGCCCCGACCACCAGCAGAAGATCGGCGACCTTGCACAGATCGCGCACCGCGCTTTGTCTGTTCTGGGTGGCGTAGCAGATATCCCGGGTATCCGGGCCCTGGATATCGCTGAAGCGGCGCGTCAGCGCAGCGATGATATCGCGCGTGTCGTCGACGCTCAGCGTCGTTTGAGTGACATAGGCCACCGGCGCATCGACCGGCAGATCGAGCGTTTCGACATCGGCAACGGTCTGCACCAGCAGCACCGGTCCGGGAATCTGACCCATCGTGCCTTCGACCTCGGGATGCCCGGCATGCCCGATCAGGATCACCGTGCGGCCCTGGCCGACATAACGCTTGCCCTGGTTGTGGACCTTGGTGACCAGCGGGCAGGTCGCGTCGATCACCGGAAGATTGCGATCGGACGCTTCGCGTTCAACGTCCTTCGATACGCCATGCGCACTGAAGATCGCGACCGCGCTATCCGGTATCTCCGAAACATTCTCGACAAAGCGGGCGCCCTTCGCCTTGAGCGATTCGACCACGTATTTGTTGTGGACGATCTCATGCCGCACATAGACCGGCGGGCCGAATTTCTTGAGCGCGCGCTCGACGATGTCGATCGCCCGCACGACGCCGGCACAGAATCCGCGCGGTTGGGCGAGCACCACATTGAGCGGCCGCAATTGCGTTCGGGGCGTATCATCTGGCTTACGCAAGTTGCACCTTGTCCTGACTGATATCCTTGCCAAGCGCCTCAAAAGCCTTGGCGAGGATTCCATTCGCGTCCAGCCCGGCGCGCGCATACATCGCGGCGGGCGAGTCATGGTCGATGAAGATATCCGGCAGAACCATGCTGCGGACCTTCAGTCCGGCGTCGAGTGCTCCGTGCTCGGCGAGAGTTTGCAGAACATGCGAGCCGAACCCGCCGATCGATCCTTCCTCGATCGTGATCAGCACCTCGTGGTTCTTGGCGAGCCGAAGAACCAGATCGACATCCAGCGGCTTGGCGAAGCGCGCGTCAGCGACCGTCGTGGTCAGCCCATGCGCCGCCAGCGCCTCGGCGGCCTTCATGCATTCGGCGAGCCGCGTTCCGTAGGAGAGAAGCGCGATGGTTGAGCCTTCGCGCAGCACCCTGCCCTTTCCGATGTCCAGCGGAACGCCGGTTTCCGGCAGGTCGACGCCGACACCGTCGCCGCGCGGATAGCGCAGCGCCGAAGGCGCGTCGTCGAGGGCGGCCTGGGTCGCCACCATATGGACCAGCTCGGCCTCGTCAGCCGCTGCCATCAGCACGAAACCCGGCAGGCAACCCAGATAGGCGACGTCGAACGAACCGGCATGGGTCGGGCCGTCGGCGCCAACGAGACCTGCGCGATCCAGCACGAAGCGCACCGGCAATTTCTGGATCGCGACGTCATGCACGACCTGATCATAGGCGCGCTGCAGAAAGGTCGAATAGATCGCGACGAAGGGCTTGAGCCCCTCGGTCGCAAGACCTGCCGCGAAGGTCACCGCATGCTGCTCGGCAATGCCGACATCGAAGGTGCGCTTCGGAAATTTCTTCTCGAAGATGTCCACTCCGGTGCCTGACGGCATCGCCGCGGTAATCGCAACGATCCGATCGTCCTTCTCTGCTTCCTTGACGAGGCTCTCGCCGAAGACCCTGGTGTAAGACGGCGCGTTCGCCTTCGCCTTCGACTGGCGCCCGGTGACGACGTCGAATTTCACCACGCCATGATACTTGTCGGCTGCGGCTTCCGCGGGCGCATAGCCCTTGCCCTTCTGCGTCACCACATGAATGAGGATCGGCCCGAATGTCGCGTCCCGCACATTGCGCAGCACCGGCAGAAGATGATCGAGATTGTGCCCGTCGATCGGACCGACATAATAAAAGCCGAGCTCCTCGAACAACGTCCCGCCAGTCACCATGCCGCGCGCATATTCCTCCGCGCGGGCGGCCGGCGCGTGCATGAAGCGCGGGAGGCGTTGTGCAAACTGCTTGCCGATCTCGCGCAGGGACAGATAGGTGCGCCCCGAAATCAGCCGCGCCAGGTAGGCGGACATCGCCCCGACCGGCGGGGCGATCGACATCTCGTTGTCGTTGAGAATAACGATCAGACGCGAATCCATCGCGCCGGCATTGTTCATGGCCTCATAGGCCATCCCGGCCGACATGGCGCCATCGCCGATGACAGCCACGACGTTGTGTCGCAACCCGGCCAGATCGCGCGCCACCGCCATTCCCAACCCGGCTGAAATCGAAGTAGAAGAATGCGCGGCCCCGAAACAGTCATACTCGCTCTCGGCCCGCTTGGTGAAACCCGACAGCCCGCCGCCCTGCCGCAAGGTGCGGATGCGGTCCCGCCGGCCGGTCAGGATTTTATGAGGATAGGCCTGATGCCCAACGTCCCAGATCAGGCGGTCCTGCGGGGTGTCGAATACCGCATGGAGCGCCACCGTGAGCTCGACGACGCCAAGGCCGGCGCCCAGATGCCCTCCGGTCACAGCCACCGCGCTGATCGTCTCGGCCCGCAATTCATCGGCAACCTGGCGGAGCTGATGATCTTGCAGTTTTCGGAGATCGGCGGGGGTCGCGAAGGCATCGAGAAGGGGGGTCGCGGAAGCCATTATGGGAACACCTTCGCTCGCTTCATGTTTGGTGGATAACGCAATACCGGGTTGAGGGATGCAGACGCAAAGCGCAGATAGCCGTCAAAAGCAAAAAATACGCCTTTCATCACGTGGATCGAAAATGTGGCATTGGCAACCCCGTGCGGCCGAAAGCTGCCCTGCTTCTCAAATCCTGCCTTGTAAGTGATTAATTGACCCGTGGATAGGAATAAAGACTCTCTTATGGCGCGGATCGTGGCCGGGGCGGTCAGGGTCTGCACCAGCGCGCCCTGGATCACAATTATTATCTTTGCGTTACTCACGCTCGCTTCGGCGGTTTATACGGCGCGGAATTTTGCAATCAATACCGATATCAGCAACCTGATTTCGGCGAATATCGATTGGCGCCAGCGCGAAATCGCGCTGGAGAAGGCCTTTCCAGCCCGGGTGAATACGATTTTGGCCGTCGTG
>JBIQKQ010000142.1:0-8910 GCA_044506365.1 Hyphomicrobiales bacterium
CCCGCGCCGTCACAACAACAGGGCCGGCGAAGCTTTGCCCTATTGGCGTTTCAGGTCGTAGCCCGCATGGAGCGAAGCGCAATGCGGGGACGCCGGTCCCGGATTTCGCTGCGCTCCACCGGGCTACGAGGCTGAACCTCAGCGCGAAGCGATCCTGCGCGGCGGGAGAGGGGCCGGGGCTCGCCGCGTCAGGAAGGTGGTGCGCTTCGGGGTCGAAGCCTTGCATGCCTCCCTGCAGGGGCCGTTGCCGCAATTGTCCTTGGTGCATTCGTGGCGCATGGCTATTGGTCGATGCAGCCCGAAGCCGGGTTCAAATCGACGGCGACAGCGCAAGACAATCAGGGAGCAGCGGCCACCATCATGACCACCTACGTTCTCGTTCACGGCGCCTGGGGCGGCGGCTGGAAATATGCCCGCGTTGCCGAACGCCTGCGCAAGCGCGGCCACACCGTGTTCACGCCGACGCTGACCGGCGCCGCCGAGCGCTCGCATCTTCTGTCCGGCGACATCAATCTCACCACGCATGTCACCGACATCCTCAATGTGATCCGCTACGAGGATCTCTCCGGCGTCGTGCTTGCCGGACATTCCTATGGCGGCATGGTGATCACGGCGGTCGCCGACAAAATCCCCGAGAAGATCGCGGCGCTGGTCTATGTCGATGCCTTCGTGCCCGAAGACGGGCAGTCGCTGTTCGACATCAACATTGCGGCCAACACCGCGATGTTTCTGGCGCGTGCCGGGGCGCATGGCGGGCTGTTGATTCCGCCGCCGCCGGCGAAGGCCTATTTCGGCGTCAACGACGCCGATGCCGCGCGGGTCGACGAACTCGCCGCGCCGCAGCCGGTCGGCGCCATGATCGAAAAGATCGCCCTTACCGGCGCCTATCGGAATGTGCGCAAGAACATCTATCTCCACGGCGCGTCGCTGCCGCGTGAAAGTCCGTTCAAGCCCTTCTACGAACGCGCAAAGGCGCAGGGCTGGGAAACCCATGCGCTGCCATGCGGGCACGACATCATGCTCGACAAGCCGGAGGAGATGACCGAGATATTGGACGCGGCGGGGCGGTGAATCGTGCCGCCTGTCGCCACGTCGCTTTTCGGGAATCCGGAAACGCAAATGGCCGGGACAAGCCCGGCCATGATCGTCACAACAATCGCCGAAGCGACGGCTAGCGCGTCACCACCACCCGCGTGCCGTAGCTGACGCGGTCGTACAGGTCCATGATGTCGGAATTGTACATGCGGATGCAGCCATAGGAGACGAAGCCGCCGACCGAGCCCGGCACGTTGGTGCCGTGGATCGCATATTCGCCGCCCGACAGGGTCAGCGCCGCGGCGCCCATCGGGTTTGACGGCACGCCGCCGGGAATGACATTCGGCAGACGCGGGTTGTCGCGCTTGACTTCCGGCGGCGGCGCCCAGGCCGGCTTGATGCGCTTGCCGTCGATGTAGCGGGTGCCGAACCAGGCCTTGCCCGCGCGGCCGACTCCCACGGTATAAGCGATCGCCTTGCCGCCGCCGATCACGTAGTAGAGCCGCCGCTGGCTGTGCTTGATCACCACCGTCCCCGGTGCGTAGTCCTCGCGGAAGTTGACGGTTTGCCGCGCTTCGGCGGGACTTGCGGTCACCAGCGAAGGCGCGACAACGGCAACGACGAGCGAAAAAGCGAGCGCCAGGCGCATGATTCCATTCCCGTTTTCGGTTTTGGGCCGTTCCGGCCCCGATTGGGGCCGAAAAATAGCGTAATCGCGGCAATCGAAAAAGCGCGCGATTGCAACTATCTAAACAGTGTTGAAATCCAGCAACGGCAATCCGAAACGCCGCCGTCACCGCGATTTAAGCTGCGGCGCTCCGGTTCTGCCGATTGGTCACCAGATCGGCCACCACGGTCGGGTCGGCCAGTGTCGTGGTATCGCCGAGGTTCTTGAAGTCGTCCTCGGCGATCTTGCGCAGGATGCGGCGCATGATTTTGCCGGAACGGGTCTTTGGCAGCCCCGGCGCGAATTGCAGGAGGTCCGGCGCGGCAATGGGACCGATCTCCTTGCGGACCCAGGCAATCAGCTCCTTCTTCAACTCCTCGCTCGGGGTCTCGCCGGCCATCAGCGTGACATAGGCGTAGATGCCCTGGCCTTTGATCGGATGCGGATAGCCGACCACGGCCGCCTCCGAAACCTTCGGATGCGCGACCAGCGCCGATTCCACTTCGGCGGTGCCCATACGGTGTCCGGACACATTGATCACGTCATCGACGCGGCCGGTGATCCAGTAATAGCCGTCCTCGTCACGGCGGCAGCCGTCACCGGTGAAGTACTTGCCCGGATAGGTGCTGAAATAGGTTTCGACGAAGCGCTTATGGTCGCCGTAAACGGTGCGCATCTGGCCGGGCCACGAATCCGCGATGCAGAGATTGCCGCTGGCGGCGCCCGTGAGCACCTTTCCGTCCGCGTCGACGATCTCCGGTTTGACGCCGAAGAATGGCAGCGTCGCAGATCCCGGCTTCAGCGCGATCGCGCCCGGCAGCGGCGAAATGAGAATGCCGCCGGTCTCGGTCTGCCACCAGGTATCCACGATCGGGCAGCGGCCGTCGCCAACCACGCGGTGATACCATTCCCAGGCTTCCGGATTGATCGGCTCGCCCACCGAACCGAGAAGACGCAGCGAGGCGCGCGAAGTCTTCTTCACGGGCTCGTCGCCGGCCTGCATCAGCGCACGGATCGCGGTCGGCGCGGTGTAGAAGATATTGACCTTGTGCTTGTCGATGACCTCCCAGAACCGCGAATTGGTCGGGTAGTTCGGCACGCCCTCGAACATCAGCGTGATCGCGCCGTTCTGCAGGGGCCCATAAACGATGTAGCTATGGCCGGTGACCCAGCCGACATCGGCGGTACACCAGTAGATGTCGCCGTCGTGGTAATCGAAGACATACTGGTGCGTCATTGCGACGAACACGCCATAGCCGCCGGTGGTGTGCAGCACGCCCTTTGGCTGCCCGGTCGAGCCGGAGGTGTAGAGAATGAACAGCGGGTCCTCCGCGTTCATTTCCTCGCACGGGCAATCGGCCGAAACTCCTTTCGCCAGATCGTCGTAATAGGCATCGCGGCCCGCCTTCATATTGACCGGGGCGCCGGTACGCTTGACCACGATCACCGAAGATACCCCGCCGGCCTTCTCGCAGGCTGCGTCGATATTCTCCTTCAGCGGAATCTTGCGGCCGCCGCGCAGGCCCTCGTCCGCGGTGACGATCACCGTGGACTTGCAGTCCTGAATGCGGCCCGCGATCGAATCCGGCGAGAAGCCGCCGAACACCACCGAATGGATAGCGCCGATGCGTGCGCAGGCGAGCATCGCGTAGGCCGCCTCGACGATCATCGGCAGATAGATGGTGACCCGGTCGCCCTTCTTGACGCCCTGCGCCTTCAGCACATTGGCGAATTTGCAGACCTCGGCGTGCAGTTCCCTGTAGGTGACTTTCTTGTCGTCCTTCGGGTCGTCGCCTTCCCAGATGATCGCGGTCTGGTCGCCGCGGGTCGCGAGATGCCGGTCGATGCAGTTATAGGCGAGGTTGAGGGTGCCGTCCTCGAACCACTTGATTGAGACATTGTCGGGCGCAAAGGACGTGTTCTTCACCTTGCTGAAGGGCTTGATCCAGTCGAGGCGCTTGGCCTGCTCGGCCCAGAATTTGTTCGGGTCGGCGACAGACGCCGCATACATCTCGCGATATTTCGCTTCGTTGATGAACGCGCGCTTCTGCCAATCGGCTGAGACTTCGTAGACCTTGTCCGACATGCACTCCTCCCGGCGACGCCACAGGCTGACCGGCCAATCCCTAGCGTCTGTTTTGATTGGCCGCAATTATGCGACGGGGATTCCGCCAGCGACAAGGCCCGGCATGTCCCACTTTCGTCAGAGGTTGCTTCGTGGCGGATCGTGCCGCGCTGACGGGACGGGTAGCGCAGCGCGGCAAAGGCTCGGAACGGTTTTCCGCCGCAGCCGTTGTCAGTTGTGGCCAACAGCGCACAGACGACGATCACAACCCCCGCCATCACACCGGCTGCGTCCGGGCCTCGCTGGTCGAAAACCACCGTTCAGCTGGCCCGGCGCCTCAAGCTCAATCTGGTGCGCGCCGACGAACTGGTGTGGTGCCGCACCCGCCACGGCCAGCGCTTCCGCTATCTCGACGAAACCGGCGCTCTCTTGCGAGAGCGCAGCGTTGTGGCCCGGCTCGCCGCCCTCGCGGTGCCGCCGGCTTACGAGGATGTCCGCTATGCGCCCGACCCGGCGGCGCATCTGCAGGCGGTCGGCCGCGATGTCGCAGGGCGCCTGCAATATCGCTATCATCCCGATTGGGACCGGGTGCGGGAATTGCGAAAGGCGCGTCGCCTCGCCCGTATTGTCGATGCGCTGCCGCGCGTGCGGCGCAGGGTGGCCAGAATCCTGTCGGGTGACGAGCCCAGCCGCGATTTCGCTCTTGCGGCGGTGGTCGAATTGATTGCGCGCACGGCAATCCGACCCGGGCACGAATCGTATACCCGCATTCACGGAACGCGCGGCGCGACCACACTCCTGAAGTCGCATGTGTCGGTCGAGGATGACGGAATCGTCCTGTCGTTTCGCGCCAAGGGCGGCAAGAAGGTGCGGAAGGAATGCGACGCCGAGCGGCTGGTGCATGCGATCGGCGTCTTGAAGTCGCTGCCCGGTCGCAGGTTGTTTCAGTATCGGGACGAAGGTGGCGATATCCGCGCCGTGTCCTCCGCGCAGGTGAATGCGTTCCTGCGCGAGATCGCGGACCGAGCGGTCTCGCTCAAGGATTTCCGTACGCTGCTCGCATCGGCGGCTGTCATGGACTCTCTCGCCCGTGTTCAGCCTGCCGGCAGCGAACGCAAACGGCGCAAGCAGGTGCTGGATGCTGTCCGCGAGACCGCCGAGGAACTGGCGAACACGCCGGCCATCTGTCGCAAGAGCTACGTTCACGACACGGTGGTTACGGCGTTCGAAAACGGCATGCTCGAAAAGTTTGCCGTCACGCTCAAATCCTGCCGGTCCGCCGCAGGCAAGGAAAAGATCCTGGCGCAGGTGATCGCGGCCGCGGTCCGCTAGCCTAGACGCCGCCCATCTTGCAGATGAGCTTCCACTCGGCCGCCGTCACCGGCTGGACCGACAGGCGCGAATATTTCACCAGCGCCATGTCCTTCAGCTTCGGCTCCTTCTTGATCGCTGCGAGCGTGACCGGCGCCTTCAGCGGCTCGCGCGCGGCGACGTCCACGACCACCCATGGCTCGCCCGGCTTGGCGGTCGGATCCGGATAGCTTTCGCGGATAACCTCGACAATGCCGACGATCTCCTTGCCGATATTCGAATGATAGAAGAAGGCGAGGTCGCCCTTCTTCATCTTCTCGAGATTCTGCTTGGCGGTATGGTTGCGGACGCCAGTCCAGGGCTCGCCCTTCTTTCCCGCCTTCACCTGCTGGTCCCAGGACCAGGAATCGGGCTCGCTCTTGACCAGCCAGTAATTCATCTCATGCCTCCGCGCGGAACGGCCGCGTCATCAAGCGTTCGATCGCCTCGTCGATGGTGACATGACCCGCCAGTACGTCGGAAATCGCCGCCACCACCGGCATATCGACATTATGTGCACGCGCCATCTCGTCGAGCACGGAGGCTGTGTATACCCCTTCGGCGAGTCCGGTCGATGCGATGGCGTCCAGCGGAGACAGGCCCTTGCCGAGCGCAAGCCCCAGCGAAAAGTTGCGCGATTGCGCCGTCCCGCAGCTGAGGATCAGATCGCCAAGGCCGGACAATCCGGTCAAGGTCTCCGGGCGCGCTCCCAGCGCCCGGCCGAACCGCATCAGTTCGGCGAAACCGCGCGTGGTCAGCGCGGCCGCGGCGCTGGCGCCGAGCCCTCGACCCGAGACAATGCCGGCGGCGATCGCCAGCACATTCTTCGCCGCGCCGCCGATCTCGACGCCGCGCAGGTCGGTGGTGTGGTAAGGCCGGAAGGTCATCGAGCCGAGGGCGCGCGCAAGCCCCACCGCCACCTTCTCCTCGGCGCATGCGAGCGTCACCGCGGTCGGCATGCCGCGCGCGACATCCGACGCGAAGCTGGGTCCCGACAGCATGGCCGGCGTGGCGTTCGGCGCGGATTGCGCGATCACTTCGGTCATGAACTTCCGGGTGCCGCGCTCAATCCCCTTGGCGCAGGCCACCACCGGCATTCCGTTGGTGATCAGCGGTGTCAGGGCGGATGCGACCTCCCGCAACGCCTGCGCCGGCACGGCAAGCAGCAGCGCGTCGCAGCGCACCGCATCGTCCAGGCTCGCCGTGACTGCAATATTGTCGTCGATCCGCACGCCGGGAAGCCGCGGGCTTTCCCGCGTGGCGGCAAGCGCATCCGCTGCCGAAACGCTGCGGGTCCAGATGGTCACATCCCGGCCGGCGCGCTGCGCGGTTCCGGCCAGCGCCAGCCCCCAGCTTCCCGCGCCAATGATGGATAGTCGCTGATACGTCATGTTCAGCCTCGCTGCGCGAGCACCGTTTCCAGAGGCCAGCGGGCGCGGGGCGCTGTGTCGAGCGTATCGGTCAAGCCGGCCGCGAGCCGCTCGGCGCCAGCCCAGGCGATCATGGCGCCGTTGTCGGTGCACAAGGCGGGCGGCGGCACGATCAGACGGATTCGCTGCTGCTCGGTCAATTGCCTCAGCGCCTGACGAAGGCTTCGATTGGCGGCGACCCCGCCGGCCGCGACCAAGGCGTTGGGAGTCCCGTAGCGTTCCGTGAACAGGCGCAGACCGGCGCGCAGGCGGTCGTGAACGGTATCGACAATTGCCTGCTGAAACGAGGCGCACAGGTCGGCAACGTCCTGCTCCGAGAGCGGAGCAACCCGCTCGGCTTCGAGCCGCAGCGCGGTCTTCAGTCCCGACAACGAGAAATCCGGCTCGCGCCGGTGCTGCATCGGTCGCGGCAGGGCGAAACGGTGCGGATTGCCGCGCGTGGCCATCCGCTCAACCTCCGGCCCGCCCGGATAGCCCAGCCCCAGGAGCTTCGCGGTCTTGTCGAAGGCCTCGCCAATCGCGTCATCCATGGTGTTGCCGACCAGCACATAATCGCCGACGCCGCGCACCGCGACGACCTGGGTATGGCCGCCGGAAGCGAGAAACAGGCAATACGGAAAATCGACGCGGTCGGTCAGGCGCGCGGTAAGCGCGTGCGCCTCCAGGTGGTTCACCGCGATCAGCGGGGTGCGATGGACAAGGCTGATTGCCTTGGCGGTGGTCAGCCCGACGATCACCCCGCCGATCAGCCCGGGCCCCGCGGCGGCGGCAATCCCGTCCAGCGAGGCGAAGTCGCATTGCGCCTCCGCCATCGCCCGTTCGATCAGAAGGTCCAGCACCTCGACATGAGCACGGGCTGCGATTTCCGGAACCACGCCACCGAACGCTGCATGCTCGTCGGTCTGCGACAGCACGATGTTCGACAGAATGCGGCCGTGCCCGGCCGAATCGCGTTCAACAATCGCAGCCGCGGTCTCGTCGCACGTCGTTTCGATGCCCAGCACGATCATCGGCTTGCAATCCTTGCTAGTGTCCCGGTCCCGGCGCTTGTATCTTTTTGCAGCAGGCGCTTTTACAAGCGTCGGAACCGAAGGGCACTAGCAACTTATTGATTCTAGCGCGGCTTGGATTTGACGTTCCTATGATGGACTCGCAGTCAAACTGATAGGAACGTCAAATCCGCCGCACTAGGACGCTGCCCTATGGCGGGGAGATGGCGTCCGAAAATGGCGCCCCGGCGTAGCATTGCGAGGTTTGATGGCGCAATCGGCTTCTTCAGCGCATCTTGTGCGGATCGGTACGCGTGGTTCTGCGCTGGCACTCGCGCAAGCGCATATCGTGCGCGACCGGCTGATCGCGGCGCATGGCTGCCCGGCCGATGCGATCGCCATTATTCCGATCAAGACCACCGGGGACCGCATTCAGGACCGCTCGCTCGCGGAGGCTGGCGGCAAAGGTTTGTTCACCAAGGAACTGGAGGAGTCGCTGCTCGCGCAAGAGGTCGATATTGCCGTGCATTCGTCTAAAGATATGCCGACGGTCCTGCCCGAGGGGCTTGCGCTGGTCGCCTATCTGGAACGCGAGGATGTGCGCGACGTTTTCATCAGCCGCAAGGCTGCAAGCATCGTCGATTTGCCGCGCGGCGCGTTGGTCGGCAGTGCGTCATTGCGCCGTCAGGCGCTGGTGAAACGATTACGGCCGGATCTGCGCGTGACGACATTCCGGGGCAATGTACAGACGCGGCTCCGCAAGCTCGACGCGGGCGAGGTCGACGCCACGCTCCTCGCGCTTGCCGGTCTGAAGCGGCTTCGCCTCGAAGCGGAAGCGACCGCGATCCTGTCGCTGGATGACTTTCCACCGGCGATCGGGCAGGGCGCGATCGGAATAGAAGCGCGCCTGGACGATAGGCGAACCCTCGATCTGATTGCGCCGATCGCGGATCGCGACACGAAGATCGCGCTCGACTCCGAGCGCGCGTTTCTGGCCGCGCTCGACGGCTCATGCCGCACGCCGATCGCGGGACTTGCCACGGTCGATGGCGATGCACTTCGCTTCCGCGGCATGATCCTGCGTCCGGATGGGCGCGAAGCGTTCGAGACGTCGCGTCAGGGCGCTGTTACCGAGGCCGAGCGGCTTGGCGCCGACGCCGGGGCAGAGCTGAAGGCGCGCGGCGGTCCGGATTTCTTCACGAACGGATGACCATGCGGATTTTGTTGACGCGTCCTCGTGTCGAAGCCGAGCGCACCGCGACCGCGCTGCGCAGCCGCGGGCACGAAGCGGTGGTTGCACCGCTGCTGACGATCGAAAATATTCCGGACGCGGCAATCGGTCGGGGTCCCTATGCCGGTATCCTTTTGACGAGC
>JBIQKQ010000143.1:0-8789 GCA_044506365.1 Hyphomicrobiales bacterium
ATCTGGAGTTTCGCGGCGCGCTCGGGCAATCGTCCGGCCTCCAGTCGTTCCAGTACCGGATGGTGGAATTCCGGCTCGGCGCGAAAGACCCCAAGATGCTGCTGCCGCACCGTCACAATGCCGAACGTCATGCGCGACTGGAGGCGGCGCTGAAGGCGCCGAGCCTTTACGACGTCGCGCTGATACTGCTGCGCCGGCGCGGCTTCGACATTCCGGACAGCGTCGTGACGCGGGATTTCGCCGTGCGGCATGTATTCAGTGACGCGGTGCGCGATGCCTGGCTCAAGGTGTATCGCAATTCAAAGGACTATTTCGATCTGTATGAACTCGCCGAGGAACTGGTCGATCTGGAAGACTGGTTCCAGCAGTGGCGGTTCCGCCACATGAAGACCGTCGAGCGGATCATCGGCTACAAGCGCGGCACCGGTGGTTCGTCCGGGGTGGCGTTTCTCAAATCCGCGCTCGATCATTCGTTCTTCCCGGAATTGTGGGCGGTGCGGACCGAGCTCTAGGACGCCTCATTTCGGCGTTAAGACGCGGTTCACCATGCGCGCCACTTTCGGGGACTCCCTTAAGTGGCCGCAAAGTCATCGCGGGTCTGATGCCGGTCGGGAATGCGGGGGTATTTGCGTATGAGTTTGCGCGTGCGGGAATCGGCCGGCCTGGCCCGCTGGTGGCGTAGCGCGGCGATCGTCTTGTGCGTCGTCATGCTGGCGGCCTGCACTTCGGTCGCGCGCATCCCCTATACCCAGCAGGAGCAGGAACTCGCGGTGATTCCGGGCATCCCGGAAGCGCGGGTCTGGGCGGACGATCCTTCCATCGCGCGGCGGCCGCTGCTCGATCCCCGCGCCCGCGAAACTCCGGTCATCCTTGCGCTGTCCGGCGGCGGCGCGGACGGCGCGTTCGGTGCCGGCCTTCTGACGGGCTGGACCCAGCGCGGCGACCGGCCGAAATTCAACATCGTCACCGGCGCCAGCGCGGGTGCGCTGATCGCACCGTTTGCCTTTCTCGGATCGCAATATGACTCGGTGCTCGCCGAGGTGTTTTCCACCGGCGCGTTCGAAGGCTTCCTGAAATTCCAGGGAGTGCGCGGGCTGTTCGGCACCAGCCTGTTCGAAGCTGCGCCCTTGCGGCAGCTGATCGCCAAGCACGTCACTTCCGAGATCATCGACGCGGTCGCGCGCGAATATCGCGCCGGCCGGCGACTCTATATCGTGAGCACGCAGCTCGACGCGCAGCGCACGGCGATCTGGGATATGGGCGCGATCGCCTCGAGCGCCGACCCGCGCGCGCCGGAGCTGTTCCGCCAGGTGATCGAGGCTTCGGCCAGCATCCCCGGAATTTTCTCGCCGGTGCTGATCGATGTCGAGGCGCAGGGCAAACGCTTCCAGGAAATGCATGTCGATGGCGGCATCATCACCAATGTCCTCCTGGTGCCGGAAGCCATGCTGGTCGCCAACCGCCCGATCGTGCCGGCCGGCGTGCGCCCGCGCATCTATGTGATCCTGAACAGCAAGCTCGGGCCTTATTTTGAAGTGGTTCCGGCCAGCACCGTCCGCATCGCGGTGCGCTCGTTCGAGACGTCGGTGCGCGCGAACACTCGTAACACGCTGCTCGCCTCATACGAGTTCATCCGCCGCCGCGGCTGGACGCTGACGCTTGCCGCGATCGACGACGGCTATCCGTCGCAGGCGTCGCCGGGCTTCGATACCGCCTACATGAAGGGCCTGTTCGAGTTCGGCGTCGAACAGGGCCGCAGCGGCGCAGCTTGGCGCCGTGGCGCGGGTTCGGATCCGGCGCCCGCCTTGCGGCCGCCGCGGGTGAGCCAGCGCGTGACGCAGTAGGCTTTTGCACAAGCGCTGATCGGGGCTCTCCGCGGTGGGAAGTCAGTTCCGCCCTCACCTTGAGGAGCCCGCGCAGCGGGCGTCTCGAAGGGCGAGGGGCGGCCCTATCCTTCGAGACGCATTGCTTCGCAATGCTCCTCAGGATGAGGCCGATCGGTCACTAATCGCACAGCTAATCACATGCGCAGTTGACCCTCCCCAACCCTTCCCCTTGCATGCGGAGGGAGTCGACGGAGTGTGCGGAGAACTACTTCCTCACCGCTGCGAGAAAATCGAAGTCGCAGCCCTCGTCGGCCTGCTGGACATGCTCGCGGTAAAGCTTCGCATAACCGCGCTGCGCGTCCCCCGGTACAGGCGGCGGCGCCCAGGCCTTGCGCCGGGTGTCGAGCTCCGCATCATTCACCAGCAGTTCGAGCCTGCGATTCGCGACGTCGAGTTTGATGCGATCGCCGGTCCTCACCAGCGCGAGCGGCCCGCCGACCGCGGATTCCGGGGCGACATGCAGGACGATGGTGCCGAAGGCGGTGCCGCTCATGCGCGCGTCGGAAATGCGCACCATGTCCTTCACGCCCTTCTGCGCGAGCTTCTTCGGGATCGGGATGTAGCCGGCTTCCGGCATGCCGGGCGCACCGATCGGTCCGGCATTGCGCATCACGATCACATCGTCCGGTGTTACATCGAGCGCCGGATCGTCGATGCGCATCGTCATGTCCTCGACCGATTCGAACACCACCGCGCGGCCCTCGTGCTGCATCAGCTTCGGGGACGCCGCCGCCTGCTTGATGACCGCGCCGCGCGGACACAAGTTTCCGCGCAGGATCGCCATGCCGCCTTCCTTCTTCAGCGGCGCGTTACGCGGCCGGATCACGGTCTGGCCCGGCACGTCCTCGAATGTCTTGATCGCGTCGCCGAGCGTGCCGCCCATCACATGCTTCGCGTCGAGCGCAAGCAGATCCTTCAATTCCTGCATCAACCGCGGCACGCCGCCGGCATAATGGAAATGCTCCATGTAATGATCGCCGGACGGCTTGAGGTCGACCAGCACCGGCGTCTTGCGGCCGATCTCGTCATACTCTTCGAGAGAAAGCGGCGTGCCGGTGCGGCCGGCGATCGCGGACAGATGCACGACGCCGTTGGTCGATCCGCCGATCGCTTGCAGCGTCACAATGGCATTGTGAAGCGCATCCCTGGTGATGATGTCGGACGGCTTCGGTCCGCCGGTCCTGGCAAGCGTCGCGGCCTGCCGGCCGGTGGCTTCGGCGATGCGCACGCGATCGGCATGGGTCGCCGGAATGGTGGCGGCGCCCGGCAGCGTCATGCCCATCGCTTCCATCATGCAGGCGATGGTGGAGGCCGTGCCCATCACGCCGCAGGTGCCGACTGACGGCACCAGCCGCTCATTCGCAACCTCGATGTCCTCGGCGCTGATGCGGCCGCCGCGAAACTCGCCCCACAATCTGCGGCAATCGGTGCAGGCGCCGAGCACCTCGCCCTTGAAATGACCGACCAGCATCGGCCCGACCGGCAGCACGATGGTCGGGCGGTTCGCACTCACCGCCGCCATTACCTGCGCAGGCGTGGTCTTGTCGCAGCCGCCGATCAGCACCACCGCATCGACCGGCAGCGCCCGCATCATTTCCTCGGTATCCATCGCCATCAGATTGCGCAGGAACATCGAGGTCGGATAGGCGAAGCTCTCGTGGATCGAGATGGTCGGGAATTCCATCGGCATCGCGCCGGCGAGCATGGCGCCGCGCTTCACCGCCTCGATCAGTTGCGGCACGTTGCCGTGGCAGGGATTGAAGTCGGAATAGGTGTTGGTGATGCCGACGATGGGCCGGTCGAGCGCATCGTCGGAATAGCCCATGGCCTTGATGAAGGCCTTGCGCAGGAACAGCGAGAAGTCCTTGTCGCCGTAGCTCGTCAGGCCCTTGCGCATTCCGCTGCTCACAACAGGACTCCCTGAACATCCGCTCGTTCCCGCGAAAGCGGAAACCCAGAGTCAAGAACTGGATTCCCGCTTTCGCGGGAAAGAGCGGAGGATAGGCTTCGTGTGTAAGAACTAAGCCGGAGCGGCGCAATGGCCCAACGTGGGTTCTATTTGATAACAACGCCGCCCTTTTTCACAGTATCGGACCAGAGCTCGGCCTCCGCCTTGAGCCCGGCCGCCCATTGAGAGGGACTCTGCTTCGGAATGCCGAGCCCGAGGGTCCTGTACCGCGCGATCACATTGGGCTCCTTGAGGGCCGCCTGCACCGCTTCGCGGAGCTTCCCGATAACGGGCTCCGGCGTACCGGTCGGAACCGCCATGCCCCACCAGTTGGCGCCGGTGAATCCGGGCAGGCCGCTCTCGGCGAGCGTCGGCGTGTCCGGCAGCTCCGGTAGCCGCTCATCGCTCGCGACCGCGAGCGCCCTGAGCTTGCCATCCTTCAGATGGCCGACGCCCGCGGCATAGCCCACCGTGAAGAGCTGGATTTCGTTTTGCAGCAGCGCCATCACGCCCTGCGGCGAGCCGCGGAACGGAACGTGCTGCATGTCGAGCCCCCTGGTCTGCTTCACCCGTTCCAGCAGCAGGTGGTTCACCGTGCCAGCGGCGGGCGAACCGAAATTGACCTTTGCCGGGTTGGCTTTCACGTAATCCATGAACTCGGCGAAGTTGTTCGCCGGAATGCTCGGATTGGAGAACAACACCAGCGGCACGTCAGCGAGCTTTGCCACCGGCGCAAGCGCGGTTAGCGGATCGATCCCCATCTTCATGGTGAACTGGTTGATGACGAAGTTGTTGGTCGCCGTCACCACCAGCGTGTAGCCGTCGGGCGCCGATTTCGCGACTTCGATGGTACCGATATTGCCGGCAGCCCCAGGCTTGGCTTCGATGATGATCTTCTGCCCGAGCATCTCCTCCATTTTCGGGGCCAGCAGCCGCATGATGCCATCAGAGACGCCGCCCGCGGTATAGGTCAGCACCACGCGGATGGGTTTGTCGGGATAGTCCAGCGCCGGCGCCGGCGACATCAGGCACAGCAACAGAAGCGCAGCTGAGCTAGCAATTCGTGCAAGGCCAAGTCGACGCATGATCTCCTCCCGCCAGGATATTGTTTCACCCGCCATTGCAAGGACTGCGAGGCGAAGCCGAAAGAGGCCACCTTGCAGCGTGTGACGCACAAGACCCGTAACTGCACACGCAACGCGTGGCCTGGATGAACGAAGCGAAATCCACGACGCCCTCCCCGCATTCCGCCGTTGCTCATGCGGGCCAATGCAACGCATCGTCAGAATTTCGGAAACAGTTGCTGGTCCGCGAGCCAGCGCGACATCTGCAGACGCTTTCTGTTTCGCGTGCCGGCAAGAAACGCCGAGTGCTCCTTCTTGTTGGGCCAGACGTGGTCCGGCGTCACCGCCATGCGCACAAGCACCTCGTCCTTCGTCACATTGAACACCATCAGGTCCTGCGCAAGCGACAGCGGCCCCTGCCAGGCCTGCCGTACGTCGCGCTCCATTTCGGCGGCGGTGTCGAAGTCGTTGAAGAAATGATAGATCACCGCGTGCCGCGGCTGCGTTTTCGCAAACACATGGCCGACCTCGCTCGGCGCGGTATGCGCGATGGTGCCGATGCCTCTCGCCATCTTCTCATCGTAACCGGATCGCGCCATCAGCTGCGAGACGGTATTGAAGGCCTCGTGCACCAGAAGATCGGCGCCCTTCGCATTCTCCACAAAAAACCTGCTCGGCGTGGTATCGCCGGAAAACACAAAGCAAAGTCCGTTCCATTCGAGTCGCAGACTCACCGGTCCGTCATAGATGTGGATCGCAGGAAAGCTTTTGATCACGACGCCGTTCCGATCGTAAATCACGCCGGTCTTCGCGAAATCGAACTCGTGCACCTCGACCTCGGCCCCTGCATCCGGCAGGAGCCCGAGCCGCGTACCGGTATCCCAGGCGAATGACTCGATTTGCTTCTCGACGAAATGCCGCATGCCGTATTTCGGCTCGGGACCGGACGGGCCGTACATGACGAGCGGCTTGGAGCGGCCGCCGGCCCAGCTTCCGATCCACACTTGGGCGAAATCGCCGACATGGTCGGCATGCAGATGCGTGGCGAAATAGGCGGTGACGTCCTGATGCGGAATTTCGAGCGCGGTGAAATTCACCTGCGAGCCCGAGCCGAAGTCCCAGACAAACTTTTCGCCGTTGCCAAGCTCGATCAGCCAGGAGCAATTGGCCTGCGCGCGGCGCACGAAGGGCCGTCCGGTGCCGAGCGCGATGATGCGCATCTCGTCCGGCGCAAGCTCTTCGGTATTGGGAAAATAATAGTCGCGCTTCGTGCTCATCATTCCGCTTTCATGGAACGCCATCGAGATCGGCCACATCGGCCATCATGCGCGTATTCGCCTTGATCCGGCGCAGCACACGCATCAGTGTTTCGAACTCCTCCGGCGAGACGCCGCTCAGCACGCTGCGGTAGTGGCGCTGCGCCAGCGGCAAGGCAGCCTCGAATTTGCCGCGGCCGGCGGCCGACAGGCGGATGACCAGCGCGCGCCGGTCATCGGCAAGCGGCTCGCGTTCGACCAGGCCATCCTTCGCCATCTCATCGAGCAGGCGTCCAAGACTCGAACGGTCGAGCACAGCAAGACGCGCGATCTCACCGATGGTTTGCCCGTCCTTCTGGTGCAGCGCGGCCAGCGCCCGCCACATCGGCACGGACAAGCCGGCATCGCGCAGGACGCGCGAGAAGTTGAGCAGGTTCTGCCGCTGAATGGCGGCGAAGTAATGCATCGGATAGTCGGTGATTTGGTAAGGCGTCTCCCCGGCCCGTCGTGCGGACACGCGCACGGTGGCGCGGTCGCGGCGGCGCTCGGTTGGTCGTGCGGATGACTTTGCCATGCCGATATAATATCGGTATTATATCTAGCAGACAATAGCACGGAGATACCGCGTCTCATACGCGCCCTGGCCTACCCTCGAGAGGCGAGGCGAGAAGAAGCAATCTCCCTCGCGGCCGCCTGCAGGCAGTCCAGCAACCTTCCGGCCGGCGGCGACAGCGGACGAGCCCGCACCCGCACGGCCGACAGTGCCGCCGCGGTCCGCAGCCTCTCGACGGGCAATCGTCTCAAGAGGCCGAGCGCCTCGAAATAGGCGGTGATGTCCTCGGACAGCACCCACAGCATGTCGCGCGCGTTCATCAGGCTGACATTGGTCTGGATCGACGACGACTCGATCATGCAGCGCGCCGGACGCCGCTTTACACGGCGAAAGATGCGCTCGATCGCTGCGCGCGTCGGCGTGCCGTCCTGCGGCAGGATCCAGTTCTGCTCGGCCAGCCGTGCCCAGTTCACCGCGGGAGCCCGCGTGAGCGGATGCTGCGGACCTGCGACGATGACAATCGCAGGGTCGTAGAGGTCGTCCATCGCAAAGTCGCGGTCGACCAGCGCGGGCTCGACCCGGCCCACGACGAGATCGAGCCGGCCGTCGCGCAGCATGGCGAAATGCTCCTCCATCGCGCCTTCGCGCATGGTCACCACCACATCGGGCGCCTGGTCCAGCAGCAGCGACAACGCCCGCGGCATCAGCACGTAGCAGGCGCCGATGCCGGCGCCGACCGCCACCGTGCCGGAAAGCCCGCTCTCGATCGCCTCGATCTCGGCCTGCGCGCGATCGAGATTGCCGACGAGATTGGCGGCGTGGCGGATCAGTGCGCGTCCGGCCGCCGTCGGCCGCAGCGAGCGGCCCGCTTTCTCGAACAGATTGATGGCGAGGTCATCGGACAGCGCGCCCAGGAGCTTCGAGGCCGCCGGCTGTGACAGCCGCACCTCGCGCGCCGCCGCGCTGAGCGTCGGCGCGTTTTCCAGCGCCGCCAGCAATTCGAGTTGCCGCAGCCGAATCCGGCGCCGCAGCGTGGGGCCGGCCTTGCGCGGCTTTGACGGCTTCTTGGACATATACCGATTATGACATGAATTCTGGCCGTCTATTCATTTGAATAATCTACATCGATCTTTCAGAACCGTTCCAGTCCCTGCGTGCGGATTTGCGCTAAGGTCCGGGTCTTCAATGGATTCCTCCCCTCACTTTTCCCGACCCGGACTGACCATGAAAAAGCCTGCCCCCTTCGTCCAGCGCTTCGGCCTGTGGACCGCAGAGCAAACGCGGCGAGCCCGCGCGCTCAAAACGCTGGCCATCCGACACAAGCTGAAGCTCATTCGCCTGGTCTGGTCGGACACCCACGGCCATGCCCGCACGAAGGAAGTGACGATCCCGGCTTTCCTGTCGGCGCTCGAGAGCGGCTACAACATCAACGTCGCCACCACGACGCTCGATGCGTCCGGCGCGCGCACCTTCGCCTCCTTCACGCCCGGCGGCGGCATGGGGATCGAAGAGATGACAGGCTCGCCGAACCTGACGATCGTGCCGGACCCGTCGACGTTCCGCGTGCTGCCGTGGGCACCCGGAATCGGCTGGGTGATCTGCGACGAATATTTCAACAGCGGGATTCCGTTTCACTTCTCGCCGCGCCAGCTGCTGAAGAAGCAGCTCGCCCGCCTGAAGCAGCAGAAATACGGGCTGACGGTCGGCCTCGAAGTCGAATGGTATCTGCTGCGCCTCGCCGGCGATCCGATCCTGCCGGAAAACACCAACGCCATCGGCGTCAAGGGCAAGCCGGTGCGCACCTTCCCGGTCGAGACCGGCTACTCGTATCACTCCGAATCCAACTTCGACATCATGCAGCCGGTGCTGACCGCGCTGTGCGAGCATTTCGAAGCGATCAACCTGCCGCTGCGCTCGATCGAAAACGAGTGGGGGCCAGGTCAGCTCGAATGCACGTTCGCACCGAAGGATGCGCTGACCACCGCCGACAACCTGATCCTGTTCCGCAGCGCGACGCGCCAGATCACGCGACGGATGGGCTATCTCGCCACCTTCATGGCGCGGCCGGCCATCGCCGGCTTC
>JBIQKQ010000144.1:0-8702 GCA_044506365.1 Hyphomicrobiales bacterium
GGCATCATGAACGAAGGCGAGCCGCCGCGCGGAACCGGTCCGGTCCTTGTGAAGAGCTGAGGCAGAAGGCCGGGAATGCGCCGCAAGGCGCATTGAGGCGAGCCTGAAACGATGTTACCGGGGGCCTGTCGGCCTCCGTCCTTTTTTGGCGATTCGATTGGCGATTTGCAATGAAAGCCCGCGTCACAGTCACCTTGAAATCCGGCATTCTGGACCCGCAGGGCAAGGCAATCGAGGGTGCGTTGAAGTCGCTCGGCATCTCAGGCATTGCAAGCGTGCGCCAGGGCAAGGTGTTCGACATCGAGATCGAACACGGTGACAGGGCGCAGGCCGAAGCCTTGCTCAAGAGCGCGGCCGAGAAGCTTCTGACGAATACCGTGATCGAGAACTATCGCATCGAGATTACCTGAACCCATATCGGCACCATGAAATCCGCCGTCCTCGTCTTTCCCGGAATCAATCGCGAGCGCGATATGGCCCGCTCGCTCAAGCTCGTCTCCGGTGTTGAGCCGGCCATGGTCTGGCACGCCGAGACCGAACTGCCGGTGGGCACCGATCTCGTGGTGGTGCCGGGCGGGTTTTCCTACGGCGACTATCTGCGCTGTGGTGCGATCGCGGCGCGCGCGCCGATCATGGACGCGGTGCGGGCCTTCGCAGCCAAGGGCGGGCTGGTCCTCGGCGTCTGCAACGGCTTTCAGATCCTGTGTGAGGCCGGTCTTTTGCCGGGCGTCCTGATGCGCAATACCAGGCTGAAATTCATCTGCCACGACGCTTTCCTGCGCGTCGAGCGTTCCGACACGCCGTTCACCCGAGGCTACAATGCCGGGCAGGTGATCCGCGTGCCGGTCGCGCATGGCGAGGGCAATTACATTGCCGACCACGAGACCATCGCCAAAATCGAAGGCGAGGGGCGGGTGCTGTTCCGCTACTGCGCGCCCGATGGCGCGGTCGGCGACAGTTCGAACATCAATGGCTCGATCAACGCCATCGCCGGCATCGTCAGCGAGCGCGGCAATGTTGCCGGCATGATGCCGCATCCGGAAAACCACGTCGAAGGCATCATCGGCTCGACCGACGGCCGCGGCCTGTTCGCCGGGCTTGTGGCGCAATTCGACAAGGCCGCGTGAGAGTGATCGTGGCGTCTCCCTCCTCACTGCGTAACGAACCCAAAATCACCCCCGAACTCGTTGCCGAACACGGGCTCAAGCCCGACGAGTATCAGCGCATCCTCGATCTGATCGGGCGCGAACCGACGCTGACCGAACTCGGCATCTTCTCGGCGATGTGGAACGAGCATTGCTCCTACAAGTCCTCCAAGGTGCATCTGCGCGGGCTGCCGACGAAGGCGCCGTGGGTGATCCAGGGGCCGGGCGAGAATGCCGGCGTGATCGACATCGGCGACGGCCTCGCCGTCGTCTTCAAGATGGAGAGCCACAACCATCCGAGCTTCATCGAGCCCTATCAGGGCGCGGCAACCGGCGTGGGTGGCATTCTGCGCGACGTCTTCACCATGGGCGCGCGGCCGATCGCGGCGTTGAACGCGCTGTCCTTCGGCGATTCGAAGCATCCCAAGACGCGGCATCTCGTCTCGGGCGTGGTTGCCGGTATTGGCGGCTACGGCAATTCCTTCGGCGTGCCGACGGTGGGCGGGCAGGTGCGCTTCCACACCCGCTACGACGGCAACATCCTGGTCAATGCCATGGCGGTCGGTCTCGCGCGCACGGACGGCATTTTCTATGCCGCGGCCTCGGGTGTTGGCATGCCGATCGTGTATCTCGGGTCCAAGACCGGCCGCGACGGCATTCACGGCGCCTCGATGGCGTCCGCCGAATTCGACGACGATTCCGAGGAGAAGCGCCCGACGGTACAGGTCGGCGACCCGTTTGCCGAGAAGCTGTTGCTCGAGGCCTGTCTCGAGATCATGCAGAAGGGCTGCGTGATCGCCATCCAGGATATGGGCGCGGCCGGGCTCACCTGTTCGGCGGTCGAGATGGGCGCGAAGGGCGACCTCGGCATCACGCTTGATCTCGAAAAGGTGCCGACGCGCGAAGCCGGCATGAGCGGCTACGAGATGATGCTCTCTGAAAGCCAGGAGCGCATGCTCATGGTGCTCAAGCCGGAGAAGGAGAAGGAAGCCGAGGACATCTTCCGTAAATGGGGCCTCGACTTTGCGATCGTTGGCGAGACCACGCCCACGAAGCGCTTCCTCATCCGCCACCACGGTGAGGTGCTTGCCGATCTGCCGATCAAGGAGCTTGGTGACGAGGCGCCTGTCTATAACAGGCCGTTCGTCGAGACGCCGAAAAAGCCGGTCATCGACGCGAAGGACGTGAAGGCACCGCTGTCCAATGCCGACGCTCTCCTCAAGCTGATCGGCTCGCCCGATCTCTGTTCGAAGCGCTGGGTGTGGGAGCAATACGACCACATCATCGGCGGCAATACAGTGCAGCGACCGGGCGGGGATGCCGCGGTGGTGCGGATCGAGGACGGGCCAAAGGGCCTTGCCATGACCTGCGACGTGACGCCCCGCTATTGCGAGGCCGATCCGTTCGAGGGCGGAAAGCAGGCGGTGGCAGAAGCGTATCGCAACCTCTCCGCGGTTGGCGCAACGCCGCTTGCGATCACCGATAATCTCAATTTCGGCAATCCGGAGCGGCCCGAGATCATGGGGCAGTTTGTCGGCTGCGTGCGCGGCATTTCCGCGGCCTGCGAGGCGCTCGAGTTTCCGGTCGTGTCCGGCAATGTCTCACTCTACAACGAGACCAACGGCCGCGCGATCTTGCCGACGCCGACCATCGGCGGCGTCGGGGTGATCGACGATTTCACCAAATCGGCGAGTCTTTCGTTCAAGACCGAGGGCGACGTCATCCTGCTGGTCGGCGAAACCGCGGGCTGGCTCGGACAGTCCGTGTATCTGCGTGAGATTTGCGGGCGGGAAGAGGGCGCTCCGCCGCCGGTCGATCTCGCGGTCGAAAAGCATCACGGCGAATTCATACGCAAGCTGATCGGCGAGAGCCGCCTCACTGCGGTCCATGACGTCTCCGACGGCGGCCTTGCGGTCACGCTCGCCGAGATGGCGATGGCCTCGGGCCTTGGCGCAACGCTCGACAAGCCCGACCGCGTGCCACCTCATGCTTACTGGTTCGGCGAGGATCAGGGCCGTTATGTCGTGACCGTTCGCCCGGATGCGGCCGCAGCGGCGCTCGAAGTGGCGCGCGTGGCGGGAGTCGCAGCAAACAGGATCGGTGTCGTCGGCGGCACCTCGCTCAGGCTCGGCGGCGAGAACGATGTCCCGGTCGCCGACCTTTCAGGCCGCTTCGAATCCTGGCTGCCCGATTACATGGCGGGCAGGATCGACGCATAGTCGGAATCGTATCTCTCTTACCCGTTCGTCCCGCGCAAGCGTCTCGTCCCGCGCAAGCGTCGCCAGCCGCACAGGCGTGAGCCCGCGATTCTGAGAAATGCTTGCGGGGACGAACGGAGAGCCCTCTTAGGGTTGCAGTTCGCCTGTCCGCGCCATCGCCTGGCGGCAGGTGGGCGACAGCGCCGCCGCGTTGTTTGCGAGGCATTGGATAGCCCGGCCCTGGCCAAGCGGCACCCCCTTGCACAGCACCCGGAAATCCATCGTGCAGAAGCGCCGGATCAGGATCGCCTCGCCGAGCCGAGGCTGATGCGTTGCCGCTGGAGGTGTCGGCGCAGGGACCGCGGCCGGCGCCGCGGCGGGCGGAGCGGCAGGCGCTGCAGGGCGCGCTGGCACCGCCGCCGCCTTTGGTGGAGCGGCTTTGGGCGAGGCAGGTTTGGAGGCGGCCGGCTTCTGCGCGGCCGGCGGCGCAGCGGAGACGGCCGGAGCGGGTTCGGGCGCCGCGGCCGCCGGTGCCGCCTCAGGCTTCGGACTTGCTGCCTTCGGTTCGGGCTTCGGCTCCGGCTTCGCGGCTGCCGGAGCGGGCGCTGCAATCGCGTTCAGTGCGCCCTGGCATCCTGCAGAGACCTTGGCCTTGTTCGCCATGAGGCATTGCAGCGCCTCCCGGCCCCCGGGTGTCACGCTCGAGCAATTGCGCATGAAATCGGACCGACAGTTGCTGCGGATCGCGTCCTGCTGCGCCTTGGTCGGCGACTGCGCCTGCGCAAACGCTGCCATCGAAGCCAGGGTCATGCCGGCCAGCGCATATGCGCACCAGATTCTCATTTCAATCGAACTCCATTTTGCTCGGCCGCTGCCAGCGGCCGATGAGGTTGCCGTCATGCCGGTGAGGTCTTGCGTCTTTCTTTAACGCTTGGCCAGCGCGCTCTTGCAGCTGTTCGTCAGAGACGAGTGGTGGGACAGGAGACATTTGAGCACGCGGCTTTGTCCAAACGTCACGCCCTGGCACAGCAGCGAATGATCTTCCTTGCAATGACGATTCACCCAGCGCGCCTCCTGGGTCGGGCGCATGGCCGGCAATTTCAGGTCGGGTGGGGCCGATTCCTTCGCGCCTTCCGGCTGCGTAACACGGTCGGTCGATACGATGCGTGGCGCGTCCGCGGTGCCGGCCGGTTCGCTCGGCCTTGCCTCCACGGCAGCGGGAGCCGGCGTGACCGCGGATGCCGCCTTGGCAAGCGCCGCCTGGCAGGGCGGCGTGTGAACCGCAAAGTTCGGGCGCAGGCATTGCACGGATTCCGCGCTCCCCGGCACGACGCCGGCGCAGGTCGTCCTGATCTCGGCGTGGCAGGCGGTTCGGATTTCCGGGAAAGGGATTGCGGTTGTCGCGGGAGCGGCCTTTGACGCGGGCTTCTGCGCCGGAGCGCTGGCCCTTTGTTGCGCCGGCGGCTGCGCGCGCTTGGCCGGGGCCTGCTTCGCCGGCTGGGTCGGCCTGATCTGCTGGGGTGGTGGCGGCGCCGGTTGCGGCTGCGGCTGCTGCTGGAAGAAGGGGAAAAACTGCGCCTGCGCGGCACCGGTGTCGAGCATCAGCACGGCTGCGCCGATAGCGCAGATCAGCGATCCGGTTCTGAAAAGCACGTTCCGCATCCTTCTCGTTTGCCGATTATGGTCTCGTGCCGGCGTGCAGAATAGTCGGCCCGGCATCCCGCGTCAGCCATGTCGAGGCGCCGACGGCACGTTTGTCAGGCACGGCAAATCACCATATTTCTATACTAACCGTACCGGCAGCGGCAGGTAAGCTTCGTGCGCCTGCGAATTTTATGGAGGTTTTCAAGATGCCCATGGATGCCGCTGAGATCGAGCGGCTGATCAAGGCCCATATCCCGGACGCGCAAGTGTCGATCCGCGACCTCGCTGGCGACGGCGATCACTACGCCGCGACGGTGTTGGCCGAAAGCTTCCGCGGCAAATCGCGGGTGCAGCAGCATCAACTGGTCTACCAGGCCTTGAAGGGGCAGATGGGCGGGGCGTTGCACGCGCTCGCGTTGCAAACCGGGGTGCCGGACTCATGACCCCGTACCGCCGCGCCCCGTGATTGTGGATGGCGTCGCCCGCAAATACCATCGCGCTTGCCGTATGGGTTGAAGGGTGCGATCCGCATTCCGCTCGCGATCGCGGCGCTGCTGCCGTCGTGCCTGAGGTGTCGGCTCAAGTCTCGCCCAAGAGGACCTTCTACGTGCCGGTCCGGACGTAAGGCCGGAAAATGGCCCGGTTTCGCCTGTTGCCGCGCATCCGGCCTGCCTATATGTGGATCAGGCCAACGCGGGGCCGGCCTCCCGGAATGAAGCCTTTGAAGGACAATCCATGAGCATCAATCAGTTCATCGACAACGAGGTGAAGGCCAACGACGTCGTGCTGTTCATGAAGGGCACGCCGCAATTCCCGCAATGCGGGTTTTCCGGTCAGGTCGTGCAGATCCTCGATTACCTCCAGGTCCCGTACAAGGGCGTCAACGTGCTGGAATCGGGCGAATTGCGCGAGGGCATCAAGCAGTATTCGCAATGGCCGACCATTCCCCAGCTCTATGTGAAGGGCGAATTCGTCGGCGGCTGCGATATCGTGCGCGAGATGTTCCAGGCGGGCGAATTGCAGAGCCTGATGCTGGAAAAAGGCCTCGCGGTCCAGGGCAAGGCGATCGCGTAAGCTTCCGCGAACCGCGCTACGACGGCCTGAACGCCTCGCATCGCGCCTTTGCACCGAAACGCTGGTCGAAATCGAGCGTGCCCCCGGCCATCGGGATCGTGGCTGGCTTTACGCCCTTTCGGGTGAATTGCTCCACGATGATCACACTGTAGTCTTTACTCGATCGCAGCCGCACCGGCTCGAGCGTCTTGCCCTTTTGCGACCCGGTGAGGTCGAGGAGGTAGAGCCCGTTCACCGTGCGGCCCAGTCCCGCTTTAGCGATGTCGCGCTTCATCAGAACCGATTGCGGGACATAGATTTCCATCCGCGCATCCGGACCCTCGCAGGCGAACACGCGCGTCATCGGGACCTCGAGAAACACGCCGGCGGCGAGCGATGGAGAAGCCGGCAGCATGCTGGCGATGATCGCCAATGCTGCAAGGTGGTTGCGAGGCATGTGCGAACCGCTCCGGAAAACGTCCCTGCGCTTGCGATGCTAGGTCAGACCGGCAATGCGAGCCATGCTGTGCCCTTCAAGCATGCGTGTGGCCAGAACGTGAAAGGGCCGCCCCGATTGACAGGCGGCCCTTCGCATGTCGCCGGCGCTACAAGTAATCAGCGCGAATAGAATTCGACCACCAGATGCGGCTCCATCTGGACCGGGTAGGGCACTTCGGACAGCGTCGGGACGCGCAGGTATTTAGCTACCTTTTTGCCGCTATCCACCTCGATATAGTCGGGTACATCGCGCTCGGCGAGCGACTGGGCCTCGAGCACAAGCGCGAGTTCCTTCGACTTGTCCTTCACCTCGACCACGTCGCCGACCTTGACCTGGTAGCTCGGGATATTGACCCGTCGGCCGTTCACCTTGACGTGGCCATGGTTCACGAACTGGCGCGCGGCGAAGATCGTCGGCACGAACTTGGCACGATAGACGACCGCGTCCAGACGGCGCTCCAGCAGGCCGATCAGGTTGGCACCCGAGTCGCCGCGTTGACGGACCGCCGCGGTGTAGATCGCGTGGAACTGCTTTTCCGAGATGTCCCCGTAATAGCCCTTGAGCTTCTGCTTGGCGCGCAACTGCACACCATAGTCCGACAGCTTGCCCTTGCGGCGCTGGCCGTGTTGCCCCGGACCGTATTCCCTCCGGTTGACCGGGCTCTTGGGCCGGCCCCAGACATTCTCGCCCATACGGCGGTCGAGCTTGTATTTTGCTTCAGTGCGCTTGGTCATCGCGTCCTCTTGGAATTGACCGGTTTGAGGAAACGCGCCCTCCTCTGCACCAGGGGAATCCCCCGGAACTGACAGGTCCTGATCGGCCAAAGCGGATGGCCGGAACCACGGGTCGCGAAACGCGGAACGGGGCCCGCCCTTTAGGTCGAGGCCCCGAACCGCGCGGGTATTTAGGCCTTTGACTGCTTTCTGTCAAACCGGTGAGGCCTGCCGGAAACCGAAACGCTCAAGCGCCCGCGTGAGCGCCGGGTTGGGAGACTTTCCGGAGGTTGTCCGGAAATCCGCGCGTCCGTCCGGCGCATCAGCCGGGCGCTGGCCGATCAAGTCCACCACGCGGCGCGCGATCGCCGGCGCCGGATCGACCAATGTCACCGGCCATGGCGCCAGACGGGCGAAATGCGTGGTGAGCAGCGGGTAGTGCGTGCAGGCCATCACCACCGTGTCGGTGCGAAGCCCGTTGCGCTCGACGAAGCACGCGGCGATTTCCTCGGCGATATCGGCGTGGTCGACCGTCTCGCCCTGCAGGAGCAGTTCGGCCAGAACCGCGAGCCGTCGCGAGCCGACCAGCGTCACGTCACAGCCCTGTCCGAAATCGGCGATCAGCTTCCGCGTATATTCGCGGCTGACGGTCGCTTCAGTGCCGAGCACCGATACGAGCCGGGTCTGCGAGGCGGCGCAGGCCGGCTTGATCGCAGGCACGGTGCCGACGAACGGCACGGCGAACCGTTCACGCAGACGCGACAGCACCAGCGTCGACGCCGTATTGCAGGCGATCACCACGAGGTCGGGCCGATGCGTCTCGATCAGCGTCGCCATCAGCGCGATGACGCGTTCGCTCAATTCGGCTTCCGACAAGCGTCCATAAGGAAAACCCGCATCGTCCGCGACATAGACGAAGCGCGCATCGCGCCGCAGGGGTACGATTTCGCGGAACACGGTCAGTCCGCCGAGCCCGGAATCGAAAACAAGGATGGTGGGCGACGCTGGCGTCACGCTCTGGCCCGCCCGGTCATGTGCCGACGCTCAACGGCGCGCCAAGCTTGCGGAGCGTCGCCAGCACCGACAGGGCAACGATCCGGCCGGTTTTCGGATTTTCCGACGGCACATTCTCGATCGACAGCGAGAACCGCGCGGAATCCGCCTCAACCTCGATATTGTGGCAATTGCGCGTGACCGACGGGTCCGCCCAGATGTCGATCTGCGTGCGATCCGGGCCGATGCCGGCAAGCGACAGCGCCGCCGCGACATTCACATTGGCCGGAAAACCCGCCGCCGCCTCGCGCGCGCTGCCGGAAAAGACTCGCTTGGCCTCCGTCAGTCCCTCGACCGATATTCCGTTCTGTTCGAGATAAGGCGCTCCCTTCAGGCCGGCGGGCGGCTTGCGCGTCGTCATGCGGACCGATGCGATTTCGCCCTCGGCCGCAGCTAC
>JBIQKQ010000145.1:0-8687 GCA_044506365.1 Hyphomicrobiales bacterium
CTGGGGCGAGATCATCAAGTCGCTCAACATCAAGGCGCAGTGAGTCTGGCTCCGCCATCGACGCGACCGTTAGACGAAAAATGCAAACAGCCGGCCGTGCGGCCGGCTGTTTGTACAGGTCCAAACAGCGCGGCTTGGCCGCCCTCCAGATTACGGAGGCGACCAGTCGGGTCGGCATGCCTGCCGAATCCGCGTGGGTGGATTGCTTCGCTTGTGCCCCTGAAAACCCCGAAGGCCTCGATCATTTCAGCAGCTTTTGCAGCTTCGCGCCCTTTTGCTGCAGCTGGTCCATCGTGCATTGTCGCGGCGCCTTGTCAGGTCGCCAGCGCATTAGCGTGGTGCCGTGGCGAAAGCGGCCCCCGGAGAAATGATCGTAGCGCACCTCGACGACGAGCTTTGGTTTGAGCGGCGTCCATTCCGCCGAGCGCTTGGTTGACCAGCGGCTCGGCCCGCCGGGCTTGTTGCCGGTAAAGCCCGGTCCGCCGGCGATTTTCTCCAGCGTCTGCGTGAGCGCGGCTTTCTCGCTCGCCTTCAGTCCGGATGTGAAGCCGACGTGGTTCAGCAGGCCTGCATCGTCATAAAGTCCGAGGAGCAGCGAGCCGACCACGCGCTTGCCTTCGTTATAGCGGAACCCGCCGACCACGCAGTCGGCGGTTCGAATGTTCTTGATCTTCTGCATCGCCGTCCGCTCGCCGGCGGCGTAAGGCTTGTCGCGGCGTTTCGCGATGATGCCGTCCAACGCGTCGCCGACGCGGGCGAACCATTTCTTGGCATCGCTCAATTTCGCCGTGGCAGGCGACAGACGAATGATCTTGTTCGATCCCAGCCACTTGTCGGCGAAGCTTTCGAGCGCCTTGCGACGCACGTCAAGCGGCTCGCTGGTGAGATTTCTGCCGCCATCGGCGAGCAGGTCGAAAACGATCAATAGCGCGGGCGTCTCGGTTGAGAGGCGCTGCACCCGGCTGGCGGCGGGATGGATCCGCTGGAGCAGCGCATCGAACGAGAAGGCCTGTCCTTCCGGAACAGCAATTTCGCCATCCAGTACGAAGGATGCCGGCTTCAGCTTGCCGATGGCTTCGACAAGTTCCGGAAAATACCGGGTCAGAGATTGCCCGGATTTCGACTGTAGTTCGACGCGCGCGCCGTCCCGAAAGGCAAGGCAGCGAAACCCGTCCCATTTCGGCTCATATTGCCATTCCGGGCCCGCGGGGATGGTATCGACCGACAGCGCCTCCATTGGAGGAAACGGTGACTTAATGGGCAGGGACATCGGCTTGCACTCCGGTCCCTAACGCAAAACGGCCGGCTTTGCGGCCGGCCGTTGAAAAAAAATCTCAGGATCTGTCTTAGACCGCCGCGTTGATCCACTGTTCCAGTTTCGCCTTGGGCGCGGCGCCGACCTGCCGCGAGGCGAGTTCGCCATCCTTGAAGATCATCAGCGTCGGGATCGACATGATGCCATACTTCGACGCGACACCCGGATTTTCGTCGACATTCAGCTTCACGATCTTGACCTTCTCGCCAAGCGCATTCTGGATTTCATCCAGCGCCGGCGCGATCATGCGGCACGGGCCGCACCATTCAGCCCAGAAATCCACCACCACAGGGCCGCTGGCTTTCAAGACTTCGGCCTCGAAAGTCGCGTCCGATACCTTCCCAACGGCCATGTCACACACCTTTTCGAATCGTGGGACCACTTGAACTTCGAGGGCTGAACCTATGAACCCCCTCTGGCGGGGTCAACCCTGCGTCAGACTAAGGATAGGGTTGCAAGTTCCGCATCCAGCACTTTTTGCGGCAGCTCCATCAGAGTGGCGTTTTCGGTCCAGATCAGAGCCGCACGCACGGTTCGCCCCGGATAGATCCGCTGCAGCAGCGCCCGATAGAGCGCAAGCTGACGCCGATAGGCGCGCGGGATGTCTCCGATCGCGGTCGGGGCGGGCCGGTTGGTCTTGTAATCGGCGATGAGCACCTCGCTGTCCGTGACCGCCAGCCGGTCGACTTGGCCGGTCACGGAATAGGGGGCAAGGCCTGGGCGCTCCAGCCCGCCGACGACAGGCACCTCGCCGCGGCTGCCGGGCGCAAAGAGCGGGGCGAATTGAGGGTTTTCGAGGATTGCGAGCGTTTGCGCCGCGAGGCTGTCGCAGTCTGAAGGGGCAATCGTCCTACGATTGCGGCTCAGGAAATCCGCAGCCGCGGCGGCACGGCTTTCGGGCGGAACATCGGGGAGGGACTGAATGAGGCGATGCAGCAGGCGGCCCCGTTCGAGCGCATGTTCGCGCGCGCCCTCGCCGGCGCCGTGAGTTCCGTCGATCTCGTCCGCTTCCGAGGGCGTTATCGCGACCGCGCGTAGCGCATCGGCCGGGACGGCGGTGTCGATCCAGCCGGGCAGGGGCGTTTCGGTTCGCGAGGACTCCTGTTCTGCACGAATCTGAAGGTCGAGAACGTCCTTGCGCATCCGCCAGATCGTACCGTCGCCATCTTCGGATGGGAGTTCGAGGACCCCGGCCGTTTGGCCGCCGACCAGCGCATTTTCGACCAGGCGGTACCAGCACTGGTCCGGGATGCTCGGTGTGGCATCCTTCTTTACGGTCGAGGCTGTTCCGCAGATCACAAGCCGCTGCTCGGCACGGGTCATGGCGACATAGAGAAGCCGCTTGTATTCCGCGATGCTCGCTTCCTTCGCCGACTCGCGTGCGGTCTCAACGATGGGCGGATCGGTGTCCTTGGATTTCGCCCAGACCAGTCCATTGCCGCTGCCGAGCGGCACATCGAGCAGGCGCGGTGGCTTGTAACCTTCCGGTCGCGTCGTCGTGTCGGCAAGGATCACGGTATGCGCTTCAAGCCCTTTCGCGCCGTGCACGGTCATGACGCGCACCTGGTTTCGCGTGATCTCCATGTCGCGCTTGACCTCCGCATTGGCGGCGCGCAGCCAGGCGATGAAGCCCTGCAGTGAAGGCGTCTCGCGCCGTTCATATGCGAGTGCCAGATTGAGGAACTCGTCGAGCGCATCGCTCGCCTCGGGTCCGAGCCGCGCAAGAATGCGCTTGCGCCCGCCACCCGCGCCAAGCAGCCGTGCATAGAATGCGAAGGGCGTGTCATGCAGCGCCGCGTCCGTCAGTTCCTCCAGTGTCTTTGCCGTTTCCGCGAATTCGTCCGCCTTGCGTAGCAGAGCCGCGCGCAGGGACTGCCGACCGCGATTATGCGCAATAGCGAACAAGTCCTCTTCGCTGAGGCCAAACAGCGGACTCTTCAGGACCGAAGCGAGCGCCAGATCGTCTTCAGGCAGCAGCAGCGCGTCAGCCAGCGCGATCAGGTCCATCACCGCGATATGATCGAGCAGTACCATGCGGTCGGCGCCTGCGACCTGGATGCCGGCCGCCTTCAACGAGCGGATGATCGCCTCGAATAGTGGGCCGCGTTGCCGCACCAGAATGAGCACGTCGCCGGCCCTGGTGCCGGCTGCCTGCCACAGCTTCACATGCGCCGCGATCTTCTTCGCCAGCCGCACCTGTACGCTCTGCTCGCTCATGGTGTCGAATGGCGCGTCCCAGCCCTCAATGGCGATCTTGTCGTCCGGCTTTACCAAAGGCCAGATATCGACCTGGCCCGGCAGCTTGCCTGGAAGCGCCTCGTGGACGGTCTTCGTTTTGTCGGAGGATAGCGCCTCATAGGCAGAGGCTTGCGCGAATACGGCGTCGACGGCCTGCAGGATGATCTCGCCCGAGCGGAACGAGGTCAGCAGTTTCACGTTGCGCCATTCGAGCTGCGCAGCCCGAAAGTCGCGCTCGAACCGCTCCTTCATCGCGCCGAATTTTTCCGGCGCGGCACCCTGGAACGAGAAAATCGACTGCTTGTCGTCGCCGACCGCGAACATCGTGCGTTTGCTGCTGCGTGCACCCGCGCCCGCGGTAAATTCCGAGACCAGCGTATTGATGATCTCCCATTGCTTGGGGCTCGTGTCCTGCGCCTCATCGAGCAGCAGGTGGTTGATCCCGAGATCAAGCTTGTAGAGCACCCAGGCGGCAGAGGTGCGGTTGAACAGCGCCAGCGTGCGATCGATCAGATCGTCATAGTCAAGCAGCCCACGCCGCGCCTTTTCGCGACGATAGCGCACGATCACTTCATGGGCGACGGTGACGAGCGCGCGCGTGCGGTCGCGGCACTGGGCCGCTCGCCGTGTATCGAGCAGCGCGCAGATGCGGTCCTGCTCGCGCTCGAGCCGCTCCGCATAGTCCGGATGTCCATTGCGCAACGCCTTGCTGACCAGGTTTTTGCGTCGCTCAATCTTGTTCGTGCAGAATATCTGCATATAGGCGTCAAGCTGCGCGGATTGCGATGAGCGAAGCGCGGCCTTGAGGTCGGCGGCGCGCTCGGCATAGCTTTTGCCGCCGGCGATCAGAACGGTCGCGAGATCAGGCCACAAGCCGGTATCGAACGCGGCCTCTGACAGGATGCGTTCTTCGATCGCCGCCGCGCTTTCGTCTGCGTCGATGCCCAGCGCCACCGACAATTCGGCAACTGCCGCGTCCACCGAGCCGGCGCGCGCGACCCATTCCTCGATCCGGTCGCGTTCGCCGACCGCCTCGTTGATGAGATCGCGGAAGGTCTGGTCGGCGGCGGCCTTGATCGCATCGCCCAGCGCCTTGCCGATCGCCGAATCCGGCTGTGCAGCGCCTTCGAGCATCACGTCGAGCGTGAGCTTGTCGAGCATCTGCGTCTGGGTTGCGTCATCGAGCACCTCGAAACCTGGTCCGGCATCGGCCTCGAACGGGAAACGATGCAGCAGATTCGTGCAGAAGGCGTGGATGGTCTGCACCTTCAATCCGCCCGGCGTCTCCAATGCGAGCGCAAACAGCCGCCGCGCACGCGTGCGCAGGGCGTCGTCCGGAACAAATCCGATGTCCCGGATCGCCTGGTCCAGCCCAGCATCGTCGAGTGCGGTCCAGGCCGACAGCGTGTCGAACACCCGCGTCGCCATGTTCGCCGCGGCGGCCTTGGTGAAGGTGATGCAGAGAATTTTCGCCGGATCTTCGCCGCGTAGCAGCAGCTTGACGACGCGCTGCGTCAGCACATGGGTTTTGCCGGAGCCGGCATTGGCCGAAGCCCAGGCTGAGACCGCGGGATCGGATGCCTCGAATTGCGGGAGGAGTACGCGGTCGGGCAGGGCGCGGCTGGGCGAATTGCGCGCGATCATGCCGGCATGTCCGGGTCGACTTCGCCGCCGGTCGCGGACCATTCGCGGACGCGGGCGAGATGGTCGTAGTCGCCGTAGGTGCGCCCGACCCATTGCGGCCGCCAGAAGGATCGATACGGCGTTTCCTCCGACGCGAAGGTCGCGGCCAGCTCTTCGAGCTTTGTTCGCGCGCGGTCGGCGGCGCTGTCGACGGTCACGCCCTCGAATTCGCGCGATGCTTCCTCTCCACCGGGATCGCCACCGCTGAGGCGCAGATACATGAGTTCCGATACCGCGCCGCCTTGGGGCAAGCCGTTGAAGCGACCGTGCCGCAGGATCGTCGCCTGCAGCGTCAGCTGCGGTGCGAAGCCGACCTGCACCTCCTTCTTCGACGGTGGCCGGCCGGTCTTGTAATCCAGCACGGCGAAGCTGCCGTCCTTGAGCAACTCGATGCGGTCGGCGCGGGCGGTGAGCATGAAGTCCGGCGTGACCTGCAATTCGCCCTGCACCTCGGCAAACACCGCCTGCACGTTGCGCCGCCGCTCGATTTCCCAATCGATGAACCAGCGCGCGATGCGCTCGAAACGCGGCCACCAGAAGGCGTTCGCTTCCGGAAAGTCGTTGAGCGGGGCGAACGCCTCGCGGCCGATTGCGATCAGCTCGGCGTGAGGATCGTTCGGCAGCGCGCCGGCAAACCTGGCGGTGAAGTCGCCGATCGCCTTGTGGATCACCGTGCCGCGGTCGCGCGCTCCGGGCGGCGTGTCGACCGGATCGAGCGCCTGCAGGCGCAGGATATGCTTGGCATAGATGGTGTAAGGATCGCGGAGCCAATGTTCGATATCGGTGACGGGCAGCCGCTTTGGCCGCACCGCAACCGGCGGCCGCGGCTCCGGCCGTTCCGCGGCTTTCACTCCTTCAGGACGATCGAGCGCACGCGCCCAATCGAGATACTTCGCGCCGCGCGCTTTCACCGCTTCCCATGCCTCTGTCCCGGCAACGGCCGCCAGCCGCTGCACGAAACGCGACAACACGGTCGGCGAGCCCTCGCGTTTTGCGGCATGCGAGAGGATCACGTCGCGTGCGCCGAAGGCCTGCACGAAGTCATGTGCCGACAGGCCGATCCGCCGCTCCGGGAGGTCGAGGCCGAGTTGTTGCCGCATTGGCCGGTTGAGCCACGGATCGCTGGGCGGATCTGGTGGCCAAACCCCCTCGACAAGCCCGGCGATCACCACCCGGTCGGCCTGCTGCAGGCGCGCTTCCAGCGGACCGTAGATGCGAACGCGCGCCCCGGGCGCGCCGGGCCGACGCACGATCCGCTCGGTGGCGATGGCGCGGAACAGGTCGGCATAGTGATGTGCTTCGACCGTGAATTCTGCGGCCTGCCCGCTACCGCCAATCGTCTGAAAAATCTCGTCGAGCGCGACTCCATCGCGGCCGGTAAGCGCGGCGGGTACGCTCTTTTGATCGCGCGACAGCAGCGCCACGACCTGCCGGTGCTGTTCTGCAAAATGGTGCAGCGTCGTCGTTTTGCGGATCTCTGCGAGCGGCGCCAGCGCGGGTTCGAGGCTCGCGATCAGTTCGTCTGCGCGATCGAGATCGCGGTCGGAAAGCCAGCGACGCGGATCGCGTGGATGCAGGGTCTCGCGTTCGGTGCGCAGGCTTTGCAGCGCATGAGCAATCCCCGCAGTGCCGGCGCGGGGACGCGGACCGCGCAGCACCGCGCGTTCAAGGATCGCAATGGCCGGACGATGGCCGAATTCATGGCAGCCGAGCCGGCAGAGTGGATGCTTCAGGAGCGCGAGCAGCGTGACCGGCTCGCAGCCGCCCAGCGCCGCGTCCGCGGCAAGCCGCGCGAAAATGCCGGCCGCTGTGTCGGATAAGGGGTCTCCGCCCGAATCGTCGACCGGCACTTTCCACCGTTCGAGCGCCGCACCGACGCGGCGGGCCAGTGCGCGATCCGGTGTGATCAGAGCGGTGGTCCGATTCTCGCTCTCGGCGGTTCCGTCGCTCACCGCTTCGCGCAGCGCCAGCGCAATCGCCAGAGCTTCGTCCTCCGCGGTCGCAGCCTCGATCAGCGAAAGTCCGGCCAGCGCTTCGATCTTGCGCGCTTCGAAAGCCTGCTCATTCAGCGTGTCGCGCCAGCGGTCGGTCGCTTCGGCCGGCCGCATCGCTTCCGATGAAAAACGCTCACGCCCGTGTGCTGCCGGGGGCGCGAGCTGCTCCACCTGATTGCGCCTCACGCCAAGCCCGCGCAGGAAGCCTTGCATTGCAAATTGCGGATGGCCGGAAGCGGGGTTGACGGGCGGGGCGCCGCCGATCGAGTCCCAGGCGTCCTCATCGAGATCGGTGTCGAGTCCTGGCAGCACCACCGCGCCGTTGGGAAGACGCGCGATGGCGGCAAGCAGCTTCGCCGTCGCCGGCATCGAGGCCGTCGAACCGGCGGCGATCACCGGGCCGGTGTTGTCACGCTCCAGCCGGGCGGTTTCAGCCTCGATCAGCGCATCGCGGCGTGCGGCGGCATCCATCAGCCGCCGCTCCTCGAGAAGCGCCGGCCAGTTGTCGCGCACGATCTTCAGGAACGCGAGTGTCGACCGGAAATGCTCGTCCATGTCCTCGGGCACGAGGTGGTCAAGTGCGGACCACGCGACGCCGCGGGTGATCATGTCGTCCTGCAGCCGGGCGAGTTCGCCTGCCATCGCGAATGCTGCGGCAGGCGAATTTGCGATCAGGACGGATTCGCCGGTTCGCTTCTGCTGCGCCGCCCAGGCCATGATGGTTTGCGTGAGCCATGCCTTGCGTTCGAACGGCTCCATCGTACCCGGCAGTGCCAGGCGCTTGTCTGCCAGTGGGCCTCCTGCGAATTCGGCGAACACGATCTCGTCCTCATCGATGTCGCCGATGGGGACAAGCCGCGGCAGGATGGCTGCGTCGGCGTCGATCGCTTCGAGAAATGCGGCCTGCGCCAGCCGGCAGGCGCGACGGGTCGGCAGATACAGGGTCGCCTGCGCAAGGGCCAGTGGATCGCGCGATCCCGGAAAGCCCTCGACCACCCGGCCCGAGAGCAGTGCCTCGATCAAGGTCGGCAGGAACGGAACGGACGGCGGGATCGTGAACAGGCGGGGGCTGCGGATGGGCATGGTCACTCGGTCGTCATGCCCGGCGTTGAGCCGGGCATCCACGTCTTGAATACCGCATGTGAAAAGACGTGGATCGCGGGGTCAAGCCCCGCCATGACAGCGCCCTGCCGCTACGCCAGCGCGCTGGTGCGCTGTCGGGCGCAAGAGCAGCGCCCATCTTCGGTTTTGCGGTGCACCAAGCTCCGCCTGCGACGCGGACTAAGCCGCGCTCTGCAAAATCGTGCGTTCGGCCAGCGCGATGGCATCCGGCGTGCCCACATGCATCCAGATGCCGTCAAGCCGCAGCCCGAACAGCCGCTCGGCCTCAGCCGCCTGGACGAACAGACGATTGAGTGAAAACGGCCCCTTCGGCGCATCCTTGAACAAGGCCGGCG
>JBIQKQ010000146.1:0-8678 GCA_044506365.1 Hyphomicrobiales bacterium
GCGCGCGTCACCTGCGCGATCACCATCTCGTAGACCTCGTGCGGCTCCTTCTGGAGCTTGTATTTCATGTGCACGGGCGAGGTGGACAGGAACGTATGAATACGCTTGCGCGCGGCGGGCCGGATGGCCTCGGCGCAGCGGTCGATGTCCTTCGGCGCCGCGCGTGAGAGTCCGCAGACCACCGCATTCTTGGTGCGCCTGGCGATCTCCTGCACCGCTGCGAAATCGCCTTCCGAGGCGATTGGGAAACCGGCCTCGATGATGTCGACCCCCATCTCGTCGAGCAGCCCGGCGACTTCGAGCTTTTCGTCATGGGTCATGGTGGCGCCGGGGCATTGCTCGCCGTCGCGCAAGGTGGTGTCGAAAATGACGACGCGGTCCTTTTCGGAGCGCTGCGTCCCGGCGGATTTGGCCGTGGTCATGGAATGATGGTCCTTGTCTCGTACTGCGCCGCTGGCGGGCGCGAATTCAGGGTTTCCGTCTCGCGACCCCTGAGCGCCCAGGCAAACGTGCCCAGCCGGCCCTCAGGGGCGCCTAAGGAGCAGAAGACCGCCGAGAATGAGGGCAGCACCGGCCAGGGCGCGATCCGCCCCCCGTTTCGTCGCGCGTGCAAAATCCTGCGCGGACATGCCGAAAACCCTCGAAAAACAGACCGTTAGAGTGCCAGTGCCACGGTTAACGTGGTGTGAACCGGCGCCTTTTGCAGGGGTCTTTTAGCGGAGGCGGGGGTGTCCCCGCAAGCGGCGGTCGTCCCCTCGCGTCCCCGCCTTGTTCTCCCCTTGCCCCGCGCGTGAAACGAGCGGTGGGGAGCGGGCGGCGGTGGAGGGCGCGCTCTCGCTGACCTGGCATTTGCCCACCCGGTTTGCTTCGCTCACGCGATGCTTGGGCGACCGCTTCGCGGGAGGATGAGCAGCGGGCGCGCGCCTCACCCTCGCTTGCCGTTGTCCTTCTTGCCGTTCTTCTTCTCCGTCAGTTCGGCCGCAAGCAGCATGCGCGCCTTTCTCAGTTGATCGCGGGTGGCGGCGTCGATTTTCGGGTAGTGCAGGTCAAGGCTTTCCATGGCTTCGACCAGCGCGGACGCGACCACGAGCCGCGTGAACCATTTCTTATCGGCCGGCACCACGAACCAGGGCGCATGCGGGCGGCTGGTCTCGCGTATCGTCTCCTCGTAGTAGCGCATATAATCGTTCCAGAGCTCTCGCTCGGCGAGATCGCCGATATCGAACTTCCAGTTCTTCTCCGGCTCGTCGATGCGCTCGATAAAGCGCCGGGCTTGCTCCTCCTTCGACACATGCAGAAAAAACTTCAGGATCAGCGTACCGTTGCGCGCCTGATATGTCTCGAACGCGCGAATGTCCTCGAACCGCTCGGTCCAGATGTTCTCGCCGACCAGCTTCGGCGGCAGCTTCTGTTTGGCAAGAATCTCCGGATGCGCGCGCACCACCAGCACTTCCTCATAATAGGAGCGGTTGAAAATCCCGATCCGCCCGCGCTCCGGCATCGCGATGGTGGTGCGCCACATAAAGTCATGATCGAGTTCGTGCGAGGTTGGCGCCTTGAACGCATAGACCTGGCAGCCCTGTGGATTCACGCCCGACATCACGTGTTCGATCGCCGAATCCTTGCCGGCGGCGTCCATCGCCTGGAAAATCGCAAGCACCGCCCAGCGGTCCTGCGCGTAGAGCATGTCCTGATATTTGGCGAGTTTCTCGATGCTGTCCTTGAGCAGTTCGCGGGCCTCGGCCTTGTCAATGTCAAGGTCGGCAGTATCTCCGGGATCGATGTCGGACAGCCTGAACGCGTCCGGACTGTCGATGCGGTATCTGCGGGCCAGAGCTTCGATCTTCATCCATTCACTTCACGACGATCCGCAGGCTTTGGCAAGCGAACTCAGACCGTCGCGCTGCGCAGAAAGATCTGTATGAAATCGGGCATCGTCGGCGCGATGTCACCGCGCCCGCGGACGACGCATGCATCGGCAAGTTCCGGATTGTGCTGGGATGCGATATGCGCGCGGATGCGCTCGCGTAAGCGGGCGGCTGCCTGCCGCGCGCGCATGGGCTTGAGCAGCCCGATCAGCGGCCCCGCCGGAACGCAATGCCAGCCCTGCGCGATCTCGAACGCATCTGGCCCAAGTCCGGTCTCCTCCTCCACCTCGCGGCGGACGCTGGCTTCGAGGTCGAGCCGGCCCGCACTCACATCGCTCGGATCGGGTGTCCCGCCGGGGAAGTAGATTTTGCCGGCATTCGCCGTCCCGCTGTTCATCACGCCGAGCACATAGCCGCCGTCCGAACCCTGCAAGGCGCCGAGTGCAAAGCAATTCGTCACGGCCGGATCCGGAAAGCCGAAATCGCGCCAGGCGATGAAGCTCGCATAGTCCGTCTCGAAACAGCATCCGCGCAGACACGCCCCGCCGATCTCGTAATCGCGCATCAGCAGCACCCGCCCATTCCACAGGCCGGGACTGTCGCGCCTCAGAACCTCGAAATGCGCATCGATCTCGGCGCGGCGCTCGCGCGCGAAGGCCCAGTCGAACGCAACCACACTGAGATCGAGCGTTTCGATGTGAAGCACCGTACCGGTCATCACGCCTCGATATGTCCCTCGCTCACAATGACGGCCTCGCCGCCGATGGTCGCGCCCGTCAGCGCGCCGCCCGTGACCGTCATGCCCAGCTCGATCCGGCTCGGCCGCCCCATTTCGTAGCCCTGCTCGATCACAAGACGATGCCGGCCATCTCCCGGATGCGCCACCTCCATGACGACGCCCGCGAAAGCAGCCGCGGCCGCGCCAGTCGCCGGGTCCTCCGGGATTCCGAGCGCGGGCGCGAACATGCGGGCATGGAAATGGTGGTCCGGCTCGGTGGTCTCCCCGCAATAGAGATAAACCAGCGCCGGTCCCTCGCGTCCGAACACGGACTCGAATGAAGCTGCCGGCGCCGCGCGGCCGATCGCATCGAGATCGCGGACCGGGATGAAATGCGCCGGCACGCCGGCCGACCAGCGCGACGGCGTTCCGAATCCGATCTCGTCATCCTTCAGGGACAGGGCCGTCGCGGCCTCCTGCGGGGACACCGCTCCGCGCGCGCGTTCCGGCAGGCGCGGCAGCACGAAATGCGCGCGGCCATGGTCCCTGCCCTGCGCTTCCACGGTGCAGCCGACCGGGCCGATCGTCTCTTCCAGCACCAAATCGTGGACACCGAGGTTATATCCGCTCATGCAGCCGAACAGCACCGCGGTGCCAACCGTCGGGTGCCCGGCAAACGGCAATTCGGCCCTGGGCGTGAAGATCCGCAACATCGCGCGGTGGTTCTGGTTCGCGGGCTGCATCACGAACACCGTCTCCGGCAGATTGAATTCGCGCGCGATCGCCTGCATCGCATGGCCGTCGAGCCCGTCTGACTCCAGCACCACCGCGAGCGGATTGCCGGCAAAGCGGGTCTGCGTAAACACGTCGAGGGTGACGAACCGGCGGCGCATGGGCCGAGGTCTCCATTCTCCGCTCTTCCTGCGAAGGCAGGACCCAGCGCAAGGACTGTGGGCTCCGCCTTCGCTGGGACTGAGCGCAAGCGTGATCTAACCCAATCTTCTCGCCTCGAACACCTGCGATGGCGCTACCAGTTCCTCCTGTCCCTCGATCAGGAGCATCTCGCGCGAACCGCGCTCGGCGGTCAGTTTCAGCACCCCGAACAGCGACGAACCCGCCCGCGCCATCGCCTCCCCGCTCGACCCGCTGCGCAGGAGATGGGCGAAGAACAGTGCCGCGATGACGTCGCCCGCGCCGTTGATCGTGATCGGCAGGCGCGGCGTGCGCAGATGGAACCGGCCGTCCGGTCCCGATGCGATCATGTCGATCGCCTCGTCCGGCGTCTCGTCGGTGAGGACCGAGGTGACCAGCACCGTGCCCACGCCGACTGCATGCAGCCAGTCAATGGAAGCGAGCATCCCATCCATCATGCCGGGGTCAAGTCCGGTGAGAAGTCCGAGTTCGAACTGGTTCGGACAGGTGACATCGGCGGCCGCGAGCGCGCGGGTGCGGATGAAATCCGGAATGTCCTCCCGCACATACACGCCGCTCTCGGCATCGCCGATGACCGGGTCGCAGCAATATTTTGCACTCGGATTGGCGCGCTTGACGGCGGCCACGGCTTCGAGGATCGACTCGCCGGTCGCGGCCGAACCCATATAACCCGAGATCACGCCATCGCAATTCGACAGCACACCGCGCTCGCCGATCCCGGTCACGACATCGCGGATATGGGCGGCGTCGAACGTCTCGCCCTTGCAGCCGTCATATCCGGCATGGTTGGAGAACTGCACGGTATTGACCGGCCAGACCTCCACCCCGATCCGCTGCAGCGGGAACACCGCGGCGGAATTGCCGACATGGCCATAGGCGACGTGCGACTGGATGGATAGGACATTCATGCGCTCTTGTCCCCTCCCCCCGCGAGTGAAGCGGGCGGTGGAGACGGATCGGGGGTGGGGAGTCTTCTCATCGTCTCAACAAAGCCCCCACCCCGATCTCCTTCACTTCGTTCAGTCGATCGACCCTCCCCGCCGCTTCGCGGGGAGAGGGAAAAGCACGAGGCAACGGCCACTCAGTTCTGTCCCTACTTCTTCTTCGCCGCGGCCTCGACGAACTTGTTGGTGTAGGTCTTCGACAGATCGATATTGGCTTTGGCCACCGCCTCGGATGACTGGCTGAACACGTCGAGCACCGCTTTCGCGCCTTTCGGATCCATCATGCCTGTCTTCGAGTACATCGGCAGGGTCGCCTTCAGCGCTTCGAGATAGAGCGCCTTGTCGGCCCCGATCAGTTCCGGCGGCATTTTCGCCATGATCTCTTCCGGCGTATGGGTGTGAATCCATTTCAGGGTGTTGACGATGGCGTCGGTCAGCGCCTGCGCGACCTTCTGGTTCTTTTCGATCCAGTCAGCCCGGGTGTAGAGGGCTCCGCCCGGATATTCGCCACCGAACACATCGAGTGTATCCTTTTCGGAGCGGGTATCGGAGAGGATACGCAGGTCCTTGTTGCGGCCCTGCAGCTGGGTCACCGCCGGATCGAGCATCACCGCCGCATCGACCGAACCCTGCTCCATCGCCGCGACCGCGGTGGAGCCGAGCCCGATGCCGATCACGCCGACCGAACCGGCATCGACGCCGTTCTTCTTCATCAGATAGTTGAGGAAGTAATGGGTGGACGACCCCGGCGCGCTGACGCCGACCTTCTTGCCGGCGAGGTCCTTGATCGAGGTGATGGCGCCGGTCTGCTTCGGCGACACCACCAGCACGAGGCCCGGATAGCGGTCATAAACTACGAAGGATTGCAGGCTCTGTCCCTTGGCAGCGAGATTGACGCAATGGTCGAAATACCCCGACACGACATCGGCCGAGCCGCCGAGCACCGCGGTCAGCGCCTGCGAGCCGCCCTTGAAATCGACCATCTCGACATTCACGCCGGCCCGCTCGTATTCGCCGAGCTGCTTGGCGAGCACGGTCGGCAGGTAGCAAAGGCAGCTCGCGCCACCGATCGCGATGGTGACCTTGGACTGCGCGAATGCGGCGCCCGACATGAGCGCCAGCGCGAACAGCGACGAGACAAGCCGCCCGACAAACCGAGCCGTCATGAAAAAATCCTCCCGTGGCGATAAGCGGCCTTCTGGCCGGCCGCGATTGATGTGTTGACGATAAAACACCGGCGCGCGCCTGCAAAGCCCGGCTCCTTCCGGAGATGCTACGGTGCCGCCTCTTTTCCCTCCCCCCGCAAAGCGGTGGGGAGGCTCGATCGACTGAGCGAAGCGAAGGAGATCGGGGTGGGGGACATCCAATACGCTGCGCTCGCGGGGGAGGAGCCGCAAGCGCTTGCGAAATCACGTCCGCGTATCGGCGGCGACCGGACGCCAGACCAGGAGCCGCCGCTCGACCAGAGTCACGATCCCGTCGATCACAATCACGAACGCGGCCAGCACGAACATGCCGGCGAACACCCCGGCGATATCGAAGGTTCCCTCCGCCTGCAGGATGAGATAGCCGAGCCCTGCCGCCGAACCGAGATATTCGCCGACCACCGCGCCGACCACGGCGAAGCCGACCGAGGTGTGCAGTGACGAGAACATCCAGGACAAGGCCGACGGCCAGTAGACATGGCGCATCAATTGCCGCTCGTTCATTCCCAGCATTCTCGCATTGGCGAGCACCGTCGGGCTGACCTCACGCACGCCCTGATACACGTTGAAGAAGACGATGAAGAACACCAGCGTCACGCCGAGCGCCACCTTCGACCAGATGCCGAGCCCGAACCAGAGCGTGAAGATCGGCGCCAGCACGATGCGCGGCAGCGCGTTGATCATCTTGACATAGGGATCGAAGATCGCGGCGATCAGCGGCTGGCGCGCGAACCAGAAGCCAACCAGGACTCCGCCGACCGATCCGATCACGAAGGCCAGCGCGGACTCGGTCAGCGTGATCCATAGATGCCGCCAGATCGAGCCGTCCGCAAACCAGTGCCAGATCCGCGCGAACACATCGCCCGGCGTCGAGAAGAAGAACGGGGGCACCAGCGGCTTGCCGTCGGACATCGGCACGGTGGTGAGCAGATGCCACGCCACCAGTGTGACGACCATGACGAGGACCTGAAAGCCGACAAGCGCTGCGCGGTTCATGTCCGTTCGCTCCGGGCGAGCCGCATACTCCGTCGACCTCCCCCCTTGCGGGGGAGGTCGGCGAGCCCAAAGCGCGCTAACGTGCGCCGTTGAGGCGCTTTGGCGAGCCGGGAGGGAGGTAAGCCAAAACGAAGGACGTGCAGTTCACCCTCCTCGCCAACCCTCCCCGGCAAGGAGCGAGGGAGCGCGCCGGAGCAAGCATCGAAAGCATGCACACAAAAGACGACCATCACCCGCCCCCCGTCTGGGCATAGCCCTTGAGCACCTCGTCCTTCAGCACGTTCCAGATCTCGCGGTGCAATTCGTGGAAAGCCCTGTCCAGCTTCACCTCGGATATGTCGCGGGGACGCGGCAGCGGCACCTGCCAGTCACCGATGATGCGCGCGGCCGGCCCTGCCGACATGATCACGACGCGATCGGACAAGGCGATCGCCTCCTCAAGATCGTGGGTCACGAACAGCACCGCCTTGCGATCGGCGCTCCACAGATCGAGCAGCAGGTTGCCCATGATCTGGCGGGTCTGCGCGTCGAGGGGACCGAACGGCTCGTCCATCAGGAGGATTTTCGGATCGCGGATCAGCACCTGCGCGAGACCGACGCGCTTGCGCTGGCCGCCGGAGAGCATGTGGGGATAGCGTGCGGCGAAGCCGGCGAGCCCGACCCTTTTCAGCCACTCCTGCGCCCGCGCGCGCGCTTGCCCGGCAGCCACCCCAGCCGTCTCGAGGCCGATCGCGACATTCTGAAGGGCGGTTTTCCAGGGGAACAGAGAGTCGGCCTGGAACAGGTAGCCGGCCTGCCGGTTCAGGTCGGCGAGCCGGGTGCCGAAGATGTCGGCCGTGCCCACTGAGGGAGCCAGCAGACCCGCGGCGACGTTGAGGAGGGTCGACTTGCCGCAGCCGGTCGGACCGACGATGGCGACGAATTCACCGTTGGCGACCGACAGGGTCGCGTCGCTGACCGCGGTATAGGTGACGCCTTTGCCGAGACGAAAGGTGATGGTGACATCGTGCAACGCGACTGCAGGGGCCGTAGGTTTCGCCCCCGCCGGCACAGCCTCGGCTGCTGGTCCCCCCATTGCTGGCGCTCCGCTCCCGCACATGTTTTGCGAGGACATTACCTGCCGAACGAGGGCGCGCAAGCGTCACGCCAATTCCGCATCATTCTGATTGACGAAAATCAGCACGACCAGCAGCGTCATATAGAAGCGGAACGCCGCTTCCTGCCCGTTCCACGTCTTCGACTGCCACATCGCGAAATACTCCCCGCCCACCACCATGAAGCCGAAGAACCACACCATGAAGCCGATCGCGGCCCCCGCCACCATCCAGATCTTGGCGCGCTGGAAGGCAGGGGCCGGGGCGCGCAGCGCAAACAACATGGCGAGGCTCGCGACCCCTAGCAGGATGAATACCAGTCCTTCGCCCGCGATGATGGCCGCATAGGCCAGCGCCCAGAGCCGCGGATCGGTGATCGCGCGGCTCATCAGCTTGTTGTCGGGAAATGTGGTATCCATGCTGAGAACGTGCTTCACGAACTCATAATTGGTACCGTAGTCGACGATATTGTCGTAGGTGACGATGAACGCGAATAACGCCAGCGCTCCCGTCATCGCGATCTTTGCAAGCCGGACAATCAGCATGCGGCGTCCCCTCTCCTGCCGTGCATCCTGCGTTTATGCGCTTTCACCGGATTCGCCTCAATGACCGACCGCAAGCTGTTCATTCGCATCGAGCTGACGGCGAGCGCGCGGGCGCGTGCGCAGGCCGCAGGACTCGATGTCAATGCGGCGGCGAGCCAGAGCCTCGACGACAGGGTCCAGGTCGGCGATCGTCTCTCGTTCGGCGGCGATGCGGCGGACGATTTCGTGGTGCTGCGCCGGCGCTATCTGATCGGCAGCGGCCCGGCCATTCTGGTTCTGGAAGTCGACCACCCGGCGCGGAATTAAGCGGCAACCGAAAACACCGCGCCATTCTGGATTTCGGGTCCGGGGCCCTTCGCGCAATCGCAGTGACCG
>JBIQKQ010000147.1:0-8508 GCA_044506365.1 Hyphomicrobiales bacterium
CATGTTTTGGTGGTCGCGGCGGCGTTTACGGGTGCCGGCACGGCCGCGATCCGCAGAAGGGTCAGATCGGACGGTCGTTCGGCTCGCCGAGGAGCGGCCGACCCGAATACAACCATGTGCAGCATGATTGGAACTTCAATCGCCGGTCGCGGGTTGAGAGGGCGCACCCGTTTCAGGGATGTCCTTGGTTTCGATGAAGCCCAGTCCGATGATGGTTTCGTCGGATTCGTCGTCATCGAAGGCGCGGACCAGCCGCCTTGGCCGTCCGGGACGCTTCGTTTGGCGGTGCATGCGCAGTCGTGTCATGCCGGAAGAACGTCCGGCCTGACCCGCCGTTCCTGCCCGCCGCCGAAATCCATGCGGCCGGAAAACCCTTGGAAAATCAATCGGAAGGCCGGCGCGCTGTGGCGCTCCCTGCGGCTCTGCGCTAATCCCTCATTTTCAGGGGGCGACCGCCCCCGCCGAGCATTTGCGCGGAGCCTGGGGAGCGTTTGAGGAATGGCGCTGGAAATCAATCTGCCGGACGTCGTGGCGGAAGTGACCGCCGCGTTTGAAACATACGAGAAGGCGCTGGTGTCGAACGATGTGGACACTCTCGATTCCCTGTTCCGGGACGCGCCGCAGACGATCCGCTATGGCGCGACGGAAAATCTGTACGGCTATGCCGAGATCAAGGCGTTCCGCGCGGCGCGGTCGCCGGTGGCTCTCGGCCGGACCCTGTCGAAGACCGTGATTACGACCTATGGCCGGGACTTCGCCGTCGCCGCGACGCTCTATCAGCGCCCCTCGGCGCCGGGCCGCATCGGCCGCCAGATGCAGACCTGGGTGCGCTGTCCCGAAGGCTGGCGGGTGGTCGCCGCGCATGTCAGCCTGATGGAGCCGCCCAAGGACCCGCCCAAGGACGCGTCCAAGGAAGCGCCCAAGCAGGGCTGATGCGATAAAATCTCCACGCCCGCGACGTCCGTGTCATTCCACGTGCTGAATGCGTGCGGTCCCGGTTCTGCAGCGCACCGCTCCGTTGCGCCCGGGTGCATTGCGCCGCGGCATTGCCATCGCGTGACATGAATGGCGTCCGAGCCGTAGCGAATAGGCGCCGATAGACGATACAGCCGCATTGGCCTACCGTACCGACATCAGCGGCCGCATCAGAATGGCCGCGTCATCGGGAGGAATGCATGTTGCTGAGGGTGCTCGTGTCGATTGCCGTGCTTGCCGTGCCGTTCTTTGGCGGACAGGCGCAGGCCCAGAATTGGCCGGACCGGCCGATCCGCTTCATCGTCACCCAGGCGGCAGGTGGCACGCCCGACATCATCGCGCGCCTGATCGGCGAGAAATTCGGCAAGGCCCTGGGCCAGCAGGTCGTGGTCGAGAATCGGCCCGGCGCCGGCAACGTGATCGGCGCGCAGGCGGTCGCCCGCTCGGCGCCTGACGGCTACACTTTTCTGTTCGCGACCGCGGCCGCGCTGGTGACCAACCCGCACACCTTCAAGACGCTGCCCTACGACGCGGAAAAGGATTTCACGCCGGTCGGCAAGATTGCGCGCGTGCCGTTCTTCGTGATGGCGCATCCGAGCGTGGAGGCGAAGACGCTGCCCGAACTGATCGCGCTGGAGAAGGCAAAGCCGGGAAGCCTATCGGTCGCAACCGACGGCCAGCGCAATTTCTCCGGCATGCTGACGGCCTGGCTCAGCAAGCTCGGCGGTGTGAATTTTACGCAGGTGCCGTATACGGCGATGCCGCAGGGCATCCAGGATACCGTGGCGGGCCGCGTGCAGGTGGTAATGCTCGCCGTACCTTCAGCGGCGCCGTTCATGCAGCGCAATCAGTTGCGCGCGCTCGCGACAAGTTCCGAGGCAAAGGTGCCCGGCTTCGATCAGGTGGCGCCGATCGCGCAAACCTATCCCGGCTTCGACTTCATCGGCTGGTTCGTGCTGGTCGCGCCGGCGGGTACGCCGGCCGACATCGTACAGAAGGCAAACCGCGCGCTCGACGATGTGCTGAAGGATCCGGAGGTCAAGGAGCGGATGCAGAAGGTCGGCTTTTACTCTGAAGGCGCCGGCACGCCGAAATCCACCGCGCAGTATATCCGTGACCAGTTCGATGCCTGGGGCAAGGTGGTGCAGGAGATCGGGCTGCAGAAGGAGTAGTTGTCACGTGCCGCCCAATCCCTCTCCCGCAAGCGGGAGAGGGGACGCTACCGCGACAGCAGCCGCGCCGCATTTGCGGACAGCACCATCTCCTGTCGCGCCGCATCGAGCGCGGCGCAATCGCGCACGAACTCAGCCGGCTTGATCTCGCCGACCGGATAGTCGGATCCCATCACGACCCGCTCCGCGCCAACGAGATGCACGAGATATGCGAGCGTATCCGGGTCATAGACGCAGGTGTCGTAATGCAGCATGCGCACATAATCGACCGGCGGTTTGCTCATATTCGCGCGCGTCGCCGGCTTTTCGACATAGTTGCGCGCGATGCGGCCGAGATAGAACGGCATATAGCCGCCGCCATGTGAGACCACGATCTTCAGCTTCGGATACGCGTCCAGAACGCCCTCGTAGAACAGTGAGGCGATCGCCATCGCTTCCTCGAAGGATTGCCCGACCGAATTCCAGAGCTGCCAGTTGCGAAAGCGCGGATCGTGATTGCCGGCAGGATGGATGAAAACGACCGCGCCGAGCGCTTGCGCCGCGTCCCAGAACGGACGCAAGGCCGCGTCGCCGATTTCCCTGTCGCGCACCCGCGTCGAGATGGTGACGCCGGACAGGCCAAGCTCCGTCATGCAGCGGGTCAGTTCGGCGACGGCAAGACCGGGCGCCTGCAGCGGCACGCTGCCGAGGCCGCGGAGACGATCCGGATGCGCCGCGACCGCCCGCGCGATCGTCTCGTTCATCGCCGCATCGAGGCGGAGCGCGTGCGCCGGCTCGGCATCGTAGGTGCATTGATGCACGAGGCTCGACGACAGCACCTGCACGTGCACGCCCATCGCATCCATGGCCGCGATGCGTTCGTCGAGATCCGCCATGCGCGCGATGACGGAGGCGGCGCGTCCCGCATCCGTGGTCTGCGCGAACACGCTCCAGGCCTGTGTCTCGCGATAGACGGCGGGGTCGATCAGATGCGCGTGGAAATCGACCGGCCCGCGCATGGCCTCAGCGCTCTTCTGCGCGATCGTTGGCGCGCGCCGCTTTGAGATGCTGCGTGACCCTGGCGCGCAGGTCCTTCTGCTGCTCCGGCGTCCAGCTGCGGAAGCCTTCGCCGGACTTGAAGCCGAGCTTGCCGTCGGCAACCAGCTTTTCGAGATAAGGCGAGGCGGCCGGGCGGCTGTCGATTTCCGGCAGCACCGTCCGGTGGATCGCCAGCGTCAGATCGGTGCCGACGAGATCGGCATTTTCCAGGGGGCCCAGCACCGCGAGCCTTCGCCCGAACGCCGCCTTGATGACGGTATCGACCGTTTCGGCATCGCAGATGCCGTGCTCGACCAAGGCAATCGCCTCGCGCCACAGCGCATGCTGCAGCCGGTTGCCGACAAAGCCCGCGACATCCTTCTTCACATGCACCGGGGTCTTGCCGATCGCCTTGTGCAGTGCCATCGTGGTGGCGATCACCTGCGGCGATGTCCATTGCGTGCCGATCACCTCGACCAGCGGCACGAGATAGGGCGGATTCCACCAATGCGTGCCAAGCGCGCGTTCGCGGTGCTTCAGCCCTTGCATGATCTGCGTGATCGGAATCACCGACGTGTTGCTGGCGAGGATTGTGCCCGGCCGCACATGCTTTTCGATGTCCGCGAACAGCACCTGCTTGAGCGGCAGATCCTCTAGCACCGCTTCGACCACGTAATCGGCGTCGCGCACGGTGGCGGCGAGGTCCGCATGCGGCGTCACGCGGTTCACCGCATTCGCGTCGTCGCCGAGATCGGCGAGATTGGCGCTGATCCGCGCCTTCACCGTATCGAGGTTGGATGCGAACGAATCCGTGATGGTGACGTCATGGCCGGCCAGCGCGAACACCTGCGCGATGCCGTGGCCCATCAGGCCGGCGCCGATGACGGCGATGCGCGCTTTCGCAGCCATGTCAGCCCGCCGTATAGCCGCCGTCCGCGTAGAGGATGTGGCCCGTATAGAAATCCGATGCCGACGAAGCGAGGAACAGCAGCGGTCCGGCGAGATCGGACGGTTCGCCGAGCCGGCCTTTCGGCACGCGCGCAAGGAACGCCGCGCGCACGCCCTTCGCCTTCTCGGTGTCCTCGTACATCCAGGCCGTGAGCGCCGAGCGGAACACGGTCGGCGCGATGGCGTTCACGGTGATGCCGGTTTCGCCCCATTCGCAGCCGAGCGCCTTGGTGATGCCGTCGACCGCCGATTTCGAGGCGCAATAGGCGGTGTATCCGGCCGGATGGCCGAGCAGCCCGCGCGCCGACGACATCAGCACGATCTTGCCGGACGTCTTGCCGTCCTTGCCCTGCGCCAGCATCTGCTTGCCGGCCGCGCGCGCCATCAGCCAGCTCTGCGTGACATTGGCGTCCATCACGTCGAGGAAGCGCTCCGGCGCCATGTCGACGATCTTGGCGACGTCGTTCTTGCCGGAGCCGACCACCAGAATGTCGAGCCGGCCGAATCTGTCGACCGCGGCTTTGACGATCCTGTCGCAATTGGCTTCAGAACTCGGGCGCAGCGCCACGCTCTCCACCTTCGCCCCCAACGCCTCGCATTCGCCAGCGACTTTCTTCAGTTCGTCAGCCTTGCCGGCGGCGATCACGACATTGGCGCCGGCGCCCGCCAGCACCTTCGCCGCCAGCGCACCGAATGCGCCGGACGCGCCGGTGACGATTGCGGTCTTGCCGCGGATATCGAACAGCGAGAGGGGATTTTTCAGAAAGGCTTCGGACATGATGCTTGCTCCGTTTCTTCACCTCTCCCGCCTGCGGGAGAGGTCGGCGCGTGAAACGCGCAGGGTGAGGGGGAGTTGCAAAATGCTCTGTAGGCGCGTTCACGCGAGTCCCTCACCTGGCTCGCTGCGCTCGCCACCCTCTCCCCGCTGGCGCGGGGAGAGGGAAGAACGTCATTGCCGCGGCGGCAGCATCGCCACGACGATGGTGCAGACCTCGTTCGAGCGGTTGATGATCTCGCGAGTCTCGTTCGGGCCGATGTAGCAGCTGTCGTTCGCCTTCAGCACATGCTCCTTGCCGTCGACGATCACGGTGAGTTCGCCCGAGATGACGAAATACACCTTCTCCGGCGGAGAGGCGTCCGGGCCCGCGCCGCCACCAGGCAGGAAATGCGACAGCCCGACGATCATCTCCTTGGAGCCGCCGGCTTCGGCGCCGAACAGGCGCAGCGATGTATAGCCGCGATGGTTCGGCGCCTCGTATGGCTTTGCTTCTGAAAATCTGCGCACGATCATGCGAATGTCTCCCCGCGCTCGATGCGATACGTGCCCTTTGGATCGGTGATTGCGACGAGGCGGATGATGCAACCATCGCCGCGGTCCCAGTTCCAGGGGAAGAATGCGAAGGTGCAGCGCTTGCCCGTCACCTTGTCAAGTTCGCCGCCGACATTCTCGATGCCAAGGATGCCATTCGAGAAAAGCTTGCGGTGCACCGGCTCCCATTCCGGGAAGTCATCCTTCCAGTCGCGGCCGCCCGACCATTCCTTGTATTCCTCGGCGAGATGCGGATGCAGCGGACCGTTGCGCTGCGGCCCGATGGCGGTGGCGAGCGGATGATCGTTGGCCTGGGTGTCGTGACCGACGACCTTCACCTGCTTCTCCACGAACCAGTCGGCGGCCGACGGCACGAAGCCCGGCGCGCGGCAGAAATAGTCCTCCGAGTCCTCGTATTGATGGTGCCAGCCGGTATTGACGATCACCACATCGCGCGGCCGCACCACCTTGCCCGCGGCCTTTTCGAGATCGTCATAGGTGATCGGCTCCCACTTCTTCTTCGGGATCGAGACCACGATGCCGGAGCCGAAAAAGTGCGGCAGCGGTACCTCGTCGATGAACGGCGTGCCCTGGATCACATGCGCCGGCGCGTCGATATGCGTGGTGTTGTGCATCGACGTCGTGATGCGCTGCGACAGCACGCCCGACTTCGCCATGTAATGGATGCGCTCGATCTTCACGTCCTCGAAATAGGGCCAGTTCGGCGACTGATAGCCGAAGCGATGCGAGAGGTTGTAGAATTCCAGCCCCATCGCGTTGTGAAGATTCTCTTCAAACTCGACGCCACGAATTTTTGCCATGCATGTTTCTCCTTATGCGGCTGTGCTGGACAGGTGACTCTCCAGCGTGCGTTTGGTGGCGAGCAGACGCTCGCAAATGCGGTCGCGGTCCTTGTGAAAGCGCTGCGCCGGCACCGGAACCGAGATCGCGACAAAATTGCCGAGCATGTCGCGCATCGCGACGCCGGCGGCGCAGATTCCGGGCGAGTGCTCCTCGAGATCGAGCGCGTATCCATCACGGCGTGCGGCGGCGATATCCTCCAGCAGCCGCGGCAGCTTGGTGATGGTGTGCGGGGTGCGCGCCTTGTAACTCCTGCCGATCAGCGTTTCGATGGCTTTGTCGTCGAGTTCGGCGAGATAGGCCTTGCCATTGGCGGTGCAATAGAGCGGAAAGCTTTCGCCGACGGCCGACACGGTGCGCAGGCGCTGCGAGCCGATCACCTGATCGATAAACACGAGGTGGTCGCCTTTGATCGAGGCGAGATCGACCGTCTCGTGCAGTTCCTTCGACAGTTCGATCAGGAACGGCCGCGCCAGCGCGACGAAATCGGTCCGCACCGATCCGGCGAGGCGAAGGATGGTGGGCCCGAGCCGCACGCGGCCGGCGGGCGAGGCCGCCACCACCAGCTTTTCGGTTTCCAGCGCGGCCACGATCCGCTGCACGGTCGAGCGTGCGAGGCCGACCTTCATCGCGATCTCGCCAAGGCTCAGGCCGGTCGTGGTGTCCTCCAGCGCCCGCATGATCGAGGCGGCGCGGGCGATCACCTGGACCTGGCTCTTCTCCTGCGCCTTTTGCGGGCGTGCTTCGGAAGCCGCCGGCTTTGCAGGATGATCGATCGCGACGGTCACGCGGGCGTCCCGATGCGAAGGAGGCGCGCGGCGTTGTTGTAGGAGATGTCCTCGATCACCGCGCGATCGAGCGGCAACTCATCCATGAAGGCGCCGGCCTCGGCCGGATTCTCGAACGGATAGTCGGCCGAATACATCACGTTCTCGCGGCCGAGCGCCTTGAGCGCGCAGTCGATCGGCTCGAACGAGAACATCCCGGATGTCGTGACCGCGATATTCTCGCGGATGTAATCGGACGGCTTCTTGTTCAGCTTGACGCCGTACAGCTTGGCGCGGCTGTCGAAGCGCCAGAGCTGATAGGGCAGGGTCTCGCCGAGATGGCCAAGCGCGAGCTTGGCGCGCGGGAAGCGGTCGAACAGGCCGGAAAACACGATGCGCAGCGCATGCGTGCCGGTCTCCACCGTCCATTCCCATGTCGCGCGCTTGAGCCCGCGATAGCCGTCGAGCGCCGGCATTTGCGTGATCGGGTCGGCCGGATGCAGATAAAGCGGTACGCCGAGCGCTTCGGCACGCTCCCAAAGCGGATAGGTGTCGGGATGGTCGAGATACTGGCCGTTGGTGTGGCCGTTGATCATCGCGCCGGAGAATTTCAGATCGCGCACGCAGCGTTCGAGTTCGTCCGCGGCGGCTTTCGCGTCCTGCACCGCGAGATGCGCGAAGCCAAGATAGCGATCCGGCGCCTTCTGCATCTGCGTCGCCAGGAAATCGTTGGCTTCACGCGCCTTGCGGGTCGCGGTCGCGACATCGCGCTCGATCTGCACGCCGGGACCGGCAAGGGACAGCACCGCAAGGGTGATGCCGGATGTGTCCATGGCGGAGAGGCGCTGCTCGCCGAAGTCGTTGAGCCGCTCCAGCACCTGCGCGTAGCGGGCCGGCTCGACGTCCTCGACCGTCTTCAGCCAGTAGTCTTCGAAGCCGGGGGCCATGAAGTGCTCTTCGAGAGCGATCCGTCTCATGCTGCATGCGGATTTGCTGCTGGGCGCAGCGCTCCGTCCTCCTGTTTTTGTGCACCGCATTGCGGTACATCTGTATCATTTTGTGGTCATCTTAGGCTGGGACGCCGCGATGTCAAATCGCCGGACAACACGTCGCGGGCATGATCCGGATGCCGCCTCGCGCTTGGCGAACGGTCTGGTGGAATATCGTGCGCTTTTTATTTCGCCCTTGCCGCAAAGGCGCTGACGGTGCGCGCGAGAAGCAGGGCAAGTGCCGCGTCGCTGCCGCCTTCTTCGGTCTGGTCGCGTGGCGGGCGGCAGATTGACGCGCCATGGCGATCGCGTCGCGCGCAAGGCCGGCGCATCGCGGAGCGTGCACGCAGAGGGGGCTCCGAAACTGGAAACAAGCCTCTTGACTTTTTCGCGGTTCTAGGAATATAGTCTCGTTATCCCGCCCCGTTGCAAGGGGCGTCTGATCAGCGTCATGAGACGCGGGGCGGGAT
>JBIQKQ010000148.1:0-8444 GCA_044506365.1 Hyphomicrobiales bacterium
TTATGCCGTCGCCGTGTCCGCGAACAGCGCCGGATCGAAGCGGCCTTCGCGTTCGAACTCCACGCCACCGGTCATCAGCACATGATCGTCGCGCTCGCGCCATTCGATGGCGAGGTCGCCGCCCGGCAGCGACATGCGCACCGTGCGGTCTGTGCGATTGAGGCGCACGGCGGCGACGGCAGTTGCACAGGCGGCAGAGCCGCAGGCCTTGGTCAGGCCCGCGCCCCGCTCCCACGTGCGCATGACGATATGGTCGCGCGCCTTCACCGCGGCGAGCGTGATGTTGGCGCGTTCCGGGAAAATCGGGTGATGTTCAAGCAGCGGGCCAAACCTTTCGAGATCATACGCATACGGGTCATCGACCCAGAACACCGCATGCGGATTGCCCATATTCACCACCGAGGGCGTATGCAGGATCGGCGCCTCGATCGGTCCGATCTGCAGCTCGATGCCGCGCGTGTCGCGGAACTCCTCGGCGAGCGGAATCTCCTGCCAGCCGAACCGCGGCTGGCCCATATCGACGGTAAAGACGCCGGGCCGGTCACTGCGCCAGCAATTGATCAGGCCGGCCCTGGTCTGGAAGGTCAGCGCGTCCTTGCCGCTCTCGGCGAAAACGATTGCGGCGACGCAGCGCATGCCGTTACCGCAGGCGCCCGCTTCCGATCCGTCGTTGTTGTAGATGCGCACGAAACTCTCGGTCCCGGTAACGCGCGGCGGATACAGCACCATCAGCTGGTCGTAGGGCGCGCCGCCCGGCGCGGCGATCGCCCGCGCATCCGCCGCCGTGACCGGTTGAGGATGCGCGCGCATGTCGATGACGACAATCTCGTTGCCAATGCCGTTCATCTTCACGAAGGCGTGGTTGGCGAGCGCGCTCATGCCCAGATGCTGCCGTGCTTGGGGTGTTCCAACGCCGCCTATATGGGCTAATCGAGGCCCGATGACTAGCGTGGTTCCGCAGCCCCGGTCTGGACGGTCTGAAGGGCATAAAGGGGTGCCGCCCAGGTTCGACATGAAAATGGCGGCATCGCCGTCATAAGCTGGTGGACCCCCCATGGAGATCCCGACATGTTATCCCGCCGCTCGCTGGCTGCCGGCATTCTGGCCCTGGCGATAGCACCCCGTTCGGGACAGACGGCCCAGGCGCAAGAGGATGCGTTCGGCCTCGAAATTACCTTGCCCGAAAAGACCATCGTCTATCTGCAGGGCACCGGTAGCTGGGACACCGCCTACGAGACCCTGGTGGAGGCGTTCAAGACGGTCCACGAATATATGGACCGGCGCGGCCTCAAGCCCGACGGCGAGTCCATGATGATCTACACCGGCGCGGACGATAACGGCTTCGATTTCCGCGCCGCGGTGCCGGTGGCGGGTCCGTTTGACAACCCGCCGCAAGGCGATATCGCCGTTGGCACCTCGCCGGGCGGAAAGGCCTACAGGTTCGTCCATCGCGGTTCCTATGACGGAATGGAGAACCTGTACGAGGCGATCACAAATTTTTTCGATGAGAAAAACCTGCAGCCCGGCGACCTGTTCATCGAGCGCTATGTCACCGATCCACGCTCCACCCCTGAAGACGAACTCGTGATCGAGGTGATTTTTCCGGTCAAATAGCTGGATTACCGGCGCATCATGCCTATCTCCGCGAGATGGGAAATCGGCTGCTAATCGCTGTCCTGCTTGGCCTCGCGGCGCTGTCCGGGGTCGCCGCCTATATCGGCTGGAACCTTGCGCCCGACGCTCAGATGTCGGTGCACGGTTACATCGCAATGGTGATGGGAATCGGGTTTTCGCTGGTGGTGGGCGTCGGCCTGATGACGCTGGTCTTCTATTCGAGCCGGATGGGCTTTGACGAGGAGGCCAATCACAATGCCGCGCGCAGCGACGACAAGGGCGAGCGGACGACCTGACCGCGGGCCACGCGATCCGGACGAGATTGCCGGGCACGGCGGCGGGCCTGCTGAACCCGCGCTTTTCTTGACTTCGCGGCGCCCCGCCCCTAGTTTGCCGCCGCTCTCGCAAGAGATGTGACGTTTGAGCCGCCGACCGGTCCATGAGAGGCCGGAGGTCCCCGCCCGACAGCGCTGTGCGCCCTCGGGCGTTTTTCTGTTTTCCCCTCTCCCGCTGAGCGGCGGAGGGAAAGGAAAAGAGAAGCAATGTTCGACAATCTGTCGGAACGGCTGAGCGGAATTCTCGACACCCTGACGCGGCGCGGCGCGCTGCGTCCGGAGGACGTCGATGCCGCGATGCGCGAAGTGCGGCGGGCGCTGCTCGAGGCCGACGTCTCGCTGGATGTCACGCGCGGTTTCATTGAGCGGGTGCGCGAAAAGGCGGTCGGCGAGACCGTCATCAAGTCGGTCACGCCCGGCCAGATGGTCGTCAAGATCGTTCACGACGAACTGGTCAATACGCTCGGCTCGAGCGCGGACCCCATAGACCTGAATGCCGCCCCGCCGGTTGCCATCATGATGGTCGGCCTCCAGGGCTCCGGCAAAACCACCACAACCGCGAAAATCGCCAAGCGGATCACCGAGCTCGCCAGGCGCAAGGTGCTGATGGCCTCGCTCGATACCCGCCGCCCGGCGGCGATGGAGCAGCTCGCCATTCTCGGCAAACAGGTAAACGTCGACACGCTGCCGATCGTCGCCGGCCAGACGCCACCGCAGATCGCGCGGCGCGCCATCGAAGCGGCAAAGCTCGGCGGCTACGACATCGTCCTTCTCGATACCGCTGGCCGCATCACCCTCGACGAGGCGATGATGGCGGAAGCGGCCGAGGTCAAGCGCGCCGCCGATCCGCATGAAGTGCTGCTGGTCGCCGATGCGCTCACCGGCCAGGACGCGGTCAATCTGGCGCGGGCCTTCGACGAGCGCGTCGGCCTTACCGGCATCGTGATGACGCGCGTCGACGGCGATGGCCGTGGCGGCGCCGCCCTGTCGATGCGCGCGGTCACCGGCAAGCCGATCAAGCTGATCGGCACCGGCGAGAAGATGGACGCGCTCGAGACCTTCGATCCGGCGCGGATCGCCAACCGCATCCTCGGCATGGGCGATATCGTCTCGCTGGTTGAGAAAGCCGCCGCCAATATCGATGCGGAGAAAGCGGCGCGCGCCGCCGACCGCATGCGCAAGGGCACGTTCGATCTCGCCGACCTGCGCGAGCAGCTTGCCCAGATGCAGAAGCTCGGCGGCCTTGGCGGCCTGATGGGCATGATGCCCGGCGTCGCCAAGATGAAGAACCAGCTCGCCGCCGCCAATCTCGATGACTCGTTGCTCAAGCGGCAATGCGCCATCATCGATTCGATGACCCCGCAGGAGCGGCGCAATCCCGACATCCTGAAAGCCAGCCGCAAGAAGCGCATCGCGGCCGGCTCCGGCACAACGCCGGAGCAGATCAACAAGCTCCTCAAGATGCATCGCGGCATGTCCGACATGATGAAGGCGATGGGCGGCGCCAAGCGCGGACCGCTGGCGGGCCTTGCCAATGCGCTTGGTTTCGGGAGCGGCATGCCCTCGCGCGAAGAGATGCAGAAGATGGCCGAGCAGATGCAGCAGCAGGGCGGCTTGCCGCCCGGCATGCCCGGTCTGCCGCAAAACATGCCCGGACTTCCGGGAGGCCTGCCCGGTCTTGGCGGCGGCAAATTGCCGGGCCTTGGCGGCGGCTATCACGGCATCGGCAGGAAGAAATAACCGAAACACTCACGAATTCGAACGAAAGGAAAAACTGAAATGCCCGTCGTATTGCGCATGGCCCGTGCCGGCACCAAGAAGCGCCCGGTCTATCACATCGTTGTCGCCGACTCGCGGAGCCCGCGCGACGGCCGCTTCATCGAGCGGCTCGGCTATTACAATCCGCTGATGCCGAAGGACAACAAGGACCGCCTGAAGTTCGATGCTGAGAAGGCGAAGGCGTGGATCGCCAAGGGCGCGCAGCCGTCCGATCGCGTGGCCCGGTTCCTTGACGCCGCCGGCGTGATGAAGCGGGAGAAGCGCAACAATCCGGAAAAGGCGGTGCCGCGCAAGGAGCGCAAGGCTGCCGAAGCGGCGAAGGCTGCCGGCGGCGCCGCTCCGGCCGCGAGCTAAGCGCATATGTCGCGTCCGGGCCGCGGGCGCGAGACACGAGTCTGCGTGGCGCAGATCGGCGCCGCGCATGGCCTGCGCGGCGGCGTGCATCTGCGCTCCTTCACCGAAGAGCCGACGGCCTTCGCGCAATATGGCCCGCTCGAGACCGAAGACGGATCGCGCCGTCTCGAAATCGATACGGTGAAACCATCAAGGGATGGCTTCACCGTCCGCTTCGTCGGCGTCACCCGCCGCGAGCAGGCGGAAGCCCTTCGCAACGTCAATCTTTACGTCGATCGCGACCAGCTGCCGCCTGCCGAGGACGGCGAATTCTATTACGCCGACCTGATCGGACTGTCCGCCCTGACGCCGGACGGTGAAGTGATCGGTGAGGTCACGGCGCTGCATAATTTCGGCGCCGGCGACATCGTCGAGTTGACGCTTTCGGACGGCAGTCAGTCGGTGATGCTCGCCTTCGATGAAGCGACGGTGCCGGAGGTGGATGTTGCCGGTGGCAAGATCGTCGTCGTGATGCCGGAGGAGATTGTGGTGCAGGAACAGCCGGCATCGTCCCGGCCGAACGCCGCAAAGCCGCCGGCGAGCCGCGACCCGCAACCACGGAAATCCGACTAATCTCGGTGCGTATGGGTCCAGCCTTTGCGGGGACGACCGAAGAAAGAGCCATGACCTTCCGCGCGACCGTGCTCACCATCTTCCCGGACATGTTTCCGGGACCACTCGGCCTGAGCCTCGCCGGCAAGGCGCTGGCGGCGGGAACCTGGTCGCTGGACACCGTCGATATCCGCGATTTCGGCATCGGGGTGCATCGGCAGGTGGACGACACGCCGGCCGGCGGCGGGCCCGGCATGGTAATGAAAGCCGACGTGCTCGCCCGCGCCATCGACTCCGTCGGACCTGACGACCGGCCGCGTCTCCTCATGAGCCCGCGCGGTCAGCCATTGACCCAGCAGCGGGTTATCGACCTTTCGGCGGGACCCGGCGCGGTCATCCTGTGCGGCCGGTTCGAAGGGGTAGACGAACGGCTGATCGAGGCGCGCGGCCTCGAAGAGGTATCGATCGGCGACTATATCCTTTCCGGAGGCGAGATTGCCGCCCTGGTCCTGCTGGATGCCTGCATCCGGCTCCTGCCGGGGGTGATGGGCAAGGCGGTTTCGGCGGAGGAGGAGAGCTTCGCTCACGGCCTGCTCGAATACCCGCACTTCACGCGGCCCCAAATCTTCGAGGGCCGGCCGATTCCGGACGTGCTGCTGTCTGGCGATCACGCCAAAATCGCGGCCTGGCGGCGGGCGCAGGCCGAACGGCTGACACAGGCGCGCCGGCCTGACATGCTGGCGCCGGGAAGCGGGTTCCCGCCCGAAAATCGTTGCAAAAAGGACTCATCGGACGGGTGACAAGTCCCTGGCTTTCGACTAGAACCCGCCCCGGAACTGGACAAAGACGTTCCCCCTTTTGCGCCCCAATTTTGCCGTGCCGCGCATGTCGGTGATGCGAGCCACTCGCGCACCGAGACCCGGCGCCGCCGACCGATACGGAGAGATCGCCATGAACATCATCCAGCAGCTCGAACAGGAACAGGTGGCGAAACTGTCAGCCGGCCGTGAGATTCCGGATTTCGAGCCGGGCGACACCGTGATCGTCAACGTCAAGGTGAAGGAAGGCGAGCGCACCCGCGTGCAGGCCTATGAAGGCGTTTGCATTGCGCGTTCGGGCGGCGGGCTGCACGAGAACTTCACCGTGCGCAAGATCTCCTATGGCGAAGGCGTGGAGCGCGTATTTCCGCTCTATGCGCCGATGATCGACTCGATCAAGGTCGTCCGCCGCGGCAAGGTGCGCCGCGCGAAGCTGTATTACTTGCGCGGCCTGCGCGGTAAGTCGGCCCGTATCGCCGAGGCTCAGGGCCGTCATGGCGGCGGCGCCAATGCGGATACCGCGAAGGAAGCGGCGGAGTAAGTCCGCGTCGTCGCCGCAAAGCGTCGTCCGTGCGCGCCAGCGCCGGAGCCCAGTCTTTGTCTCTGGGCCGCGCGCGAGCGCATGCGCGGTTTGCGTTCATTGCGGCGCCAGTCTGGAATTGTTATATCGCGGCCATGCGATGCTGCGGTTTCATAGGGCCCTTCGCCTTCATCCTGCGGGACCACGACCGTCTGCCCGGGCGTTTTTTCGGCCGCATGACAGCGTCGATCCAGGCCGGCCTTTGAGCGCGTGAAGCAGCGCGCCAGCGCGCGCCACGTTCGCCGAGATTCGCATCCGCTCACCCGACATCGACACACGCCGAGATTCGAAAACATGAAGCCCCGTACCCTCTACGACAAGATCTGGGACGACCACGTCGTCGACGAACAGCCGGACGGCACGTGCCTTTTGTATATCGACCGCCATCTGGTGCATGAGGTAACGTCGCCGCAGGCTTTTGAAGGTCTGCGCCTGGCCGGCCGCAAGGTGCGCGCGCCGGAGAAGACGCTGCTGGTCGTCGATCACAACGTTCCGACCACCGATCGCAGCAAGCCCAATCCCGATCCCGAAAGCGCCGCGCAGATCGCCTATCTCGCAGAGAACGCCAAGCTGTTCGGCCTCGAATATTACAACGAGTTCGACAAGCGCCAGGGCATCGTCCACATCATCGGCCCCGAGCAGGGCTTTACGCTGCCGGGCACGACCATCGTCTGCGGCGACAGCCACACCGCAACGCATGGCGCGTTCGGCGCGCTGGCTTACGGTATCGGAACGTCAGAGGTCGAGCATGTACTGGCGACCCAGACGCTGATCCAGAAGAAGTCGAAGAACATGCGCGCGGTGGTCGACGGCAAGCTGCCGGACGGCGTGACCGCGAAGGACATCATCCTCGCCATCATCGGCGAGATCGGCACGGCCGGCGGCACCGGCTATGCGCTCGAATATGCAGGCGAGGCGATCCGCTCCATCTCGATGGAAGGCCGCATGACGATCTGCAACATGTCGATCGAAGGTGGCGCGCGCGCCGGCATGGTGGCGCCGGACGAGAAGACCTATGCCTATCTGAAGGACCGACCGAAATCGCCCAAAGGGGCCGACTGGGATCGCGCCCTGCGATACTGGGACACGCTGCATTCCGACGACGGCGCGCATTTCGATCACGAAATCCGGCTGGACGCCGCGAACCTGCCGCCGCTGGTCACCTGGGGCACGAGCCCGGAAGACGTGATCTCGGTCAATGGCAAGGTGCCGAATCCGGACGACATCGCCGACGAGGCAAAGCGGCTCTCCAAGAAGCGCGCCCTCGAATATATCGGCCTCACGCCCGGCACGAAGATCACCGACATCAAGCTCGATCGCGTGTTCATCGGCTCCTGCACCAACGGCCGGATCGAGGATCTGCGCGAAGTGGCGCGGATCGTGAAGGACAAGAGCGTCAACGCCAATGTCAATGCGATGATCGTGCCGGGATCAGGGCTCGTGAAGGAGCAGGCGGAAGCCGAGGGCCTCGACAAGATTTTCCTGAAAGCGGGTTTCGAATGGCGCGAGCCCGGCTGCTCGATGTGCCTTGCGATGAATCCGGACAAGCTCGCGCCGGAGGAGCGCTGCGCCTCGACCTCGAACCGCAATTTCGAGGGCCGTCAGGGCTTCAAGGGCCGCACGCATCTCGTTTCGCCGGCGATGGCCGCGGCGGCCGCGGTCGCCGGTCACTTCGTGGACGTGCGCGAGTGGAAGTAAGCGCCGCTCAACCGAAGCAAGACAAAAGGCCCGCTGTCGCAGCGGGCCTTTCTCTTTTCAGAACCGTCACCACCACCAGCGCGGGCCGAAGCCGAATCCGATGCTGATGGCCGGTCCGCCGCCCCAATAGCGATAGCGCGGCCCCCAGAAGGGCGCACCCCAGAAAACCGGACGCGGTCGCCAGTAATAGCGCGGCCCCCAATAGACGGGACGTGCCCGCCAATAGGGACGCGGACCCCACCAGACGCGGCGCGGGCCCCAATATCGACGCGGACCCCAATAAGCGCGGCGCGGGCCCCAGTAACGCCGCGGGCCCCAATAGGCGCGGCGCGGACCCCAGTAGGCGCGGCGTGGACCGTAATACCGACGATGGTAGCGGCGCTGCGACGAAACCTCGCTGGGCTGTGCTGTACGGTTATCGGTGTTGAGACCGGCCGACTTCGTCCTGGACTCGGCGTGGACCGGCATTGCCAGGAGCACGGCGACGCATGCTGCTGCCAATGCCAACAAGAGCTTGTTCATTGGTCAGTCCCCTGTTCGTGAACACAACGACTGGAACCGAGCCCAACGCGCGGGAGCGCCAGCAGGTTTCGTCAAGCGTGGCCGCGGTCGCTCAAATCGTTAAGGGAATCGTTAAGGCCCGCCTTTCCGGCGGGCCTTAGCATCCGCGAACAC
>JBIQKQ010000149.1:0-8423 GCA_044506365.1 Hyphomicrobiales bacterium
CGTTCCAGCCGGTGAGAAATGGGTGTTCGGTTACGGCTCCCTGATGTGGCGGCCCGGATTTGCCCACACGGCGACACACCGCGCGCATCTCCATGGGTTCCACAGGGCGTTGTGCATCCGCTCCTTCATCCATCGAGGCTCTCCGGAGAGGCCGGGGCTCGTACTCGGCCTTCTGCGCCATCAAGCCGACATTGGGGACTGAGCCCATGGTCTTGGGATCGAACGCGCCGTTGGCCTTACAATCGTCGATGACCGCCTGATACAGCGTGGCATAGCTGCGATCGGGGATCACCGCCTTGGTGTCGTGCAGCTTGCCGTCGGCGCCCCACATGCGGCCGGAATCGCGGATCATCGCCGGCATCGAGGCGTCGACGATCACATCGCTTGGAACATGCAGGTTGGTAATGCCCTTGTCGGAATTGACCATGGCAAGGCCTGGCCGCTTTGCGTATTGGGCTTCGATGTCGGCCTTGATCGCCGCCTTCTCGGCCTCCGGCAGCGTCTCGATCTTCGCCATGAGATCGCCAAAGCCGTTGTTCAGGTTGACGCCGAGCTTTTTCAGCGTCGCTTCATGCTTCCTGATCACATCGGCGAAAAACTCCGACACCGCGTGACCGAAGATGATGGGATCGGAGACCTTCATCATCGTCGCCTTCACGTGCAGCGAGAACAGAACGCCTTCCTTCTTCGCGGCTTCGATCTCTTCGGCGAAGAAGGCGCGCAGCGCCTTTTTGCTCATCACCGCCGCGTCGATGATCTCGCCGGCCTGAAGCGGTGTCTTCTCCTTCAGCACCGTCACCGTGCCATCCTTGCCGACCAGCTCAATGCGAGCATTGGTTGCCGCCGTGACAGTGGTTGAGACTTCCGACCCGTAATAATCGCCGCCCGGCATGTAGGCCACGTGCGACTTGGAGTCCTTGCTCCACGCGCCCATCTTGTGCGGATTGTTGCGGGCATATTGCTTGACCGCGCCGGCGGCCCGGCGGTCGGAATTGCCTTCGCGCAGGACCGGGTTGACGACACTGCCGAAAACCCTGGCGTAGCGGGTCTTGATCTCCTTCTCTTCATCGGCCGCTGGATTGTCCGGATAGTCGGGCACATTGTAGCCCTTGTCCTGCAGCTCCTTGATCGCGGCCTTGAGCTGGGGGATCGATGCTGAGATGTTCGGCAGTTTCATGATATTGGCTTCGGGCCGCGTCGCCAGCTCGCCAAGTTCGGCGAGTTCGTCATTGATCCGCTGCTCCGGCGTGAGCTTTTCGGGGAAAGCGGCGATGATGCGGCCGGCCAGGGAGATGTCCTTCAGCTTCACGGACACGCCCGCTGCACCCACGAAGGCTTCGACGATCGGCAGCAGGGAATAGGTCGCGAGCGCGGGAGCCTCGTCGACCTTTGTCCACATGATTTCGAGATCTGGCATACTAGCACCTCTGGTCGCATGCGTTTTCGGGCCGATGGGAACGGGTCATCGGCGGGCGCGGGGGGAATCCGCTTCCCCGGCCCTCAACTGGATTGTTCTCGGCGCGGAGCCGCCAACCGGGGATTCGACTGACGGAATTGGGCGCGGGCCCTATAGCATCCGCATCCGGCCGGTAAAAGCCTCGTCAGCTGCGAGATAACCGCCCGAAAAGCCCTAGCCACGTACGTAAAGCGCCTGATTTGTGACGACAAAATCGATCCGGCCGTCGGTCAGCGCACGGGCGCATTCGGCGGGGGTGTTCACGATCGGCTCCTCGTGGACGTTGAACGAGGTATTGACCAGGGCGGCCAGCCCGGTGGCGCGCTCGAAACCGGATATGATGTCGTGATAGAGCGGGTTGTCGGCGCGCGCGATAACCTGCGGCCGCGCCGAGTGGTCGACATGCACGACCGCGGCAATTCGCTTGCGCCAATCCGGATGCACCTCGGTGGCGATGGTCATGTAGCGGCAGGCTCGCCGGTTCACCTTCGTGATACCAAAAACGTCACCTGCGCGTTCGGCAGTTGCCACCGGCGCGAAGGGCATGAATTCCGAGCGCGACAGCCGCTCGTTCAGCAGATCGTGGGTCTCGCGCCGCGACGGATTGGCAAGGATGGTGCGGTTGCCGAGCGCGCGCGGTCCGTATTCCATCCGGCCGGTATAGATGGCGCCGAGCTGGCCGGCCTCGAGCCGCTGCACACTGGCTGCCACGGGCGTCTCGGGCGTACGCTTCACATTCGGGATATTCGCAAGTGTATGGTCCGCCGTCGCGGTGAAGTCGCGCCCCAGATAGACGGGGCCGAGGTCGCGCCGGTTCTTGAGCCAGGCGGCAAGGCCGTCCCTGCGCAGAAGCCACGCGAGGACCCCGCCCACGGGCAGGCCGTCATCGCCCATCGCAGGGAAGATGAAAACCTCATCCAGGCCGAACTTTTCAGCAAGCAGCCGGTTCAGCTTCACGTTTGCGAACACGCCGCCCGACAGGCCGAGATGCTTCGCAGGATGGTTGGCAAGCAGCCGCTCGAACGAGGCGAGCATGGTGTCTTCAAGGACCTGCTGCACGCTCGCCGAATAGTCCTCCTTGCTGAGCCCGTCCAGCAGCGCCTGCATGAAGGCATTGATCTCGCGGTCGGAGCGAAGCGTCGAATGCACGCGCCCGTTTGCATCGACCGAGAATTTCGCCGCAAGCTCGGCCGCGCGTACCGGCTTTCCCTGAGCGGCGAGGCCGGTGACCTTGCCCTCGTGGCGCACCCGCCGGAAGCCGAGCGCCTTGGTGGCGGCGCCGTACATCTTGCCAAGCGAGTCCTCCACTGGCGGCGTCAGGATCGTCTCCTCGCCGCCATAGAGGCTCGTCAATGCGCCCTTTGCAAAATGGCGATGACTGTAATGCACGTTGTCGCCGCCGCCGTCCGCGGTCACAAGCAGCGCGTTGTCCCAGTCCGGCGAGTAGAACAAGGCGGGCAGGGCATGCGCTTCGTGATGGTTGTAGAAAAACGACTGCGTGTCGCCGCGGAATCCCTTGTCCCGCAGCAGCGCCGCGGAATCATAGAAGCGCTCGACATCGGCGGTGTTGTGCCGGAACAGCTCAGGCATCATCTGCCGCCGGGTCTTGCCGCGCACATGCGTGCGATAGTGCTCCTTGAGCCGATCCAGGCCTGACAGGTGCCGGAAATACTTCGTCGGCATCAGCGTGCGGCTGTGGCACACCACATCCACGTCGCTGCGGGTCGCTCCGGCGATCGACAGCACCTCGTCGATGGCGGCATCCGGATAGGCGCCGTCGCCCTTGTTGCGGGTCAGCCTTTCGAGCGACACCGCGGCCTTCAGCTCATAGCCGTCAAAAAGGGCCGCGGCCGCGTCATGCGAGCCGGAGTGAACGCCAAGAATGAGCTGGGACATCAGAGGGATCGGCGATTTCGGAGAGCGCGATCCTTTACCGGGATTTGCCGGGCGGGACAACAGGCGCGCCGGCGCCCTATATCCGGCCGTGCCGCAGCTTGGTCAGGTAATTGCCGACATATTTTTCCGGTCCGACATGGACGATGGTTTCGGTGACGACCGACCAGATTTCGCCGCCGCAGCCCTCGACCCAGCGGCGGCAGAAAGCGGCGTCCTCGCCGCCATAGAGGCCGTGCTCGTTCGGCATCGGCTCGAAACATTGCAGCACGCCTTTGGTCAGGCCGAAATTGGCGTAGGTGTCCTCGATCCGCTCGCACCACAATTCCGGATAACGCTGTTTGATCGCATCGAAGACCTCGCGCTTGATCAGGAGCACGCCAGCGCCGGTCCGGCGGACGCGGATGCACGGTCCGTCGACCACGAGGCTGTCCGACGAGAGACCGTCGCCGGCAAAGTCGATCGATCCGGCATTGACATAGTCCATGGCGACCAGCCGGGCGACCGTCGGATCGGCGATCTCGTCGCGCAAAGCGTAGAACCTCACGAGGTCCAGCTTGCGATGCGGGGCCATGGAGCCGACCACCGGCTTGTCGGCGACGATCATGTGCTCGATCAGGGAGGGCGCGAACCCCATGTCGGCATCGACGAACAGCAGATGGGTATAGCTCTCGTCCTGCATGACAAGGCTCGCATACAGGTTGCGCATGAAGGACAGCACCGACAGCGACAGGAATTTGTGCTGGAAGCGGATATGCGGGTGCTTCTCGCGGAAATGGTCGAGCAGCCAGATCAGCGCGTCGCAATAGGTCGTTGTCACCTCGCCGCCATAGGCCGGTGTCGCGATCATGATTTTCATTGCCGGCTCCTCGAATCGACCCGCGATCATGGCATGCCGGGCACTTTCATGCGGCGGCTCCGGCGGCTATATCGCCGCCGGAGATTGAGCGATGCCGGGTGCCGGAACTGACAAGACCAGAAACTGGGTGGCCGAGGCTGCGCCCGCGGTGATCCTCGTCGAGCCGCAGCTCGGCGAGAATATCGGGGCTGCGGCCCGCGCCATGGCCAATTTCGGGTTGTCCGAACTGCGACTCGTCAATCCACGCTGTGGCTGGCCGAGCCGCGCGGCGGCGATCATGGCGTCGGGCGCCGATCGGGTGCTGGAGAGCGCGACGCTGCACGCAACATTGGCGGATGCGATCGCCGATTGCCAGTTTGTGATCGCGAGCACGGCCCGCTCGCATGATCAGGCGAAGCCGGTGATCGGCGCGGATGACGCGGCGCGGCTCGCGTTGGCCCGCATATCAGCGGGCGAGCGTGGCGCTGGTGTTCGGGCGCGAGCGCAACGGGCTCGAGAATGACGAAGTCGGGCTCGCCGATGCGATTCTGACATTGCCGGTCAATCCGGCTTTCGCTTCGTTGAACCTGGCGCAGGCGGTGGTTATCGCCGGTTACGAATGGTTCAAGCTGCGCAGTGCCGGCACGCTGCCTTTCGCTGCGCCTGACAAGTCGCCGCCTGCGCCGAAGGAGCAACTGCTTGCCTTTTTCGGCGACCTCGAACGCGAACTGGAACGCATCGAATATTTCCGTCCGCACGAGAAGCGCGGCACCATGACGATCAACATGCGCAACATCTTCACGCGCATGCAGCCGACCCAGCAGGATATCCGCACGCTGCATGGCATCGTCATGGCGCTGGTCGAGGGACGCAAAGGGCCGGCACGCGGCGGCCTGCTCGACGGTCCGGAGGCCGAGATGCTGCGCAATTTGCTCGCCCGGCACGGCAAGGCCGAGATCGTGCGCGCGGACTCTCCGGTGCGCGGGCTGGCGCGGCTCCTGCGACGCAACCCGACCGATGCGGAGCGCGCGCTCTGGGCGGCGATCACCGCCGACCGGCGCTTTGCCACGCTCGGCTTCAAGCGGCAAACGCCCATCGGGCCGCATGTTGCGGATTTCGTGTCATTTCCGCTGCGGCTCGTGGTCGATGTGGCGCCGGACAGCGAAGATGCGAAGGCCGCCGACGCGCGGCGGCAGAAGCTTGCCTGGATGCGCGAGCGCGATTACCGGATCGTCGAGGTGAGGGCACCGGACGTGATCGGCAATACAGGCGAGGCGCTGGAACGCATCCTTGCCGCTTCATCGGGCCATCATTCATCAGGTGCGCGCGGAGAGCGCGCCTGACGAATCGGGCCGCCCGGCTTGATGAGGGCGGAAACCGGTCAGCGGGCGCTCCCGAGCACCTTCAACTGGGCGGCGGTGCCGGCGCGCAGGAAAGTCAGGTCGCTCGCCACCGCAAGGAAACGGAAGCCTTGCTTGGCCTTGGCGAGCGCGCGGTCGGCATCGCGGCAATAGAGTGCGGGGATTTTCTTGTGCCTGTCGCAGGCCGTCAGCACGCGTTCGAGCGCAGCCTCGACATCGGCCGAGTGCGAATCCATCGACGCCCCGCCGGACAGGCTGCAGGAAAGGTCGGACGGGCCGACGAACAGCGAATCGATGCCCGGCATCCCGGCGATCGCATCGAGATTGTCGAGCGCCGCGCGCGTCTCGACCATCGCAAAGCTGATCGTGGTCTGGTTGGCATCCGCGATGTAAAGCTTCTGATCGGGTACGCGGGCCAGCATCCCGGCACGGTGGGCGCCGATCGAACGCTCGCCGACCGGCGGATACTTCGCCACTTGCACGAATGCATTCGCCTCGGCGGTGCCGTTGATCATCGGTGCGATGATGCCTTCGGCGCCGAAATCGAGCATGCGACTGACTGAGGCATTCTCCCACAACGGCACCCGCACGACCGAGGCTGCGCCCGCAAGATGAACGGATGCGATCGCAGCAAGCGCGGACGCAGTGTCCCACATGCCGTGCTGCATATCGAGCGTGACCGCGGAGAAGCCTTCGCGTGCGATCGCCTCGCACACCAGCGGTTCCGGCAATCCGCACCAGGCCGAGAACACGGTTTCACCTGCGCGCAACCGGCGGGCGAGGGTGAAGGCGGCATTGGCTGACATGGGTTCAGGCTTTCCGGCGACGGACCGTCAGAGTTTCGTGATGGCAATCTGATAATCGTTATGGACAATCCGGTATTGTCCCTCGATCGACTTCAGGAATGCGTCGATGCCGGGTTTCGGATTGTCCATCGGGTCGGGCATTTCCGCCCAGAGATAATCGTCGAGGATCACAAGGCCGCCGGGCGCCATCAGCGGCCAGCAGAGCGCGCTGTCGGCATAGACCTCGCGCGCCCGATGACCGCCGTCGATATAGGCGATGTCGAAGCGCCGCCCAGACAGGCCGAGTTGGATCAGCGCATCGCTCGACGATGCCTTGATCTTCTCAAGCCGGTCTGAAAAGGCGCCGGTATTTGCATCGAAGCGGTCTTCGACGGTGCGCAGCAGCAGCGCGTCCTCGGGGCTTTTCGCGGCCGCCTCCTGATGCTCCTGGCCCCCGGCAAAGGTATCGACGCAGGTCAATTTCATCTGCGGCAGATAGTTCAGGAAGAAGAGAGCCGAGCGGCCCTCCCAGGATCCGATTTCGAGCATGCGCGCCTGCCGATGCCGGAACGGCACGAGCAGCGTCATCCAGGTCGGGAAATGCCAGGACGTCCAGTCGGTGCAAAACGACTTGCCGTCATACCACCGTTCTGTCTCCTCGATGGAGACGGTCAGAGGCGCGCTGCTGTGCATGCGGGACGCGCTACTTGCCGGCCTGAATCTGCTTCACGGCCTCGGCCAGAAGCTCCTGCATCATGCTGCGGACCTCGGCCTCGGACACGCCCTTGGGGGCGAGGTCGCCGACCACTTTGCGCACGACGTCTTCGTCGCCGGCTTCCTCGAAGTCGGCCGCGATCACTTCCTTGGAATAGGCTTCCGCATCCTCGCCGGTCTTGCCGAGTTGCGCGGCCGCCCACAGGCCGAGCAGCTTGTTGCGGCGGGCCGTGGCCTTGAACCTCAGTTCCTCATCATGCGCGAACTTCTTCTCGAAGCCCTCTGCGCGCTTATCGAACGCGGTCATTTTTTCCTCGCTGACAGCTGATTCTTCGCGGATATAAATGGGAGCTCGGCGGCGCCGATCAATCGACCGAAACTAGCACGCCGAAACTGCGGCTGGAAACGCGGCGGAACGTCCGATGCGCTCGCTGGCACACCGAAATCGGGGCGTCAAGGACCGTTGGCGTTTCGTGCGGTCCACCTATATGCGTCCGATCGGGTTCCGATGCGCTGATTGTGTCGGACCGGTCGATCGGCTAGGTTGGCCGAACGGCTGGCGACCCCGTCCACGCGTCGCGCCGTTCGCCCCCGCCGCGGACTTAAGAACAGCAACAGGAACCCCGGCTTTCGATGGACTTTCACAAAACACGGTATATCCCGATGAGCCGCCGCCGCCGCATCTATGAAGGCAAAGCCAAGGTCCTGTACGAGGGCCCCGAGCCGGGAACGCTGATTCAGCACTTCAAGGACGATGCGACCGCCTTCAATGCCAAGAAGCATGAGGTGATCGAAGGCAAGGGCGTGCTGAACAACCGGATTTCGGAATATGTTTTCCAGAATCTGAACGACATCGGTGTTCCGACACACTTCATCCGCCGGCTCAACATGCGCGAGCAGCTGATCCGCGAGGTCGAGATCATCCCGCTCGAGGTCGTGGTGCGCAATGTCGCCGCAGGCTCGCTGTCGACCAGACTCGGGATCGAGGAGGGCACGCAACTGCCGCGGTCGATCATCGAGTTCTACTACAAGAACGATCAGCTCGGCGACCCGATGGTTTCGGAAGAGCACATCACCGCGTTCGGCTGGGCCAATCCGCAGGAGATTGACGACATCATGGCTCTGGCCATTCGCGTCAACGATTTCCTGTCCGGCCTGTTCCTCGGCGTCGGCATCCGCCTTGTTGATTTCAAGATGGAATGCGGACGGCTGTGGGAGAACGACATGATGCGGATCGTCGTCGCCGACGAAATCTCGCCCGACTCCTGCCGGCTGTGGGACATCAAGTCGAACGAGAAGCTCGACAAGGATCGCTTCCGCCGCGACCTCGGTGGCCTGCTGGAAGCCTATACCGAAGTCGCAAAGCGCCTCGGCAT
>JBIQKQ010000150.1:0-5878 GCA_044506365.1 Hyphomicrobiales bacterium
AACAGCCCGAAATTGTCCCATTCCTCAGCCTTGAAGACGGCGAGGATCGCCGGCAGCGGAATCGAATTGATGTAGTCCCCGAACCGCACCGAGGTGATGCGGTCGAGCGAGACCTCGACATTGTCGGAGGTGAAATTGCGCAGCGAGGTCGTCAGCAGCCGGACCAGCCGGTCGAAGACGATTTCGAGCATCGGCAGACGCTCGTAGGACACCATCGCCGAGTCGATGATGGCGCGAATGCCGGAATTGTCGTTGAAGCTGACATCGGCAAGGCTGAAGCCGAGCAGGCTGTCGATCTCTTCCTGATTCAGGATCCGTTCGGCGGCGCCCTTCTGACTGAGCTTGTTCTCGTCGACCATGGCGGCCCATTGGTCACTGAGAGCCGCGGCGCCGCCGGGCGCATTTGCAACCGGCGCTCCGGCAGCCATCGGCGTGGTGCCATCGGGCGATCCTGCCCCGGCCGGGACGTTAAGCCCCCATTGCGCAGCCAGCGTTTCCTGGTCGACCTGTGTCGTCACTGAACCACGATTTCCTTGAACAGAACGGCATTCACGCGGTTTGGCGCGATCGCGTAATTGACGCGGCGGGTGAGTTCTTCCTTCAGCCGGTAAAGACCGGCCGATCCGTCGAGGTCGGTCGGGCGCAATTCGCGCAGGTAAGTCTGGAACGAATCCATCACCCGCGGCATCACCGGCTGGACCTGCTGCACCATGCTGGCGTCCGGCAATTCGAGGACGATCTTCACCTTCAAATATTGCGGCCGCTCGCCGCCCGTATTTGAGAGGTTGACGAGGGTGTCGGGCAGGTCGAGGAAGGCCGGCGGCTTGGGCGCCGGCGCCGCCACCGCCGCAGGCGGCTTGCTCTTGATCATGAAGAAGGCCGCACCGCCGCCGCCACCAAGCACCACAAGCGCGGCGGCCGCAATGACGATCAGCTTGAGCGGGAATCTGGATTTCGCCGGAGCGCCGGGCGCTCCGTCAGCGTCGCGCTCGCCCTCGCCGCTCTTATTCTTGTCCGCCATGACACGAGCCCCTGCTCCCGGCGCGGGCTTGCCATGAAGCCTTCGCTACCTGTGGCGCGGACGTTACGGCCACGATGGTTAACGAAAACTTTCCAGCGCCCGGACAGCAGGAAGTTTTTGCCGGGTTGGCCCTGCCGGAATTGCCGCAAAGGCAAGGCGCGGACGCCGCCGAATCTCACAAGTCGCTGATTTCGCTTCTTCTTTTGTTTTGGCACGGGCCCTGCAACAGAACCGCTGTCGCGGCTTGGGAGAGCCACGGCGGGCCGACTCGGTCAACGCCTCGGGAGGGCGAAGATCGAAGCGCTTTGGGGAGATCGGGATGGAGAATGCCCTTCTGATCGGGTTGTCGCGGCAGATGTCGCTGCGCCGCGAGCTCGATGTGGTGTCCAACAACATCGCCAATATCAACACGACCGGCTTCAAGGCCGGGACCGCCGTATTCGAAGAATTCCTGATGCCGCGCGCGCGCCATGACGACTTCTCGCACGGCGACCGCAAACTTTCATTCGTGCAGGACCGCTCCACCTGGCATGATCTGAGCCAGGGCCCGATCCGGCCGACCGGCAACCCGCTCGATGTCGCGATCGACGGCAACGCATTCCTCGTGGTGCAGACGCCGCGCGGCGAGCGCTATACCCGCAACGGTTCGTTTCACATCAACCCGACCGGACAGCTCACCACCAGCGAAGGCTATGCGGTGATGGGCGACAATGGGCCGATCCAGTTCCAGGTCAATGACAGGGACGTCACGATCAGCCGCGACGGCACCATCGCCGTGCCCGAAGGCGTGCGCGGCAAGCTCAGGCTGGTCACGTTCGAGAACAGCCAGCGTCTGCAGAAGGACGGCTCCTCGACCTTCAAGGCGCCCGAGGACATGGAGCCGGCGCCGGCCGAGTTTCCGCATGTCATCCAGAGTTCGATCGAGCAGTCCAATGTCAAGTCCGTCGTGGAAATGACGCGGATGATCGAAGTCACCCGCGCTTACACCCAGGTCGCCTCGCTGATGCAGAATCACGGCGACATCCGCCGCTCGGCTATCGAGCGTCTTGCTGAAGTACCGGCGTAACAACGAGGAACGGTCATGCGAGCCCTTCACACCGCAGCGACGGGGATGATGGCCCAGGAACTCAACGTCCAGGTCATCTCCAACAACATCGCGAACATGCGCACGACCGGATACAAGCGGCAGCGCGCGGAATTCCAGGACCTGCTCTACGAGCATGTGCGGCGGGTCGGCACCCAGACATCGGAGCAAGGCAACATCCTGCCGGCCGGCATCGAACTCGGCTCCGGCGTCAAGACCGTCGGAACGCCGCGCCTGATGACGCAGGGCGCGATCGTGACAACCGGCAAGGAAACCGATGTCGCGATCCGCGGCGACGGGTTTTTTCCGATCACCATGCCGGACGGCCGCACCGCCTATACCCGCGACGGCTCGTTCGCAATCGATGCAACCGGCCGCCTCGTCACCGCGCAAGGCCATCTGGTGCAGCCAGCGATCACCATCCCGGCCAACGCCACCGGACTGACGATCAACGCGCAGGGTCAGGTCATGGTCACCCCGGCCGGCACCACCACGTCCACCCAGGTCGGACAGATCCAGCTCGCGATATTCATCAACAAATCCGGTCTGCAGGGCATCGGCGACAACCTGTTTCTCGAAACGCCGTCGTCGGGCGCCCCGCAGCTCGGCACGCCGAGCACGCTCAGTTACGGCAGCCTGCTGCAGAACTCGCTCGAACAGGCCAATGTCGAAGCGGTCAGCGAAATCTCCGACCTGATCGCTGCGCAACGCGCCTACGAAATGAACGCCAAAGTCGTGTCAGCCGCCGACCAGATGCTGCAATCAACCTCCGGCATGATGCGATAGGAGGACGAGCGATGACGCGAATTGCCGCTGCCATCCTGTTTGCCGCCACCGTTGCATCCGCGCAGGCCGAGACATTGCGGCCGACCGTGCTTGTGTCCAGCGATATCGTGCGCATCGGCGATCTCGTCGCGGATGCCGCGTCCGACAAGGCCGACATCGCGGTGTTTCGCGCGCCCGATCTCGGCCAGACCGGCAGCGTCCGGGTGGCCGCCGTGATCGAGGCGTTGCGGCGGCATGATGTCGAGGTTGAGACGCGAGGCCTGTCGCAGGTCTCGGTCACGCGTGCGAGCCGCGTTGTCGGATCCGACGAGATCAAGCGGCGCATCGCCGAAATCGCCGCCGAGCGCCTGCGCGTTGCGGACGCCGCCAGCATCACCGTGACGCTCGACGCGCCGGCGCCGATGCTGCATCTCGATCCCGCCGAAACCGGACCGCTGATGCCGCTGCGCATGCGGTTCGAGCCGCGCGGCGGCCGGTTCGATCTTCTGCTCCGGTCGGCAGGCGCGCAGGTCCGCATCACCGGCACCGCGCAGGAGACGCAGGACGCGGTCGTGATGGTGCGCACGATGTCGCGCGGCGACGTGGTCGGCGATCGCGATGTCGCGATCGAGCGGCGCGCGAAGTCCGAACTGCCCGCCGATGCGGTCCGCGATGTATCCGCCGCGATCGGCATGGCGGTGCAGCAGCCGCTCCGTCCGGGCCAGGCGATCCGCAGCACCGACCTTGCGCGGCCGCAACTCGTCAAGCGCGGCGAACCCGTGGTGCTGGTCTACGAGGTACCGGGCATTACCCTCACGGCCCGCGGCAAGGCGGAAGAGACCGGCTCGCTCGGCGATACGGTCAACGTGCTGAATGTCCAGTCCAAGCGCGTGATCCAGGCCGTGGTGAGCGGACCCGGCCAGGTCACGGTGACCTCGCTGACGCCGCGCCTCATCGGGGTTGCCGAAAGCCGGACCGCCCGGCACGCCGCCGCACATACCGCTCTTACCAAGGCAGAGTAAATCATGCCCGCTGTTCAATCGCCGTTCCGCAACGTCTGTATCGTCGTCATTGCGATGCTGCTCGGCGGCTGCTCCTCGATCGACCGCCTGAAGACCATCGGCGAAGCGCCCCCGCTCTCGCCGATCGAAAACCCGGTCACGACGCCGGGTTACAAGCCGGTCCAGATGCCAATGCCGATGCCACAGCCGGCGTCCTACAATCCAAATTCGCTCTGGCGCAACGGATCGCGCGCCTTCTTCAAGGACCAGCGCGCGCATCAGGTCGGCGACATCCTGACCGTCAAGGTCAAGATCGACGACAAGGCTTCGGTCGAGAACGAGACCCAGCGCCGGCGCAAGGCCGGAGAGGAAGCGGGGGTCAAGGATTTCTTTGGCAAGGCGGCCCTGCCCGGCCCGATCAAGGCAAAGGTGCCGAGCACCCTGATCGCCACTGATTCATTGACCGCGATGGATGGCAAAGGCACCACGGACCGCAAGGACGAGGTGATGACCAACATCGCCGGCGTTGTCACTCAGGTTCTGCCGAACGGCAATCTCGTGATCGAGGGCCGACAGGAAGTCCGCGTCAACTTCGAAGTGCGCGAACTTGTCGTCGCTGGCGTTGTGCGCCCGGAAGACATCGAAAGCGACAATACGATCGATTCCACGAAGATCGCGCAGGCCCGCATCGCCTATGGCGGACGCGGCCAGCTGACCGACATGCAGCAGCCGCGCTACGGTCAGCAGGTCATGGATATCCTGCTGCCGTTCTAGTGTCTCTCTCCCTTTCACGGGAGAGAGACAAGAGCTCCCGCGCCACCTGGCCGCAAACCAGGATGGCGACACGACGCGGCCTCCGGCACGCTCCCCTGCCGGAGGCCGCGCCCGCTTTGGGTGCTCTGGTTCCTGAGGCGATCGCGATAACGCTGTCAAACCTGGTCCGCTGGCGGCGGCTCTCCCATCACGCGTCCGGCACGCTTGGGCTTGGTGAACGGCGTCGGCCGCGGCACGTTACCCCGCATCAGTTCGCGGCCGGCGCCGATACCGCCCGCGACTTCAAGCGCAAAGCGTTCCGCATCGCGTCGGCGCAGTTCCTCGATGATGTCGGCGGCTTCGCCATCCGGCACGCCGAGTTCGCGCAGGGCCAATTCGCCGAACGTCATCGCCGATTCGAAGGTTTCGCGAATCTGGGTCTCCACGCCCTTGTGGACCAGTTCGAGCGCATGCTCCCGATCGAAGGACCGCACCATCAGCTTTGCCTGCGGGAAATCCTCCATCACGACTTCAGCGATGCGGGTCGCATCGCGTCGATTGTCGACGCAGACCGCGATCAGTTTGGCCTTGCGCGCTCCCGAGGCTTCGAGCAGTTCAAGCCGCGATCCATCGCCATAATAGATCTTGAATCCGAAATCCGCGGCGCTGCGGATCATCTCGGTGTCGTTGTCGATGATCGTGACATCGTAGCCGCGCGCCAGCAGCGACTGGCTCGCAACCTGGCCGAAGCGGCCGAAGCCGACGATCAGCACGCTGCCGTCAAGATCATGCGGCGCTTCGACGCCGTCCATGGATTGCGCACGGGCCGGCAGCAGCCATCGCAATGCGATGACCGCGACCGGGGTCAAGGCCATCGAGATGATGACCACCGTGGTCATGATCGCATTGACGCGGCCAGTGAAGATGCCCGCCGCGGCCGCCCCGGAATAGAGGACGAAGGCGAATTCCCCGCCTTGCGAGAACAGCGCCGCGCGGTAGATCGCCTCCTGATTGGGCGCGTTGAACGCGCGGGCGATCACATAGATGCCGATCGACTTGACGATCATGAAAGAAAGCACGCCGGCTATGAGGAAACGCCAGTCGGTCAGCACCACCGACAGATCGCTGTCGGCCACAGACACGTTCGATATCGCGCTGGCTGCTTTGCGGGTCGGCGAGTCGAAACCAGTCGTCACCAACGATATGGCGTTGGACGATCAGGAACGTGTCATCGTCATCTCCGGGCCGAATCAA
>JBIQKQ010000150.1:5888-8224 GCA_044506365.1 Hyphomicrobiales bacterium
ACTTGACGATCATGAAAGAAAGCACGCCGGCGATGAGGAAACGCCAGTCGGTCAGCACCACCGACAGGTCGAGCGCCATTCCGACACCGAGGAAGAACAGCCCCAGCAGGATGCCGCGAAACGGCTCGATGTCGGCTTCGAGCTGATGCCGGAACGAAGACTCCGACAGCATGACGCCGGCAAGGAAAGCGCCCATCGCCATCGACAGGCCGGCAAGCTGCATGATCAGCGCCGAGCCGAGCACCACAAGGAGCGCGGCGGCGGTCATCACCTCGCGGGCGCGCGCCGCAGCAAGCAGGCGGAAAAACGGATTGAGAAGCCAGCGTCCGGTCGCGATCAGGCCGGCGACCACCGCGACCGCGATCAGCACGGTCTGCCAGGCCGGCGCGCCGCCGGTTTCGCCGCCGGGCGCCAGCAGCGTGACCAGCGCGAGCAGCGGCACGATCGCGAGATCCTCCAGCAGCAGGATCGAGATCATGCGCTGGCCTTCGGGTGTGCCGGTGTCGCCACGCTCGTTGAGCACTTGCACCACAACGGCGGTCGATGTCAGCACGAAGCCCATGGCGGCGAAGAAGGCGACTGTTGGCGACAGGCCGTAGAACATCGCAACGCCGGTCAGCAGCAAACCGCAGACGATCACCTGGGCAGCGCCCAGACCGAATATATCGCGCCGTAATCCCCACAGCCGCGACGGCTGCATTTCGAGGCCGATCAGGAACAGGAACATCACGACGCCAAGTTCGGCGACGTGAATGATGGCCTGTGCATTGGTGAAAAGCTGAAGTCCGAATGGTCCGATGACGACACCGGCGGCGAGATAGCCGAGCACGGAGCCAAGACCGAGCCGGATGAAAACCGGCGCGGCGAGCACGCCGGCGCCAAGCAGCGCAACGACCTGGATCAGTTCGGTATTGGCTTCCGCCGCCGCCATGCATCGCCCGCTGCGTTCAACAAACGAGGTGCACGCGGCGATGGCCGCTTGTCAATGCGCCGTCCATCCACCGCCCTGCCACTGAGCCGCAGCAACAATGACAAGGAGCGGCTTCGGAATGCCGGGCCGATCAATCGTCCCGATACACCCGCTCGCGCCGCTCGTGGCGTTCCTGCGCCTCGATCGACAGCGTGGCGATCGGACGGGCCTCGAGCCGGCGCAAGGAGATCGGCTCGCCGGTTTCCTCGCAATAGCCATAGGTGCCGTCATCGATGCGCGCGAGCGCCGCATCGATTTTTGCGATCAGCTTGCGCTGGCGATCCCGCGCCCGCAGCTCGATCGCTCGATCGGTCTCGGAAGATGCGCGGTCGGCGAGATCCGGGTGGTTCTGGTTCTCGTCCTGCAGATGCTGCAGGGTCTCACGCGCTTCTTTCAGGATATCTTCTTTCCAGGCCAGAAGCTTGTCGCGAAAATATTCGCGCTGCTTCTCATTCATGAACGGCTCTTTTTCAGACGGCCGATAATCCTTCAGCTTGGCCGACATTCAATCACTCCCGCAATGCGCGAGTCACCCCCTCACGCGGGCGAGCTTATAGCGGGCAGGCGCTGGCGCGACAACAGCGATTTATCTGCCGACGATGTCGAAAGATCGAGATATGCCCTTGAAAACAAAGAGGTTTAGCTGGCCAAACGTTGCCGGGAAGCCCCTATCGGCGTGACAACTTGGCGATCTCGACCTGAACGCGCAGGTCGATTTCGGCGAGTAGCGCATCGAGGCCCTGGTCGCCGGTTGCAGCGGTCAGCTCGGCCGACATCGCCTTGAGCCGGTCCAGCGCCGCCCGATCGAGCGAGCCCGACAGAAGGCCGAGTTTCAGCTCATCGAGCGCGTCAAGCGCGGACCGCCCGCGCCGCACGGCGCGCTTGCGGCGTTCGGTGGTGTCGTCCATGCCCTGCAGCGCCACCAGGACATCGACGCCGGATATCGCCTGCAAATGTCCCGGCGCGTTTCGCGTTGCAGCATTGGCGCTCTCGGCCAGCGTGAAGCCGCCGGCGCCGGCGCGCCGCGCCACCGCGGCGTCGCGAACGGTCGTGTTGGTCGAACTTGCAAGAACCCGCATGCCTTCAGCTACGGCGCTTATGGTTAACCGAACGTAAAGGCCCCGGCAAAAGCTGCCGTGCGACGGCAGGGCATGCCGGCCTCACGTCGCCCCCCTGCTCGCCGCAGGGCTCGGAAATGCGAGAAGATTCAGCGCATTAGCTCTCCGGCTCGGCTGGCACGCGGCTCGCATAGCCATTGCCGGGGTCCGACCTTCATGGGGAGCATGATGCCGAGGACGGTTGCAGTCGCGCGCGCGGTGTGCGCGGCCAGCGTATGGATGGCGATGCTGATCGTTGCTGCCGGGAC
>JBIQKQ010000151.1:0-8177 GCA_044506365.1 Hyphomicrobiales bacterium
GCGGATTGTTAATGTCGCGGCCGGTCTTGGCCGGGCGACCGTCCTTGGCGGGCCGGATCGCGTCTCTCACGAATGGGCAAAAATGTCCTCCTCTCTCCATCCGCAGAGATCGAGTCTGGCGCGCGTCGGCAGGAATTCGAAACACGCCTGCGCCATCCCGGCGCGATCTTCCCGCGCCAGCATGGCGTCGAGCCTGCCGCGCAGGGCGTGCAGATGCAGCACGTCGGAGGCGGCATAGGCGAGCTGCGCATCGCTCAGCGTCTGCGCCCCCCAATCGCTCGATTGCTGCTGCTTCGACAGATCGATGTTGAGCAACTCGCGCACCAGATCCTTCAGGCCATGCCGGTCGGTGTAGGTGCGGGTCAGCCGCGAGGCGATCTTGGTGCAATAGACCGGCTGCGGCATCACGCCCAATGCATTATAAAGCGCGGCGAGATCGAAGCGCGCGAAATGGAAGATCTTGACAATGGCCGGATCGCCCAGCAGTTTTTTCAGGTTCGGCGCGTCGTGCTGGCCGTGCGCGATCTGGATCACGTCGGCGGTGCCGTCACCCGGCGACATCTGCACCACGCACAGCCGGTCGCGGTGCGGATTGAGGCCCATGGTCTCGGTGTCGATCGCCGCCGAACCGGCGTAGCGCGCAAGGTCCTGGTCCGGCAGGTCGCCACGGTGCAGGCGGATGGTCATGATGTCTCGGCCTCGTCGAATCGATTGGTGACTCAAAATACCGTTGAAATGGCTAACAAACGAGGGGCGATCCGTTTGAAAAACCTCAGTAGCCAGCGTCCGGAGCGGACAAGGCCGGGTGGTTAATTAAGGACTTCCAAAGCACTGAAAAGTCAGGATCTTTTTTATAGATTTCGCTGACTCAGCCCTAGCTTGTGTGCATAACGGCGGCCTGTCTTTCACCAATATCAAACGAAACCGCGGCAACATCGGCGAATTGCGGGTTGACGAGGATGCCGGATGAAAAATGAAGCACGATTGCCACGCCTTGCAGTCCTCATCGACGCGGACAACACATCGCCTCAAATCGCGGGCGGCCTGTTCGAGGAGATCGCAAAATTCGGCGAAGCCAGCGTCCGCCGCATCTACGGCGACTTTTCGGGTTCACATCTGAAATCGTGGACCGAGCTTCTTCAGAAGCATGCGATCGACCCCTATCAGCAGTTTTCTTATACCAAAGGAAAGAACGCCTCCGATATAGCGCTCGTCATCGACGCGATGGATTTGTTGCATGGCGAACGCTTGGACGGCTTCTGCCTCGTGTCGTCCGATAGCGACTTCACCCGCCTCGCGTCTCGCTTGCGCGAGCAGGGCGCCGAGGTCTACGGATTTGGCGCGCAGAAAACGCCCGAAAGCTTTCGGCAGGCTTGCCGCCGATTCATCTACACCGAAAATCTAGTTCCTGAGCCCCCATCGTCGAACGCCGACGTGGCAGGGAAACGGGCGTCATTGAAGTCGCCAAGCGCCGCGATTCCTATCCTCAACAAAGCTCTGTCACAGATCGAAGGCGAGGATGGATGGGCGCTTCTCGGCCCTGTGGGACAGCAGATATCGAAATTGTTCTCGGATTTCGATGTCCGTAGCTATGGCTTCGGAAAACTCAGCAATCTTGTCCGAAAAACCGGCGCATTCGAGATCGATGAGACAAACGGGCCGATACGCATCCGGGCGCGTCGTGTATCAAAAACAGTGGCGCGCTGATGGCTGCGATCACGAATCCGCGGACTCATGAAAAAAACAGCGGGCTTCAAACGGATCAGGATCGAATGAACCGTCACGGTCCGATTTTATTTCAGGCTACGTCTTGAAACCTTAAATCAGATCAGAACGGGGCCGGAACGTCTGCGAAGACGGGATTCGATTATAACTCACACTCGTTTAGATGCGGAGCAGAGGATCGGGCTGCACCTCGGACAAGGGGCGATCCTTTAACGTCCATTCGCGCTGCATCTCGTGCACATGGACGTCGCGAGCGCCGGTCTTTGTCAATATCTGGAGCGCACGCTTCTCCGCGTCATCGTCCCGTACGCTTACCCACATGACTGTCCCGCCCCGCGCAAGCTGTTTCGAAACGCTGTCGCTGTGGCGGCGCGCGACGGCGCCAGCCAAAAGGGCGCCGAGCCCGCCTCCTGCCGCGGGGCCGCCAAGCATCGTACCGATGGTCGGCACCGCCAGACCGCCGGACCCGGCTGCGACCGCAGCGGCTGCGACACACCCTATATAGAAAGGAATGCCGACAAGCGCCGCTTCGCCCTCGACGCGAGAGTCCTTTTCGGCAAAGGCCGCCCCCGGCGCCCGGCGGTCGTCTTCGATCTCAAGGAGAGTGGGGTAAAGCCCGTCCATTCGCTCCTTGATCTTCTCATCACTTGCAAGCACGGAAATCGCCGCTCTGTCGAAACCTGAAACCTCAAGTTCGTCAACCGCAGCTTCCAAGGCGTCGAAATCGGAAAAAACTCCCACGGCTTCGCGCACGCTATAATGCACCGTTCCGCTTGTGTCGGACATTTCGGAAACTCCTATCGATGTTGTCATTTTCAGCAGCGCTGTCCCGACAACGCGCTCAGCTACCGACAGAACTCAGTGCCAGACGACAATGTTCCGCGCCGCGGCGGCAAGGAAAACAGCTGGATGAACACAAGATCGTTCCCGACGATATGGGCCATACCGATCGAGGCGATATGTGCTTTATTTAATTAAGGTGGCCGGGTCGCCGCCCGGCGCAACAGGACCGGCTTCCGTTCGTCGAACAGGAGCGCGTCAATGCCGGTATGGCGTTCGCGCCGTCCGTCTTGATGCGCGCGTTGCGCGAGGGTCTCGTGGCCGGCTCTTGCGTAAAGAGACAGACTGTCACGGGGTTGGGCGGACTCGAAAATTGCCTTTACATGTCGTCATTACGCGGGCCTGCCCCGCTGATCGGGTACATAGCCACGCAGCGACGGAACGCATCTTAAGATTTCTGGCACGCCCTTCCCCGACAAGGTTGCGGGGCAACCCGGCATTGGCATAGAGCGTTTTGGAGCCAAGCATGTCCTCGGGCTTGGCCCGAGGACGGAATCCGGTTCGCATGAACAAGAACCTGGAGTCTTTCACCGTTTCCATGAAACGATGAAGGACTCTTAGCGACCCTGGGCGCTGGCCAGGTCGGCCAGATTTTTCCGCGATTGCGCGATATCGGGGTGATCGGGAGGGAGCGCCTTCTCCCGGATCGCCAGCGCCTGCTTGCAGAGCGATTCGGCCTCGGCGTAGCGGGCCTCGTCCTTGTAGACCGACGCCAGATTGTCCAGCGCCGAGGCGACGGAGGGATGGTGAGCGCCGAGCGATTTCTCGAAGATAGCGACCCCGCGCTTGTAGAGCGGCTCGGCCTCGGCGTAGCGGCCCTGGGCCTTGTACACGTAGGCCAGGCTGTTCAGCGACTGCACGAGATCCGGGTGATCGGGCCCGAGCGCCTTTCTCCAGGTCGCCAGCGCCCGCTTGCAGAGTGGCTCAGCCTCGGCATAGCGGCCCTGGAGGCTGTAGAGTTCGGCCAGATCGGTCAGCCCGAGCGCGACAGAGGGATGCTCCAGTCCGCGCGTCTTCGCGCAGATGGCCAACGCTTGTCTGTACAGCGGCTCGGCTTCGGCATGGCGCCCCTCGGCTTTAAAGATCTCGGCCTGATCGTTCAGCCTTGCCGCAAGCATGATTTCTGATACTGCCATAACACTGGACTCCTGACTTACGGCCGGGTTTAGCAAAATAAAGGGGCGCCGGTAGCCCCTAATTCGTCGTGGGTTCTTCGATTCCCGGCATTTAGACACCCCAGTTTGACACGGCTAGAGCTATTTCGGCTTTAATGGAATCAAAGCCGGGCTCACTTCGCATGAAAATATACGGTCAAACCAGGAATTCGAGCCAGAATTGCCAGGACGGCGCAGGCGCTTCCGGTGATCTGGGAGACGATCGAGGCGGAGCGGAAAACGACCGGCCAACCTGTATCCAATGGACCCGAGACAGGTAGCCCGAAGGAACGAATTTTTGAGGCCCATGGGAGGTCCTGATCGCCTGCGCGGACGCGCGGTCACTCCCGAACGCGGGACAACAGCGCAAGCCCGGCGACGAAGAACAGCACCAGCACCGCCATGCCGGCCTTCTGGCTCGCGGTAACGAAGGTGACGAAGCCGACCAGCAACGGGCCGACGAACGATGTCACCTTTCCGGTCAGCGCGAACAATCCGAAGAATTGCGCAATGCGATCCTTCGGCGCAAGCCGGATCAGCAGCGTCCGCGACGCCGCCTGCAGCGGACCGCCGGCGCCGCCGATCAGGCAGCCGAGGATGAGATAGGCCTTCTCCGCGGGCGCGGCGAACAGCCCGCCGCCGGGCACGGGCGGCGCGACCTCCACGAACAGGATGGAATCCTTCTGGACCAGCAGGATCGCCACGATCGACAGCAACAGGACGGTCATGCTGGCGGCGATGACGAACTTCGGACCCAGGCGGTCGTCGAGCTTGCCGCCGATCCACGCGCCGAGCGCGCCGGCCACGGCGAGCAGTATGCCGAATGTTCCGATCTGGATGGTATGCCAGCCGAAGGTGCCGGCGGCATAGATGCCGCCGAAAGCGAACAGCGACACCAGCCCGTCGGTGTAGATCATGTTGGCGAGGAGGAAGGTCGCCAGCGACTTGCGCTTCGGCAGTTCACCGAGCGTCCCGCGCAGTTCGTGCAACCCTTCACGCAACGCCAGTCGCACCGGGCGCTTCGCCGGGAAGTCGGGCGTCAGCAGGAACATCGGCAGCACGAAGACGATGAACCAGATGCCGGTCAAGGGACCGGTGATGCGATCGCCCTGGTGGGTCACGGGATCGAGCCCGAACAGCGGTGACAGGCCGAACAGCGTCTTGCCGGTTGCGGGATCGGCGGCAAGGAAGCCAAGCACCAGGACAAGGCTGAGAATGCCGCCGACATAGCCGGTGGCCCATCCGGTTCCGGACAGGCGACCGATCTTATGGGGCGGCACCAGCGAGGGCATCATCGCGTTGTTGAACACGGTGGCGAATTCAACGCCGATGGTGGCGATGCTATATGCGATCAAGAGCGGCAGGATCACGCTGGGGTCGCCGGGCTTGCCGATCCACATCAGGCTGGAGCCGATCACCAGCAGCGCGCCGAACGCCGCGATCCAGGGCTTGCGCCGGCCGCTGGCGTCGGCGATGGCGCCCAGCACCGGCGATGCGAATGCGATCACGATGCCGGCCGCGCCGGTGGCAAATCCCCACAGCGATTGCCCCTCTGCCGGCGTCGCCGCCACGAAGGTCGCGAAATAGGGCGCGAAAACGAAGGTCGTGATCAGCGTGAAGTAGGGCTGCGCCGCCCAGTCGAACATGATCCAGCTCGCCACCGCGGCGCGCGGCGCATAGCGCGTCTCAAGATCACCGGCGTTGCCTGTGGGCATGGCAGTGGTCATCGTCATGATCGATATGTCCCGTCGAATCATGTGTGAGTCGTATCTGACCTCGCGCCGAAATTCCTATAGCATCGATTGGTTGACGGAACGACACCAGCAACACCCGTGGAGCATTGGATGATCCGCCGAAGGCCGCTCCGGCACATGTTTTTCCCGATCGGCTTTTTTCTGATCGCCGCATTGCTGGTTGTCCGAACGCCCGTGTCGGCGCAGGATGCGCGCGGTTCCCCGTCCCCTGCGCCCATCGCGATCCGCCCCGTGGACGCGAAACATGGCATGGTGGTGGCGCAGGAGAAGCGGGCCGCCGCAATCGGCGCGGACATTCTGGCGCGTGGCGGCAATGCGGTCGATGCGGCGGTGGCGGCCGGTTTCGCCATGGCGGTCACCTATCCCCGCGCAGGCAATCTCGGCGGCGGCGGTTTCATGGTGGTTCACCTTGCAGAGCGGAATCGTGACATCGCCATCGACTATCGCGAGACCGCGCCAGGCGCGACCACGCGCGACATCTTTCTTGGCGCCGATGGCAAGCCGGAGCCTGCGAAGTCGCGCGATTCGGCGCTCGGCATCGGCGTGCCCGGCACTGTCGCCGGTCTGGCGCTGGCGCTTGAGTCATACGGCTCGGGCAAATTCACGCTCGCCGACCTGCTCGAGCCCGCGATCACGCTCGCGCGCGACGGGTTCAGGATCAGCGACGACACCGCCGACACGCTGCCGCAACGGCACCGGCGTCTCGCGCGCTGGCCATCGTCCGTGAAAATATTTTCGCGCCCCGACGGCAGCTCGCTGCGCGAGGGAGACCTGCTGGTTCAGACTGATCTGTCGGCGACGCTGACCGCGATCGCCGAACGCGGGCCGCGTGGCTTTTACCAAGGGCCGGTGGCGGCAAGGCTGGAGGCGGCGATCCGCGCAGCCGGCGGAATCATGACGCTGGACGATCTGAAGTCGTATCGACCTTTCGTCCGCGAGCCGGTGCGCGGCAGCTATCGTGGCTATGACATCGTCTCGATGCCGCTGTCGTCGTCGGGCGGCACCGTTCTGATCGAGTCGCTGAATATCCTTGAGGGATTCCCGATGCGCGATCTGCATCAGGGGTCGGCGGATTCGCTGCATCTTTTGATCGAGGCGATGAAGCGCGCCTACGCCGACCGCGCGCGCTATCTCGGCGATCCCGCCTTCGTGCATGCACCGATCGCAACGCTGCTCTCCAAGGACTACGCCGCCAAACAGCGCGCCTCGATCGATATGGCGCGCGCAAGGCCCGCCGCCGCAGTTCCCCTGCCGCCACCGCATGAGGGCGACAACACCACGCATTTTTCCGTGGCCGACGCCTTCGGCAACGCCGTCAGCAATACCTATACGCTGAACTTCAGCTATGGCGTCGGGCTGGTGGCGGAAGGCACCGGCGTTCTGCTCAACAACGAACTCGACGATTTCACCGCGGCGCCCGGAGCGGCGAACGCATTCGGGCTGGTCGGCTTCGAGGCTAACCTGCCCGGCCCCGGCAAGCGGCCATTGTCCTCGATGACGCCGACCATCGTGCTGAAAGACGGCAGGCCGGTGCTGGTGACGGGATCGCCCGGCGGCAGCCGCATCGTCTCCACGGTATTGCAGGTGATCGTCAACGTGCTCGACTACGGGATGAACGTCGCGGAAGCCGTGGCCGCGCCGCGGCTGCACCATCAATGGCTGCCCGATGAGGTTCGCGCCGAGCACGGATTTCCTGAGAACGTCATCGCGGAATTGCGGGCGCGGGGCCATGCCGTTGTCATGCCGATGGGACAGACCTCGGCCAACTCGATCGCCGTCTCGCCGGACGGCTTCCACGGCGCGGCCGATCCGCGAACGCGCGGGTCGGAGGCGGCGGGTTATTGAGACGAACAGACCGGCCAAGCCAGCCCAATCCCGTCTCGCAATATTCATCCGGGTAATATTGACTGATCAATTATACCCGGGTAATAATCGTGAACCCACGATGGATGGTACCGATGATCCACGATCAAACACCTTGTTTCACCGCATTCGAGGGCCAGCGCCGCATTGCGTCCGGCCCGCTTGCCGATGTTGCGCTGGCGGTCAAGCACGCGGAGACGCGCGCGACCGCTCCCATCGCAATCTACAGCGATGCGACCGGGCGGCCCGTCGACCTCGACCTGCGGGGGTCCGACGACGATGTCACCGCCCGTCTGCAGCGGACCTCGCCGGTCGAAGCGACCGGACCGCGCGGCCGCGGCCGGCCGAAACTCGGCGTGGTCGCCCGCGAGGTGACGCTGCTGCCGCGGCACTGGGAATGGCTGAGCGCGCAGCCCGGCGGCGCGTCTGTCGCCTTGCGCAGGCTGGTCGACGAGGCGCGCCGCGCCAATGGCGAGCGGGATCGCAACCGCGCGGCCCGCGACGCCGCCTATCACTTCATGTCCGCGATGGCGGGCAATCTCGCGAACTTCGAGGAAGCCGCGCGCGCGTTGTTCGCAGACGACCGGCGGCGGCTGGCTGGCCTGATCGCTACCTGGCCGGACGACATCCGCGATCACGTCATCAAGCTGGTGGAGCGGATTTGACATTGGCGGCGACCTGCGGTCTCGCAACGCGGAGTGTCAAATTGAAAGCTAGCTTTTCGGCGGTGCCGTCAGAACTCTCGCGAAGGATCCGGTCATGAGCATCGCGCGGCCGCTATGGCAGGCGTATCTCGCCTTCCTGATGCCGATGATGCTGAGCAACATCCTGCAGGCGCTGT
>JBIQKQ010000152.1:0-8082 GCA_044506365.1 Hyphomicrobiales bacterium
TGGCGATGCCGCCCTCGTAGATCAGGTCGACGATCAGCTTCACCTCGTGCAGGCATTCGAAATACGCCATCTCCGGCGCATAGCCCGCCTCGACCAGGGTCTCGTAGCCGGCCTTGATCAGTTCGACGAGGCCGCCGCACAAGACGGTCTGTTCGCCGAACAGGTCGGTCTCGCATTCTTCCTTGAACGTCGTCTCGATGATGCCGGCCCGGCCACCACCGATCGCCGAGGCATAGGAAAGCCCGAGGTCGTGCGCATTGCCCGATGAATCCTTGTGGATCGCGATCAGGCACGGCACGCCTGCCCCGCGCTGATATTCGCCGCGCACGGTGTGGCCAGGGCCCTTCGGCGCGACCATCAGCACGTCGAGATCGGCGCGCGGCTCGATCAGGTTGAAATGCACATTGAGGCCGTGCGCGAACAGGAGCGCAGCGCCTTCCTTCATGTTGTCATGCAGGTGGTCGCGATAGATGTCGCCCTGCAATTCGTCCGGGGTCAGCATCATGATGACGTCGGCCCATTTGGCGGCCTCTGCGACTTCCATGACTTTGAACTTCTCGCCCTCGGCCTTCTTGGCGGAGGCCGAGCCCTTGCGCAGCGCAATCGCCACGTCCTTCACGCCGGAATCCCGCAGGTTCAGCGCATGGGCATGGCCCTGGCTGCCATAGCCGACGACGGCGACCTTCTTGCCCTTGATCAGGTTCAGGTCGGCATCCCGGTCGTAATAAACGCGCATCATCAACCCCTGAAATGGCGGCTCCCGGCCGCATCGCGGAAGAGGCGCCGGAGGCGGTTCCGGCGCCGTTCGGCTGCGGTTCTAGGGGGATGGGGGCGCGGGGACAAGCCCGCAGACGGCCGACCGGGCCTTCGCGGTCGGCCAGCCGCATCCGGGCGGGCCAGGTCAGGTCAGCGGAGGTCAGGATGCGACCACCTGCAGGCGCGGGGCTTGGTGAGGCGCTTGGGAAGGGGTTTGGGGATAGGCGCGGGCCGCGACGGGAGCGGCTTGGAATTGCAGCGCCCCCGCCTCGGAGAACAGCTTCCAGCGCTTCGGCCGGAACGCGATCCGCGCGGCAGTCGCGGCCGGATAGGAAGCCGGGACCTCGATCTCCACCCGGCTTTGCCCCACTTCCAGTTCGACCCGCTTGGTCCCGGCGACGCGGCGTGAGGCCGCCACGGTCCCGGCAATCCCCCCGATGCCATCCAGCAACTCGACGTCGTGTGGACGGAAATACAGCACCGCCTTGCCATTGGGGGCACCCTCGACCGGCAGCCCGATCGCACGGTCATCCAGCCACAGCTGGCCATTCTCGACACGCACCGGAAGCGAACTGGATTCGCCGATAAAGCCGTAAACGAAAGGCGAGTTGGGCGTATCATAGACCTCGTCGGCGGTGCCGACCTGCTCGATCCGCCCTTGACTCATCACCACCACGCGGTCGGCGAGTTCCAGCGCCTCCTCCTGATCGTGGGTGACGAAGACCGTGGTGTGACCGGTCCGGTCGTGGATTTCCCGCAGCCAGCGGCGCAGCTCTCTGCGCACCTGCGCATCGAGCGCGCCGAACGGCTCGTCGAGCAGCAGCACGCGCGGCTCGATGGCGAGCGCACGCGCAAGCGCGACGCGCTGGCGCTGTCCGCCCGAAAGCTGGTTCGGATAGCGCTTCTCCAGTCCGGACAGCTGCACAAGATCCAGCAGCTCCGATGCGCGGCGCCGGATCTCCGCCTTCGGCGGGCGCGTGGCGCTCGGCCGCACCTTCAGCCCGAAGGCGACATTCTCCGCCACCGTCATGTGACGGAACAGTGCGTAGTGCTGGAAGACGAAGCCGACATTGCGCTCCTGCACCGACTTGAAGGACGCATCCTCGTCGCCGAACAGAATCGCGCCCTCGGTCGGAAAGTCGAGGCCCGCGATCAGACGCAGCAATGTGGTCTTGCCCGAACCCGACGGCCCCAGCAGGGCGATCAGTTCGCCGGAGTGGATGTCGAGCGACACATCATGCAAGGCCGGGAAACGGTCGAATTCCTTTCGGACATTCCTGATAGTGAGTTCCATGATCCCCCCTCCTCAATGTCCGCTTCGCGTCGCAGCGAGCTGATCGGCATAACGCCATTCGAGCCAGGTCTTTATCATCAAGGTCAAAAGCGCGAGGCCGGCGAGAACCGCAGCCATGCTGAAGGCGCTGACCTGCGCCAGGGCTCTGAACTCCTGATAATACAATTCGATCTGCAGCGGCATGGTAACCGTCTCCCCCCTCAGCTTGCCCGAGATCACCGCGACCGCGCCGAACTCGCCCATGGCGCGCGCGTTGCAGAGCAGGACACCGTAAAGCAACGCCCATTTGACGTTGGGAAGCGTCACGTAGAAAAACGTCTGCCAGCCGGACGCGCCAAGCGAAAGCGCGGCCTCTTCATCGCCGGTTCCCTGGTCCTGCATCAGCGGGATCAGTTCGCGCGCGATGAACGGAAAGGTGACGAAAATCGTCGCCAGAATAACGCCGGGCACGGCAAAGATGATCCGCACGCCGAAGTCCTGCAGCAACCAGGCGCCAATCGGCGTGAACGGTCCGAGCAGCAGCACATAGACGAGACCTGCGACAACCGGCGATACCGAGAACGGCAGGTCGATCAGCGAGATCAAAAGCGCGCGACCGGGAAACCGATACTTGGCGATCGTCCACGCCGCCGCCACGCCAAAAACAAGGTTGCACGGCACCGCGATGGCAGCCACCAGCAGCGTCAGCTTGATCGCGGCAATCGCATCGGGATCGGCGAAGGTCGCCAGCGCGGGACCAAGACCGAGACTGAGCGCCTGCGCGAATACCGCGATCAGCGGCGCGATCAGGAACACTGCCATCACCAGGACGCTGAGCACGATCAGCGTCAACCGAACCGGCCGCGTTTCCGTGATCGGAGAATGGACGGTGCGCAGTCCAGTCATGGCGGTTGTCGTATCAACCATGACCAAATCTCCTGTAGCTCCAGACCTGCACCAGATTGATCAGCAGCAGAATGACGAACGAGATGGTGAGCATCACCGCGGCAACGGCGGCGGCGGCGGCGTAATCGCGCTCCTCCAGCCGGAACACGATGAGCAGCGGCAGGATTTCTGTCTGTCGCGGAATGTTGCCGGCGATGAAGATGACCGACCCATATTCACCGACGGCGCGGGCGAAGGCGAGTGCAAAACCGGTGAGGATCGCCGGAATGAGGGGCGGCAGGACCACCTGCAGGATCGTGGTGCGACGTGGCGCGCCGAGCGTCGCCGCAGCCTCCTCGACCTCGCGGTTGAAGTCTTCCAGCACCGGCTGAACAGTGCGGACGACGAACGGCAGGCCGATGAAGACCAGCGCGATCCAGATGCCGACCGGCGTATAGGCGATGGTAATGCCGAACGGCGAGAACAGCTGGCCGAACCAGCCCTCCGGAACATAGAGCGCCGTCAGTGCAATACCGGCGACCGCGGTCGGCAGCGCAAAAGGAAGATCGACAATCGCATCAAGCAAACGCCGGGCGAAGAAGCGGTAACGAACCAGTACCCAGGCCACCATCACGCCGATCACGACATTGAATAGCGCAGCCAGCAGGGATGCGCCGAAGCTCAGTTTCAGCGCAGCGAGGAACCGCGGCCCGGTGACGATGGCTGAGAAGCGGTCCCAGTCGAGTTCGAACGTCTTGATGTAGAGGCCGACGATCGGGATCAGCACGATCAGAGACAGATAAAAGATCGTGAAGCCGAAGGTCAGCCGAAAGCCCGGAATGATGCTCGCTTCCCGGAACCGAATGCGCGCCATGACGAAGTCGCTCCTGCCAACAGCATTTCGCGGGCCGTGAGGCTAGTCGCCCACGGCCCGCCCGTTCGCTCGCGAGGCCGCGTCAATCCTTGGAATATATCTTGTCGAAAATGCCCCCGTTATCGAAGTGGGTGGGCTGAGCCTTGGCCCATCCACCGAATACTTCATCGATCTTCACCAGCTTGACCTTCGGAAAAGCCTTGAGATCGGCGGGATCGACATGCTCGGGCTTGCCGGGACGATAGAAATTCCTGGCGAAGATCTTCTGCGCTTCGGGCGAATAAAGCTGATCGAGGAAGGCCTTGGCCAGCTCACGCGTACCCTTCTTGTCGACATTCTTGTCGACGATCGCGACCTTCACCTCGGCGAGGATTGACACCGAGGGCACGACGATCTCGTAATCCGCGCCGAATTCCTTGAGCGAGAGCAGCGCCTCGTTTTCCCAGGCGATCAGCACGTCGCCGACCTTGTTCTGAACGAAGGTATTGGTCGACCCCCGCGCGCCGGTATCAAGCACCCGCACGTTACGATAGATGGCGGCCACGAAATCCTGCGCCTTCTTCTGGTCGCCGCCGGTGCGATCCAGTTCGTAGGCCCAGGCAGCGAGGTAATTCCAGCGCGCGCCGCCCGAGGTTTTCGGATTGGGCGTGATCACCGAGACGCCGCGTCTGGCGAGGTCATTCCAGTCCTTGATCCCTTTCGGGTTGCCCTTGCGAACGAGGAAGACGATGGTCGAGGTATAGGGAGATGAATCAGCCGGGAACTCGCTCTTCCAGCCGGGATTGATCAGACCCTTCTGCTCGATGGCGAGTACGTCGCCTTCCAGCGGGAAAGTCACGACGTCGGCCGGCAGCCCTTCGATCACCGAGCGGACCTGCGCGCCCGATCCGCCGTGACTGTTGCTGACCTCGATGGTCTTGCCGGTCTTCTCTTTCCAGTATTTGACGAAGTATTCGGCGTAATCGCGATAAAGTTCGCGGGTTGGATCATAAGAAACATTGACCAGCGTCGTCTGGGCGACAGCGCCGCCCAAGCCCCCAAGCTGCGCTGACGCCGTCATGGCCGCGATGACCATTGCTGAAACGAGAACACGCATCTGCCGCCTCCTTCAGACCGGACCATCAACGTCCGGCGGGTTCGCGGGTTGCGACCTGGCAGGCGCAGTCCGCGATATTCATGGTTTGCGATGCGACACGAGAAGAGTTCGGCGGCCCTGGATGCCCCACCCGATGCCCTTAAACGCGTCACGGGAATCGACGGTCATGCCGCCCAACCCCCAGACAATCCGAGCATCTAATTCTGACTAAATCAATCAGAATAGTATTATTTATTCAGGCCGCTGGGGAGGCGATTTTTCTGCGGCCGCCTGCGCCAGCGTTGTTTTTTCAAGAATTTTCGCCGTGGCATCCCGCGCGGCGATCAATGCCGGACGGATCTGACAGATGCGCAAATCGACGCAGTCCGGACATTGCCGGAATGCGGTCTGGCTCGCGCAGGGTGCAAGGGCCAGCGGTCCGTCGATGTGACGGATGATATCGGCCAGGTTGATGTCCTTGGGGCTGCGGCTCAAAAGAAAGCCGCCCTGCTTGCCGCGGGTCGCGACCAAGAGGTTAACCCGCTTCAGTTCGGAAAAAATCTGCTCCAGAAACGCGCGCGGGATTTTCAGATCCTGCGCGATATCGCGCACCGACACCGGCGCGGCGCCGCGATGGTCGGCGAGATAGATCATCGCCCGGAGGGCGTATTTGGCGCGGCGCGAGAGCATGCAGTCAATCTGTCGGATCGGCCAAGATTGCCATCAACGGCGGCCGCCTGTCATGACTGTCCGAAAGCACACGTCCCGTCGAGACGCCCGCGTGCAGACGCAGATTGCTGTCTTCGGCAAACTCAACGCAGGCCATGTCCCAGGCCATGTCCCAGGCCATGTTCCCAGGTGATATCCCCATGTCGCAACCCTGGCCTTCATGGCCTGCCCTTCGGGCAGGCAATGTATATCGGAAAGAGGCGGGGCCGCCAGTGCAGGACCGCTCAAACCACCATCGGCACGATGCTCCCGACCAGCAGCACTGCCATCGCGACATTGAAAATGCGCGCCTGTTTCGCATCGCTCAGTACGCGCCGCAGCGCCACGCCGAACCCCGTCCAGGTCGCGACCGCCAGAAGCGTGGCAATCGCGAACACGATCTGCAGCAGCGTGAAATCCGCCAGCCAATGCGTGGGCCGGACATAGATGGCAATCGCGCTGACCGCCGCCACCACGGCCTTCGGATTGACCCACTGGAACAGCGCCGCTTGCCAGAACGAGATCGGCGTCGCGACGCGCTGCTGTTCGGCTGAAACCGGCGCTGCGCTTGCGATCTTCCAGGCCAGCCACAGAAGATAAACCGCACCCGTCAGTTTCAGGACGAGTTGCAGCGGCGGATAGGCGGCGAAGACCGCGCCAAGGCCCGCCGCGCAGACCGCAATCAGAACAAAAAATCCGAAGGTGATGCCAAGAATGTGCGGCAGCGTGCGTCTGAAACCGAAATTGACGCCCGATGCCGTGACCATGATGTTGTTCGGGCCCGGCGTGAACGCCATCGCCGATGCGAACACGACGAGCGCCGTGAACATCTCGGTCGGCATCGCGCGCCGCTACATCGCCTCCGGGCCGCGCCCGATCGCGACCACGCCGGTGCGCGACACTTCGACGAGACCGAGCGGCAGCATCAGTTCGACGAACTGGTCGATCTTGTCGCTCTTGCCGGTGATCTCGAACACGAAGCTCTCGGTGGTGGCGTCGATCACGCGCGCACGGAACGCATCTGCAAGCCGCAGCGCCTCGACCCGGTAATCGCCCTTGCCGCGCACCTTCACCATGGCGAGTTCGCGCTCGATCGAGGGACCGGCGACCGTCAGATCGATGACGCGGTGGATCGGCACCAGCCGCTCGAGCTGATGCTTGATCTGCTCGATCACCATCGGCGTTCCGCTGGTGACAATGGTGATGCGCGAGAGATGCTTCTCGTGCTCGGTCTCGGAGACTGTCAGCGAGTCGATATTGTAGCCGCGTCCGGAGAACAGGCCGATGACGCGGGCGAGAACGCCGGGCTCGTTATCGACCAGCACCGACAGCGTATGCCGCTCGATCCCCTGTGCCGCGGGCGCGGCGGGATAATGCGAAGTGGATGGCACATTTGCGTTCACGATTTTCGATCCTTGCTCGGTCTAACCCCTCTCCCCTTCGGGGGAGAGGGTGGCGAGCGAAGCGAGCCGGGTGAGGGAGCGTCATTGAAAATTTCGAAACACCCCTCACCCGCTTCGCCGCTTCGCGGCTCAGCACCCTCTCCCCCAAGGGGAGAGGGAAAGGGCTACACCAGCATCTTGCCTTCTTCGGTGATCGCCTCATCCAGGCTCTCCGCCGCGTCGCCCAGAATCATCTCGTTATGCGCGCGCCCCGACGGGATCATCGGGAAGCAGTTTTCCTTCTGATCGACCACGCAGTCGAAAATCACCGGTTTGTCGACATTGATCATCTCCGTGATCGCATCGTCGAGATCGCCGGGCTTCTGGCAGCGGATGCCATAGGCATGCATCGCCTCCGCGAGCTTGACGAAATCCGGCAGCGCCTCGGAATAGCTTTCGGAATAGCGGTTGCCGTGCAGCAATTCCTGCCATTGGCGCACCATGCCCATATACTGATTGTTCAGGATGAAAACCTTGATCGGCAGCCGGTACTGCACCGCGGTCGAGAGCTCCTGCATGGTCATCTGCACCGACGCTTCGCCCGCAATGTCGATCACCAGCGATTTCGGGTGCGCCATCTGCACCCCGACCGCCGCCGGCAGGCCGTAGCCCATGGTGCCAAGGCCGCCCGAGGTCATCCAGCGGTTCGGCTCCTGGAACTGGTAGAATTGCGCGGCCCACATCTGATGCTGTCCGACCTCGGTCGTGATGTAGGTGTCGCGATCCTTGGTCAGCGCAAACAGCCGTTCGATCGCATATTGCGGCTTGATGATGTCCTTCGAGGGCCGGTAGCTCAGCGACTTGCGGGCGCGCCACCGGTCGATCAGCTTCCACCACTCCGCCATGGCCTTCTTGTCAGCCTGCGCCGACGAGGTGCGCCACATGCGCGTCATGTCTTCCAGCACATGCGCGCAATCGCCGACGATCGGCACGTCGATCTTGACGTTCTTGTTGATCGAGGACGGGTCGATATCGACATGGATCTTCTTTGAGACCGGCGCGAAGGCATCGAGCCGTCCGGTGATGCGGTCGTCGAACCGCGCGCCGATGCAGCTCATCAGGTCGCAAT
>JBIQKQ010000153.1:0-8073 GCA_044506365.1 Hyphomicrobiales bacterium
CCTCGACCCCGACCTTGGCAAGGTCGTGCTCTACCCCTGAGCTACACCCGCATCCATCCGTCCGGCGACAATTGGGCCGCCGGGGGCCTTCCTATGCCAAATGGCCTCAGCCATTGCAACTGCAAGGGCCGAAATATCAGCGGCGGGGTTGATTTGCACGGCGCTCTTTGGTCATTCCGGAGGCCCGCTGCAGACCACGCTGGAAATACGAGGCCGGCGGGGGCCGTCCCGAACAACTCAGAGCCATGCCCGCCACCCCCGACGACCTGTTCGCCTTTCTCGATCGCCTCCAAATTCCCCACCCGACCGTCACACACGCCCCGCTGTTCACGGTGGAACAGTCCTTGGCGCTGGCCGGGCGGGTGCCGGGCGGGCACAGCAAGAACCTGTTTCTGAAGGACACCCGCGGCGCGCTCTACCTGATCGTGTTGCTGGAAGACGCGCGGGTGAACCTCAAGGCCTTGCCGGGCCTGCTGGATTGCGGACGGCTGTCCTTCGGGTCGGCCGATCTCCTGCGCGCGACCCTGGGCGTGGAGCCGGGCTCGGTCACGCCGTTTGCGCTGATTAACGATCGCGAGCACCGCGTTACCGCCGTTTTCGACGCCGCGATGATGAAGCGCCCGCTGCTCAACTTCCACCCGCTGGTCAACACCATGACCACCTCGATCGCGCGGGACGACCTCCTGAAATTCGCCGCCGCCACCGGGCATCGCCCGCTGATTCGTCCGGTCTCGGGCGGACCGGAAACATGAACGGATTGCAATTGGCCGTTTCCGTGCCATCTAATGGGCCTGACTTAACCGGGTCATCGGGCGCGGGGTCCTGCGGCTTTGGCCCCGGGCTCGTGGCCCTCAGGGATTGCTGACAATGCTGCAGAATTTCGGCGAGGCGCCGGCCGCCGCGCCCGCGTCTAACTTGATCGCGGACACCACCACTCAGGGCTTCGTCAAGGACGTCATCGAGGAGAGCAAGCGCCGTCCGGTGCTGGTCGATTTCTGGGCGCCATGGTGCGGGCCGTGCAAGCAGCTGACCCCGGTGCTGGAAAAGGTGGTGAAGGCCGCCAAGGGCAAGTTCAAGCTCGTCAAGATGAATATCGACGAGCATCCCCCGATCTTCCAGCAGATCGCCCAGCAGATGGGCATCCAGTCGATCCCGGCCGTGCTCGCCTTCGTCAACGGCCAGCCGGTCGACGGCTTCCTCGGCGCGTTGCCGGAAAAGCAGATCACCGAATTTGTCGAAAGGCTGATTAAGGATCGCGTCGGTGGCGAGGAGAAGGACGCGCTGGCCGCGGCCGACGCAGCGCTCGCCGCCAACGACCATGCCGGCGCGGCCGAGCTTTACGCGCAGGTTCTGCAGCAGGACGCCAACAGCGTCGCGGCGATGGCCGGGCTGGCGCGCTGCTATGTCGCCACCGGCAATGTCGAACAGGCCAGGAAAACGCTCGACATGGTGCCAGAGGCGAAGCGGAACGACAGTGCTGTCGCCGCCGCCCGCGCCGCCATCGAGCTTGCCGAGCAGACCAAGGATCTCGGACCCGTGGCCGATCTCGAAGCCAGGGTGGCCGCGGATCCGAAGGATTATCAGGCGCGCTTCGATCTCGCGCTCGCGCTCAACGCCAAGGGCGACCGCGAGGGCGCGACCAACCAGCTGATCGAGATCGTCAAGCGTGATCGCAAATGGAATGACGACGGCGCGCGCAAGCAGCTGGTTCAGCTGTTCGATGCCTGGGGTCCGACCGACGAGGCGACGGTCGAAGGGCGCAAACGATTGTCATCCGTGCTGTTCGCGTGAACCTGCGCGGACGGGCGGAATGCCTTTAGAGAATACAGGTTGCGTCATCGCGAAGGGCGGAGTGCGGCGATGCCCATGAATGCGATCTATCACGGACCGGCGGACCTGCCGCCGGTCATCCCGGTCTTTCCGCTGCCCGGCGCACTGCTGCTGCCGCGCGGCCAGATGCCGCTCAACATTTTCGAACCGCGTTACATCGAGATGGTCGACGACGCGCTCGCCTCACGCCACCGGCTGATCGGCATGATCCAGCCCGACAGCGCCCATCCCGGTCCCGAGGACAAACCGAACCTGTTCAAGGTCGGCTGCGTCGGCCGAATCACCCAGTTCGCCGAGAGCGGCGACGGCCGCTATCTCCTGCAGCTCACCGGCGTCTCGCGCTTCCGGATCGAAGAGGAGCTGGACGTGGCGACAGCCTACCGTCAGTGCCAGGTGACCTATGCACCCTTCGCCGACGACTTCATCGCCCGCAAGGGCGAGGACGCGGTCGACCGCAAGAACCTGTTGCGGACACTCTCGGATTTTCTCACCGCCAACAATCTGAAGGCGGACTGGGAGGGCATTGAGAATGCGCCGAACGAGGCGCTGGTCAATGCGCTCGCCATGATGTCGCCCTACGGTTCGGCCGAGAAGCAGGCGCTGCTGGAGGCGCCGGACCTGAAAACGCGCGCGGAAATCCTGATCGCCGTCACCGAAATCGAACTGGCGAAGAACCGAACCGACGGCGAAACGCCGTTGCAGTAGGCGCGTGACGCAATGGGAGGAGGCGCCATGACCGACAAGACCAGTGGCGAGAAGGTCGATCCGAAGCTTCTGGAGATTCTCGTCTGCCCATTGACCAAGGCCACACTGGAATACGATCCGGTCAATCAGGAGCTGATCTCGCGCAGCGCCAAACTCGCCTATCCGATCCGCGACGGCATCCCGATCATGCTGGCCGAAGAGGCCCGGCGGCTCGACTGAGCGATCCGCAACAGAGTCTGGATGGCCGCGCTTGACCGCCCGTCCATGTTTTGCCGAACTAAAGAAAGACGTGGATGCCCGGCCCAAGTCCGGGCATGACGGTGTCGATCAACACGGCTGTTCAAGGAATCCATCCGCATGCTGAAAATCTACGGGCGCAACACATCGTCGAACGTACAGAAGGCAATGTGGGCGGTGGGCGAGCTCAATCTCAAATACGAGCGGTTCGATGTCGGCGGCGCGTTCGGCAAGAACCGCGAGCCCGACTATCTCGCGATGAATCCGAACGGGCTTGTCCCGACGCTGGTGGAAGGCGATTTCGTCTTGTGGGAATCGAATTCGATCGTGCGCTATCTGGCGCGCGCTTACGGCGCCGGCACGCTCGAGCCCTCCGATCCGAAGCAGATCGCCCTCGCCAATCAATGGATGGACTGGCAGTTGTCGGTCGCGGGTCCGGCGATCTTTCAGGCGTTCTGGGGACTGATCCGCACGCCCGCCGACAAGCGCGACATGGCCGCAATCGCGGAATCGCAGCGCAAGACCACCGAGGCGATGGCGATTCTCGACGCGCAGCTCGGCCGCACGGCTTACGTCGCGGGCGACCGCTTCTCGATGGGCGACATTCCGGTCGGCGTGATCGCCTACCGCTTCCGGCAGCTCTGTCCGGACCGGCCCGACATGCCAAATCTCGAACGATGGTACGCGGCGATCGAGAAGCGGCCGGCGTTTCACGATCAGGTCGGCTCGATCCCGCTGAGTTGACCTCGACAACGGGAGAGGTTGATGCGCCGCGCCATGACGGCAGGTCTCCTGGCAGGGCTTGTCATGGCCGCGACCTCCCACAGGCTGACGCACAGATGATCGAACAGTCGTGGTCCGTGGGCGGCCTGCAGGGCACGATTGCGAGGCCTGAAAACCAGACGCGCGGTCCCGCCGTGCTGATCCTTGCCGGCTCGGGCCCGACCGATCGGAACGGCAACGGACCCGGCTCTCCGCCGATGCTGCTGACCGACAGTTACAAGCATCTTGCCGCGGGCCTGGCGCAAGACGGCATCCTGTCACTGCGCTATGACAAGCGCGGCATTGCGGAAAGCCGGGCGCTGGTCACGCGCGAAGATGAATTGCTGTTCGACACCTTTGTCGACGACGCCGTCGCAGCCGTGCAGAGCCTCGGCGCGCGCGAAGATGTATCATCGGTCCTGATCGCCGGACATAGTGAAGGCGGGATGATTGCACTTGCGGCCGCGGCGCGCGTGCCGGTCGCCGGCCTCATATTGCTGACGACGCCGGGTCGCAGCTTTCTCGCGGTGCTGCGCGGCCAGCTCAAGGGAGAACTGCCGCCCGAACTCGAGGCCAGCGCTAACGCGATCATGGATTCGCTCGCCGCCGGCAAACCTGTCGACGATCCGCCGCAGCAACTGCGCGCCCTGTTCCGGCCGTCGGTTCAGCCGTTTCTCATATCCATCGCCAATTTCGATCCGGCTGCCGCGTTCGCACGGTCGACGGTACCGGCTCTGATCGTCCATGCAGGTCGCGACCTGCAGGTTTCGCCAGGCGACTTCGAGGCACTGCGCGCGGCGCGCAGCGATGCGCAAATCCTCGAACTGCCCGAAGCCAATCACGTCCTGAAGACATCGCCCGCCGACATCGAAGGCAATCGCGCGCTCTATCGCAACCCGGCGGCGCCGCTCGATCCGGCATTGATACCGGCGGTCGTTGCATTCGTCCGCTCGGTCACGCGCTAAAGCGCCTCACCCTTGAGGAGTTTCGGCACGTCGCCGGTCAGACCCGCCGCCTCGCGGATGAAGAAATCCTTCAGGTTGGGCATGCGGTCGACGATGCCGAGCCCCATGTCGCGCACCAGGCGCAACAGGTCGGAATTATTGGAGAACAGCCGGTTCAGGCCGTCGGTCGCAACACCCATTGCCATCGTGTCGAAGCGGCGCCAGCGCTGGTAGCGCTCCAGCACCGATACCGCGCCGACGTCGATGCCGATGCGCGCACCGTCAATGATCGCTTCGGCCAGCGCCGCGACATCGCGCAATCCCATATTCAGACCCTGCCCCGCGATCGGATGGATCACATGCGCGGCGTCGCCGATCAGAGCAATACGCTCGGCGATGAAGCTGCGGGCGACATGCAATCCGAGCGGAAAGGCGCCGCGCGGACCGGCGATCGCAAGATCGCCGAGATGCAGGCCGAAGCGCTGCTCGAGTTCGGCGAGAAATTCGGCATCGGGCAGCGCGACGATGCGCGCGGCATCCGCCTTGCCTTCGGTCCACACGATGGACGAGCGCCTGCCCTTCAGCGGCAGGATCGCGAACGGACCGGCCGGCAGGAAATGCTCCTCGGCCCGTCCGTTATGGTCACGCTCATGCGCGACGGTCGTGACGATGCCGGCCTGGTCGTATTCCCACCCGTAAGTCGCAATGCCGGCATGCTCGCGGATCGCCGATCGCGCGCCATCCGCGGCGACCAGCAGGCGCGCGGAGAGCGTGGTCCCGTCGGCAAGCGTTGCAACGACACGCGCCCGATCGTTGCGAAATTGCGTGACGGCGAGCGGCCGCAGATCGACGCCTTCGGCGCGCGCCTTGTCGAGCAGCGCGGCGATCATCGGCCCGTTCTCGATCATATGCGCGAACGGCTCGCCCGGCGCGATCTCGCCGTCGAAGGTCAGGAAGGCCGGCCGCATGGCGTGGTCGAGCCGCGAGTCGGTCACGACCATATCGAGAATCGGCTGCGCGTCCGACGCGATCGCGTCCCACACCCCGATGGTCTCGAACAGCCGGCGGGCGGCCGCCGCGATCGCCGCGGCGCGCGGATCCGAAGAAGCGCGATCCAGCGTCGGATCGGCCAGCGCGACCGAGAGCGCGCCATCCGAGCCCTGCCGCAGCGCGATGGCCAATGCGAGGCCGGAAAATCCGGCGCCGGCGATCAGGATGTCGGTTTTCTCTGGCGCTTGCGTCATCGCAGAATCCATGGTCCGTCATTCTGGGCGGCGCGAAGCGCCGAACCCGGAATGACGACACGGATAGCGAGCTTTTTCATGTCCGAAGCCGTTTCGGCGCTTCTCAAGGTTCTTGACCTCGAAAATCTCGAAGTCAACCTGTTCCGAGGTCACACGCCGCCGACCACCTGGCATCGGGTCTTCGGCGGCCAGGTGATCGGGCAGGCGCTGGTCGCCGCATCCCGCACGGTCGAGGGCATCGCTGCGCATTCGCTGCATGCCTATTTCATTCTGGGCGGCGATCCGAATGTGCCGATCGTCTACGAGGTCGAGCGCACCCGCGACGGCAAGAGCTTCACGACCCGCAACGTGAAGGCGGTCCAGCACGGCCGGCCGATCTTCACCATGATGGCGTCCTTCCACAATAACGAGGCGGGGCTGGACCGACAGGCGACGATGCCGGAGGTGCCGATGCCGGAGACGCTGCCCGGCGAAGCGGAGGTGAAGCGCGACATCCTGCCCGCCTTGCCCGAGAGCGTGCGCCGCTATTACGAGCGCGAACGGCCGATCGAATTGCGGCCTGTCGAATACGCGCATTATCTCGGACGCAAGCCCGCCTTCCCGGGCGTCAATGTCTGGTTCAGGACCAAGGTGAAGCTGCCGGACGATCCGGCGCTGCATCAATGCGCCCTCGCCTATGCGTCCGACCTGACGCTGCTCGATTCCGCACTGGCGCCGCTGGGGCGGACGCTGTTCGAGAAGGAGTTCATGGGCGCAAGCCTCGATCATGCCTTGTGGCTGCACCGGCCGGCACGCGCCGACGAATGGCTCCTTTATTCCCAGGACTCGCCGAACCTGCACGGCTCACGCGGGTTGTGCCGCGGGCTGATCTTCCGGCGCGACGGCACGCTGGTCGCATCGGTCGCGCAGGAGGGCCTGGTTCGGCTGCGGCAGACCTAGCTGCGATGCAGCGGAGCGAGATGGGGAAGGCGCCTTATCGTCATCCGCCCGGATGTCGCTGCGCTCATCCGGGCTACAGGCTGCTCCATGCCGCGACGGGGCGTAGCTCGTGAGCGGAGCGAGACACGGAACGGACCGGCTCGCCACCAACCATGCGGCAGATCATGCCGGTGCCCATAACATGGGCAACGAAATTCGCGGGGACCGCCATTCTCCGCTTAATCTTCGCGCCACTTGCCGATAACCTCTGCGATTGAAGCGGCCGGGCCCGCGCCGGGCGGGCCGCACCTTGGCGCGCGGTCGGTCCAGAACCGGTCTCCACTTTCGCTGTTCGCGCGCCGGCTCAGACAGAGGCTCGCTTCATGAAACTGGTCATCGCCATCATCAAGCCGTTCAAGCTGGAAGAGGTGCGCGACGCCCTGACCTCGGTCGGAATTCACGGCATGACCGTGACCGAAGTGAAGGGTTACGGGCGCCAGAAAGGCCACACCGAAATCTATCGCGGCGCCGAATATGCCGTGCATTTCCTGCCGAAGGTGCGGCTCGAAATCGCGGTCGGCACCGACCGGGTCGACCGGGTGATCGATGCGATCACCCAGGCCGCGAGGACCGGGCAGATCGGCGATGGAAAAATCTTCGTCATGCCGATCGACAGGGCGCTGCGCATCCGCACCGGCGAGACCGATACCGACGCGCTGTAAGGCGCGCGGATAACAAGACGAACTGGCTTTGTCCGTTCGTCCCCGCGCAAGCGGGGACCCAGAAAACAGGATGCCGGATTCCCGTTTGCGCGGGATGAACGGATGTGAGTCATCTGGGGGAGACGACCATGACGACGCCTTCGCGGCGGCTCGCGGCAGCGATTGCAAGCCTGACGCTCGTGCCGCTCTCAACGCAGATCGCGGCAGCGCAAACACCTGCAAAAATCGATGCCGCCGATACCGCATGGATCATGACCGCGACCGCGCTGGTCCTGATGATGACGATGCCGGGACTTGCGCTGTTCTATGCCGGCATGGTTCGCAAGAAGAACGTGCTGGCTACCATGGCGCAGAGCCTCGTGGCGGTGATGATCGTTTCAGTGCTGTGGGCGATCGTGGGCTATTCACTGGTGTTCGGCGGCGACGGTCCCGCCATCGGCACCTTCAGCCGCATCTTCCTCAACGGCATCGGGATGGAGTCCACGCACCCGCTGGCAAAGTCCATCCCCGAGTCGCTGTTCATGATCTACCAGATGACCTTTGCGGTCATCACGGTGGCGCTGGTCTCGGGCTCGGTCGCCGACCGCATGCGCTTCTCGGCCTTCGTGTGGTTCTGCATCCTGTGGTTCCTGTTCGTCTATGTGCCGATCGCGCATTGGGTCTGGGGCGGCGGCTTCCTTGGCGCGGCGGGCGTGCTCGATTTCGCCGGCG
>JBIQKQ010000006.1:0-32599 GCA_044506365.1 Hyphomicrobiales bacterium
TCAATGAATAGCTAATCCCGTCGCGCAATCATCATAAGGTGTGGTTAGCAGCGGTAGTGTCATTCTACCAAAAATTGAGTCGATGAAGCCAGAGCTCTCGCTGCAGCGAAGCTCTCGGTCCAATTCACTCGATCTATCTGTGATTATTGGGCGCGGGTTTACAGCGCCCGGTATCGGCCGCCGAAGTACACGAGGGCGTCGGTACGCTCCGACAGTGTGAAGCCTGCCACCCGACCGACCGCAATTGTCGTATTGTGAAAACGGAAGGTCTCGGCCAGCTCACAATCGATCACGCCTATCGCATCGGCGAGAATCGGCGCACCGGTCGCAAGGGTCCGCCAGCGTTCGGCCTCGAAGCGATCGGATCCTTTCAGAGGCCCGCGGCCACCAAACGAATCGGCGAGGGCCTGGTCCGCGCCGGACAGGTAGTTGATTGCGAAATGGCGGCGGTCGAGCACCGCCTTGAGGGCGTTCGTGCGGTCGTCGATCGAAACCAGCATCGATGGTGGGTCGGCGGTCACGTGTGTGGCCGACAGCGCCAGAAAGCCGGCCGGGCCGTCTTCACCCTGCGCGGTTACGACAGTGACCCCGACTGCCCGCATGCCGAGAGCCCGCCAGAAGGTCTTTGCGTCAATCGGCGCGCGAAACGTCCTGACATCATCCGCATCCGTCATCGACTGCCACCCGCCTGTGCCATTCGTTGCGCACCGGCGCGGAAGAACTGGTTTTCCGGCCTCGGCAAACCGAGATGTTCGCGCAACGTATTGCCTTCGTACTCCGTGCGGAAAATGCCGCGCCGTTGCAACTCCGGTATCAGCTTCTCGCAGACGTCGTCGAGCCCGCCCGGAAGATAGGGAAAGTTCACGGTGAAGCCGTCGCTGCCACGCTGCTCGAGCCACTCCTGCATCTCGTCGGCGATTGTCTGCGGTGTGCCGACAAAGGCGAGACCTGAATAGCCGCCGAGTCGTTGCGCAAGCTGACGGACCGTCATGTTGGTCTTTCGCGCGAGCTCGATCACGTTTTGCCGCGCGGTCCGGCTGGCATTGGTTTCGGGAATGTCGGGCAACGGTCCGTCGGGATCGAATGACGAGGCATCGTGTCCGAGCGCAATCGAGAGCGAGGCGATGCCGCTGTCGTAATGGACCAGGCTGTCCAGCCGGGCGCGGATGTCCTGTGCCTGCTGCACGCTTTCGCCGACAACGACCATCGCTGCCGGCAGGATCTTCATGTGTTCGGGATCGCGTCCGAGCTTTTCCATCCGCCCCTTCACGTCGGCATAGAAGGCCTTGCCGTTTGCCAGGGAGGATTGTGCGGTGAACACGGCTTCCGCCGTTTCGGCGGCGATCTGGCGTCCGGCTTCGGATGCACCCGCCTGCACGATCACCGGCCAGCCCTGGATCGGACGGGCGATATTGAGCGGCCCGCGCACGGACAGATATTGGCCCTTGTGATTGAGCACATGCATCCGATCCGGATCGAAATAGACGCCGGACGAGACGTCGCGGACGAAGGCGTCGTCGGCAAAGCTGTCCCACAAGCCGGTCACCACATCGAAGAATTCCCGCGCGCGTTTGTAGCGCTCGTCATGCTCCATGTGATCCTCGAGGCCGAAGTTCAGGGCCGCGTCGGGATTGGAGGTGGTGACGAGATTCCAGCCCGCGCGCCCGCCGCTGATATGGTCCAGCGAGGCGAATTTGCGGGCGACATGATAGGGCTGCTCGAACGTGGTCGAGGCGGTTGCGACCAGCCCGATCTTCTCGGTCACGGCCGCGAGCGCGGGGAGGAGCGTCAGCGGGTCGAACGATGTCACCGTATGGCTGCGCTTGAGGCTGTCGACCGGCATGTTCAGCACAGCCAGATGATCGGCCATGAAGAAGGCATCGAATTTCGCGCGCTCCAGAGTCTGTGCGAAGCGTTTCAAATGCGAAAAGTTGAAATTGGCGTCGGGATACGCGCCCGGATAGCGCCACGCGCCGGTATGCAGACTGACCGGACGCATGAAGGCGCCGAGATGTAGCTTTCGTGTCGCGGGCATGCTCGCACTCCTCGGACCGGCAAATTGATCGCGTCAACGCGAAAGCACAAGCCCGGCGACATGCCGCCGATGGCCTCCTGCCATGCTTTGCACGAGCGACGGCAATACCCTGTTTGCGCAAGGCGTGGATTCTCGCCGCTGATGGTAGGCAGCGCCGGTTGCAGATCCGGCGCGTTATCGAACCCCCGGCGGAATTAGTGCGACATCACTTAGTGCGACATCAATGTCGGTAAGGTCATGCTGGACAGGACTTCGCGCGTTGCGCCACCAAGCAGGAACTCCCGCCAGCGCGAGTGACCGTAGCCGCCCATGACCAGGAAATCCGCCGCCCGGTCCGCGGCGTAGGACAGGATGGCATTGCCGACATCGATGTCCGTCGCAGTGATCCGCTGCAGCGTCACATTCAGCTTATGGCGCGCCAAATGGGTGGCCATGTCCGCGCCGATCGCCTCCGCTTTGTTTTCCTCGCCGGTGATCACGATCAGAAGCTCGATGGTTCTCGCTCTGGCGAGAAGCGGAGCGGCATCCCCGATCGCACGCGCGGCGGTCGCGCTACCGTCCCAGCAGCAGACGATACGGTCCAGTTTGACCGGGTCCTTCTGGATATAGGGTACGATCACGACCGGCCGCCCCGAGCCGAACAACGCCGATTCCACGAACAGATCGTTGGACGAATTGTCGTCCGGCTCGGGTTGCAGCACGACCGACATGTCGAAGCTGCGCGCGATCTGCCCGAACCGGTTCGCCGCTTCGCTGAGCAACAGCGTCATCGTCTGCTGTTCCGACAGAATGCCCTGCCGCTTCGCCGCCGTCTCGAACCGCGCAAGCGCATCCTTTGCCTGCTGTTCCGATTCGCTGATCGCCTGATCGATAACATCGACGGCGATACCGTCCATCGTTGAGAGCGGAAGCCCTGGCTGAAGCGCAAAGGCGACCCCGGTCAGGTGCGCGCCGAATTGTCCGGCAAGCGAGATCGCATAATCCGAAGCAGGATCGTCCTGCCGGCCCAGTGTCAGATTGACGACAATGTCTTTCAGCATGTCAAATTGCTCCCGCGCCCATTCATTAGCGCGGATGGCACAGACCTGCATTGAGGCATGTCAACCAGCTGATGTGTCAGCCCTGCGCCGGTGAGCAGGCAGGTCGTCGTCATCGAGAACCCGGAGCGCTGCGCCGTCGAGATCGTCATACTGGCCGCTGCGCAGCGACCACAGGAACGCGAACAGCCCGGCGAGGCCAAGGCCAAGAGCCATCGGCAGGAGATAGACGAGCACATTCATGTGGGCCGCACCGCGGGTGTGACCGAAGCCGCCGCAGGCTCGCTCGCCTGCGTCGGCTCAGGACGGCGCGGTGCCCGGGCGCGCAGCGCATTCAGCGTCACCAGGACGGATGAGCCGGACATGGCGGCCGCCGCAATCAGCGGTGTCACCAGCCCGGCCATCGCGATCGGAATGGCGATCATATTGTAGGCGATCGCGAGCCACAGATTCTGCCGCATGATCCTTCGGGCCCTCCGCGCGGAGTGGACCGTCGAAAGAACGGGACCAAGGCTCCTGCCGAGGAACACCGCATCGGCCTGCGCCTGAGACAGGTCGGCGGCGCTGATCGGCGAGATCGAGACGCTCGCCGCGGCCAGCGAGGGGGCATCGTTGAGCCCGTCGCCGATCATCAGCACTTTGCGCCCCTGGCTTTTCCAGTCCTCGATCAGGGCGACCTTATCGGACGGCGTCAGCGCGGCCCGCCACTGCGACACTCCGAGAAGCCGCGCGGCGGGTTCGACCGCCTGTGCTCGGTCGCCGGACAGAATATCGACCTCCATCCCGATTTCAGTGAGCCCGCGGATGGTCTCGACGGCATCGGGCCGCAGCGCCTGATGAACGGCGAAGACGGCCTGACGGCCACCATGACGGAATGCGATCAACGAAGCGCCGGGATGGCGGGCGAGCAGCGCATGCGGCACCTCGACCGCGCAAAAGGCGGGACTGCCGAGCCGCGCTTCGGTTCCATCGATGAGAGCGCGCACGCCGCGGCCATAGTCCTCAGTGGCGCCGTCGAGCGGCTGCGCTCCGGGTTGCTGGCGCGCTATCGCAGCGGCAAGCGGGTGGCGGCTCGTCAGCGCAAGCCGGGCTGCCAGCGCGAAGGCCTGCGGATCGATCTCGGCAGCATTGACCACATGGGGTTCCGGCAGGGTGAGCGTGCCGGTCTTGTCGAACACCGCGATGTCGGCTTCGGCCAGCCGCTCGATCGCGTCGCCCGAATTCAGGAACACCCCGGAACGGAACAGGGCGCTTGCGGCAACCACCTGGACCGCGGGGATCGCGAGCGCCAGCGCGCAGGGGCAGGTGATGATCAGCACCGTGATCGCCGTGACAACCGAGGCGTGGACCGACTGCCCCATCAGCATCCAGCCGGCGAAGGTCAGCGCGGCGGTGGCATGGACCATCGGCGCATAATAGCTCGCGATGCGGTCGCTCAGTTTCACGTAGCGCGAGCGCCCATGGACGGCCTTTTCCAGCAGCCGGTCGATGTCATCCAGAAAGGTGTTCTGACCCGCGGCGGTAATCCGGATTCTCAGGGCGCCGTCGAGATTGATGCTGCCGGCATAGACCTGGCTGCCCGCCCGCGCCCCTGAGGGCGTGGTTTCGCCGGTGATCAGGCTTTCGTCGAGATGGGCATGGCCGCCGATCACGACGCCGTCTGCAGGGATCCGCTCGCCGGCGCGCACCAGGATGCGGTCGTCGACACGCAGCGCCGCGGACGGGACCTGCACGAGTTCACCGTTATCCATCAACCGGCAGGCGGTGTCGGATTTCAGCGCCGCCAGATTGCCAGCGACCGCGCGCGTGCGCCGCCGCATCGTCTGGTCGAGCACGCGCCCGCACAGCAGGAAGAAGATGAGCATCACCGCGGAATCGAAATAGGCGTGCTCGGCGTGATGGGCTGTCTCGTAGAGCGAAAGGCCGAGCGCGAGCAGAATTCCGAGCGAGATCGGCACGTCCATATTGGTGCGGCGCGCCTTCAGGGCGGTCCATGCGCTGCGGAAGAAGGGCTGACCGGCATAGGCCGCTGCCGGAAGCGCGATCGCCGCCGACAGCCAGTGGAACAGGTCGCGGGTCTCGGGCGTGATGTCGGTCACGTTGCCGGACCAGACCGACACCGAGAGCAGCATGATATTCATCGCCGCGAAACCGGACACTGCGAGGCAGCGCAGCAGGAATTTCGACTGGGCGATGTCCTGCTCTTCGCCCGACTGCTGGCGGAACGGATTGGCTTGATAGCCCATCCGCTCCAGAACCCTGAGGGCGTCACCTGGATCGAAAGCCGGATTGGTCCAGGTCAGCGTCAGGCGGCGGCTGGTGAAGTTCAGGCGCGCGTCGGCAACGCCCTGCACCGCCTTGAGCGAGCGCTCGATCCGGCCGATGCAGCCGCCGCAATGAATGCCGTCGACGACCACGTCCATGGTTGCGACGCCGTCGGCGGAGCGGCGCGTATAATGCGAATAGTCGGCTCGGGCGTTCGCGGTCATTTCAGCACCACGCGGCTTTTCGTACGGTATATGCGAGCGTCGTCGCGCATCACGTCGAGAGTCAAGGTCCATTGTCCGGGTGCGGTCTCGGCAATGCCGCGAAAACTGCCATCCGCCATGCGCGTGACGGCAATGTGATGGTCGAGCCGCGCGTTCACCGGATGCGCCAGGCGCGCGTCGATCCGGATGCCGTGGACCGGCGCGCCGGTGCTGTCCTTCACATTGACGGCGAGTTCGGCGGCGCCGGACGGCGTGCGGACAATCCGTCCGTCGACCTGCCAGTTCAGCGCGGCTTGCGCGGAGGCTGCCGCTTCCTCCTGCTTGTAGGCAAGACCCGTCTTGTAGGCGGACGATGTCTCGGCGCCCGCGAAGGTGCTGACAGCGGCGCGGATCATGATCGCATTCACCGTCGCTACAACACCGAAAAATCCAACGAAGCAGATCAGCACGGTCCTGCCGGTCAGTTCGCGCGACGACCTGGGGGTGACGACGTTTCCGCTCATCTGGGCCGCTCCGGTGCACGGAAATGATCGCGCGTCTGCGCCCATTCGCGCGATTGCAGATCAAGGATGTGAAAGGTGATCGGCGAGGAGGCGGGCGGAGCGAACTCGTAATTGTTGACCAGCACGCGGAATTCGCGCGACTGATCCGGTCCGACCTCCACGTTTTGGGCTGCGCCAAGCGGCAACCCGACGATCTCGATGACCGACGCGGGCACGCCCATGATCGACACCGCGAAGCGCCGCGTCTCGTGCCGCTTGTTGAGAATCCGCATGGTATAGCCGTTGCGGATCGCGCCATCCGCCATTCGCACGAAGACCGGGTTCCGGTCGTGGATGACGCTCACGTCGAAGGCGTGCCGGGTCAGCAGCGCGTAGAGCATGATGCCGCCGACCGCAGCGATGATCAGCGCATACATGACGGTGCGGGTCCGCACGATCTTGGAGACCGGGGGCTCGCCGGCGAGGCGGCGCTGCAGGTTGACTTCGCTGTCGTAGCCGATCAGCCGCGTCGGACGGCCGATCTTCTCCATCACATTGTCGCAGGCGTCGATACACAGGCCGCACTGGATGCATTCGAGCTGGGCGCCGTTGCGGATGTCGATGCCGGTCGGACAGACATTCACGCATTGCCGGCAGTCGATGCAATCACCGGCCGGCAGCCCTTCGAGCCGAAGCTGCTCGCTCTTCTTCACCGACGCGCGCGGCTCGCCGCGGTCGTAGCGATAGGTGACGTTCAGCGCATATTCGTCGGTCAGGGCGGCCTGGATGCGCGGCCACGGGCACATATAAGTGCAGACCTGCTCGCGCATGTGTCCTGCGAGCACATAGGTTGTGCCCGTGAGCATGGCGATCCAGCCATAGGCGATTAGCGGTGCCTGGCCGGTCGCGAGATCCGTCACCAGCGTAGGCGCATCGGAGAAATACAGCACCCAGGCGCCGCCGGTCCACCATGCGACCATCAGCCAGAGGACATGCTTCACGCCCTTGCGCGCGATGCGGCCCGCGGTCCATGGCCCCGCATCCGTCTGCATCTGCTGGCGGCGGTCGCCCTCAACGAAACGCTCGATGGCGAGGAACAGATCGGTCCAGACCGTCTGCGGACAAAGATAGCCGCACCACACGCGGCCAGCGAGCGCGTTCATGAGGAACAGCGCCATCGCGGCGATGATCAGCAGTCCGGTGAAGAAGTAGACTTCCTGGGGCCAGATTTCGATGAAGAAGAAATAGAAGCGGCGGCCCGGGAAGTCGATCAGCACCGCCTGGTCGGGCGCGTCCGGCCCCCTGTTCCAGCGCACGAATGGCAGGAAGTAATAGATTCCGAGCGTTACGATGAGCACCGCCCATTTGATGCGACGGAAGGTGCCGCGAACGCTCTGGGGATAGATCTTGCGGCGCGCGGCGTAGAGCGGTGGTTCGAGCTCAGGGATGTCATCGACCGGCAGCCGAGCGCCATCCCGGTTTGAGCGGGGCTCGATCCCTGCTTTCGCCTTCTTCCGATGGTCGATGACGATTTCAACCATGACGATTACTTCTGGCCGCCGCCCAGGCTGTGGACATAGACCGAGAGCGATTTGATGGTGGTGTCGTCGAGCCGTGGCGCCCAGGCCGGCATCACCGCGCCGCGGCCATTGGCGATGCCCTCGGCGATGACGTCCCGGCCGGAGCCGTAGAGCCAGATCTGGTCCGTCAGGTCCGGCGCACCGATCTCGCGATTTCCCTTGCCGTTTTCGCCGTGACAGGCCGCACAATTGTCGGCGAACACTTTCCTCCCCCGCGCGAGATCGGCTCCCGGTGCAACAGGCAGGCCGGACAGTGAACGGGTGAAATCGGCCGCCGCCAAAATGTCCGCCGGTTCGAGCAGCTTGTCGCGTCCGAAAGCGGGCATCGATCCCTGCCGCGCCTTGTCGTCGGACGTTCGCACACCATGCCGGATCGTGTGTTCGATGTCGGCGAGCTTGCCGCCCCAGAGCCAGTCGTCGTCGTTCAGGTTGGGATAGCCCTTTGCGCCACCACCGCCGGCGCCATGGCAGGGCGCGCAGTTATCGGCAAAGGCCGCGCGGCCCTGCGCGCGCGCAAAGTCCAGCATCTGCTGGTCGACGAGGATCTCGTCGAGCGAGGCCACCGCGATGCGGTCGGCCATCACGGCGCGCGTTGCGCGCAATGCCGCGAGGTCTTCGGCGACGGCCGACCGCGAATTCCAGCCGACAACGCCTTGCGTATAGGAGGTGATCAGCGGCCAGGACGGGTAGACGATCCAGTATCCGACCGACCAGACGATCGTGACGTAGAACATCCACAACCACCAGCGCGGCAGCGGATTGTTCAGTTCCTTGATGCCGTCCCATTCATGTCCGGTGGTCTCGGTCCCGCTGATCGGATCGATCTCGCGCCTGGCCATCGCTCAATCCTCCCGCAGCGGCATGCGCGCGGCCTCGTCGAACTTCTTTTTGTTCGACGGCCAGAACACGTAAACCAGGACCAGGAGAAACACCGCCAGGAAATAGGCGAGGCCCCAGGTCTGCGCGAATTCGGCGAGCATCTTGTAGGTTTCGGCCATCGTTGCCTCAGCGAATATTGGCTTTGTTGTCGTAGAGCTTGAAGTTCACTTGCGTGCCAAGCATCTGCAGGTACGCGATCAGCGCATCCGCTTCGGAGATGGCGTTCGGATTGCCGTCGTAGTCGCGCGCCTGCGCGTTCGGATAGCGCTTCTGCATCGCCTCGGCGTCCGGATGATCGGCGGCGGCCTGTGCGCGCAAATCGGCCTGGGCGTTCGCAATCATGTCCTGCGAGTAGGGAACGCCAAGCACGGACTGCACCTTGAGGTCGTCGGCGATATGCCTGAAGTCGAGTTCGGTGCGTGCGAGCCAGGGATAGGCCGGCATCACCGTGCCGGGCACCACCGATTTCGGCGCGTTGAGATGGTCCCTGTGCCATTCGTCGGAATACTTGCCGCCGACGCGTGCAAGGTCCGGGCCGGTACGCTTCGATCCCCACTGAAACGGCCGGTCATACATGCTTTCGGCGGCGAGCGAGTAATGTCCGTAGCGCTCGACTTCGTCGCGCATGGTCCGGATCATCTGCGAGTGGCAGTTGTAGCAGCCCTCGCGGACATAGATGTTGCGTCCCGCAAGCTCGAGCGGGGTGTAGGGACGCACACCGGAGACCTTTTCGATCGTGCTCTTGAGATAGAACAGCGGCACGATCTCGACGAGGCCGCCGATCGAGATCACGATCAGAACGCCGATCAGAAGAGCGATCGAGTTCTTCTCGAAGATGGCGTGTCTTGCCCAGAGAGACATGTGCGTTACTCCGCCGGAACCAGCGCGGCGGAATCGATCTGCCGGGCCGCTTCCTGTTCAGGGGAAGCGATGGTCATCCAGATGTTGAAGGCCATGATCAGCGCGCCGATCAGGAACAGGATGCCGCCGATCGCGCGGATGACGTAGAAGGGGTGCATCGCCTCGACCGTCTCGATGAAGGAATATTCGAGGAAGCCGAGGCTCGTATAGGCGCGCCACATCAGGCCCTGCAGGATGCCCGACACCCACATTGCCGAGATGTAGAGCACGATGCCGATGGTCGAGATCCAGAAGTGCCAGTTGACGAGCTTGAGCGAGTAGAGCTCGCGCCTGTTCCACAGCCACGGCACCAGGCAGTATATCGCCCCGAACGACACATATCCGACCCAGCCGAGCGCGCCGGAATGCACGTGTCCGATGGTCCAGTCGGTGTAATGCGAGAGCGAGTTGACCGCCTTGATCGACATGAGCGGCCCCTCGAAAGTCGACATGCCATAGAAGGCGACCGACACCACCAGCATGCGCAGCACCGGATCGGTGCGCAGTTTGTCCCACGCCCCCGACAACGTCATGATTCCATTGATCATGCCGCCCCATGACGGCATCCACAGCATGATCGAGAAGGTCATGCCGAGGGTCTGCGCCCAGTCGGGCAGGGCGGTGTAGTGCAGATGGTGCGGGCCGGCCCAGATATAGATGAAGATCAGCGCCCAGAAGTGGATGATCGACAGCCGATAGGAATAGATCGGCCGGTCCGCCCGCTTCGGGATGAAATAATACATGATGGCGAGGAAGCCGGCGGTGAGGAAGAAGCCGACGGCATTGTGGCCGTACCACCACTGCACCATGGCATCCTGCACGCCCGACCAGACGATGTAGGATTTCGGCGAGAACACCGACACCGGGATCGCGGCATTGTTGCCAAGATGCAGGACCGCGATGGTCACGATGAAGGCGAGATAGAACCAGTTCGCGACATAGATGTGCGGCTCTTTCCGCCGCATCAGCGTGACCAGGAACACCATGAGGTACACGACCCACACGATCGTGAGCCAGAGGTCCGCGTACCATTCGGGCTCGGCATATTCCTTGCTCTGCGTAATGCCGAGCAGATAGCCGGTGCCGGCCACGACGATGAAGAAGTTGTAGCCGAGCACGACGAACCAGGGTGCAAGGTCGCCGGCGAGACGCGCCCGGCAGGTTCGCTGCACGACATAGAACGATGTCCCGATCAGCACGTTGCCGCCAAAGGCGAAGATCACCGCGGAGGTGTGCAGCGGGCGGATGCGGCCGAAGGAAAGCCAGGGCAGATCGAAATTGAGAACCGGGAAGGCCAGTTCGAGCGCGGCCCAGACGCCGACCGTGAATCCGGCGATGCCCCAGATCACGGCGGCCACGGTCGCAAACTTGACCGGGCCCATATTGTAGTTGGGCTTGCCGTCAATGTGCGAGGGCACGGGCGCCGCCGGTCGGTTGAAATAGCGCTCGACGATCGCGAACACCGCAGCAGCGCTTCCCGCCGCGAACAGCGAGGCATGAAACGCATATTCCGGCGTATGCGCCATTGCCGCGATAAAGAACGATACGAACGCGGTCACAGCGAAGGTGAGCGCGAGCGCGCCTTCGCTCACGCTCATTGATTTGAGAGAGCCAACCATTGTCTTCGGCATGGGGACCTTGCGCTGGACGTCGCTGTTCGGGTTCGGAGTAGGCATGGTCAATTCACGCTGCTGCGACGTTGATCGAGGTCAATCGCGCTCCAAAAAATTGGTGGCCGCGGTTGATCCAACGCAACGCCGGCATTGGCGGATCTTGCGAGAAAGGTCGCCAGCACTCAGGAGGTGGCCCATGACGATCCAATCAGCCTCGCAAAGTTTCGGGCTTTTCCGTTCGATCGGGGAAGCGTGGAATCGTTATCGCAAGCGTCGCGCGGCAATCGCGGAGTTGCAGGCTCTGGGTGAGGGCGAGCTCGGACGCATGGTGCGGGATGCAGGATTGAGTTTCGGAGAGGTTCAGGAACTCGCCAAGCAATCCGGCGATGCAGCCTCGCTGCTTTACCGGCGTCTCGAACAGGCAAAGGTCGATGCGCGCTCGATCGATTCGGCGGTCATGCGCGACATGCAGCGGTGCTGCACGCTCTGCGACAGCAAGGCGAAGTGCGCTCACGAGCTGGAAGACCAGCCAAAGGCTGCGAGCTGGCCGGCCTATTGTCCGAACCAGTTGACGATCGAGGCGCTGGGCGCCGCGAAATGTCACTGAGATGTCGCAACATGACCGCCCTGGCGAATGTCGCCGGGGCGGCCTGTGTCGCGGCGGGTCTGTGGCCGTCCCCGGCGATGGCGCAAAGCGCGCAGCGCGGGGTCGTGATCGCCCGGACCTATTGCGTGAATTGCCACGCCATCGACAAGGTCAGCCCGAGCCCGCTGAAGGATGCGCCGCCGTTTCGCGATCTGCACAAGAGGTATCCGGTGGAAAGCCTGCAGGAAGCGCTCGCGGAAGGCATCGTCACCGGCCATCCGAGCATGCCGGAATTTCGTTTCGACGGCGATCAGGTCGCCGATTTCATCGCGTTCCTGAATTCGCTGCGCTGACCTTACCTCGGATTGATCTGCGCCCCGGCAACGAAACAAAAAAGAGCGGCTCCGCAGAGCCGCTCTTTTTTCTTTGTCCCGAGCCGGGGCCGCTTCGCCCGGACTGGTGCCGCCTGCCTGCGGCGCTCGTCTTAAGGGCGCCGGTTGCGCGTTGCGGTCAGGAATCGAGGTTGATCAACGCCTGCCGGTTGCGAAGGATCATGCGGCGCGAGGTGGCAAGTTCGATCGCCGACGATTGCTGAAACTGCGTGAGCGTCCGCGAGACCGTTTCGATCGTGAGTCCAAGATAATCGGCGATATCCTGCCGCGACATCGGCAGCTCGACGGCTTCGCCTTTCAGCCGGCTGGACAGCTCGATCAGGAACGAAGCGACGCGCTCCTGCGCTGTCTTGACAAGAAGCATGGCATGGCGCCTCGCCTGTTCGAGTTCGTGAGCGGTATACGACCAGAGGCGGTTGGAAACCCCGGCATCCCTTGCCGCGGCCGCGAGCAGCGTCGAGCGCCGGACCACGGCAATCGTGCAGGCCGAGACCGCCTCGGCCGACGAGGCGTGAAGCGAGCCGAGCTCGATGCCGAACACGTCGCCGGGAAAGTAGAATGCTTCGATCTGGCGGCGGCCATCCTGCAGGATCTTGTAAACCCGCACCGAGCCGGTCAGAACCTTGTAGACGTAATCGGCCGGCTCGTTCTCTCCGTAGATTTCACCGTCCTTGGCGAATGACATCCGCGCGCCGGTCAATTCGATCGATCCGAACAGGGCCTGCGCCGATTGATCGGGCGCGCAAGCGGACGTGGAAGCGCGGTTGACGATCTGCGATCGGGTGGCTGCCTCGGCGTGCATGGCGTGCTCTCCTGAAATCGATATCGCTTTGTTAGGAGGCAGGGACGCTTTCGGAAATTCGGATATTCCACCTAAGGGAAATCCCGGAGGTGCTTCGTTGAAAGTTCCGGGTTAATCGACTAGGCTATTGTAAATAATGCGGAATTAGCTCGTTCATGGCGGTCGGCCTGCCCCGGAAATGGATCGTCGATAGCCTGACGGCGCTGATCATTGCGCTCGTCCTGACCGCCCGCGTGCTGTTGTTTCCGCAGGTCGAGGGCGGATCGGTCTATCTGTTCCTGGTGCCCGTGGTCCTTGTGATCAGCGCGGTTGGCGGGCCATGGCCCGGATGCATCGCCACCGGCCTGATCGTCAGCGTCGAGATATGGCTGGCCAGCGGAACGCTGTCGCGAACCGACGTCGTGAACGCGGCGGCCTTTCTTGTAATCGGTTTCGGACTCGCCTGGCTTGGCGGACGGGTTCAGCGGGCGTGGCGGGCGGTGGAAGCCACCAATCTCGACCTTGTGGCGCGTGAGGCGCATCTGAAGTCGATCCTCGAGACGGTTCCGGACGCGATGATCGTGATCGATCCGAAGGGCAGGATTCAGTCCTTCAGCAAGGCGGCGGAACGCCTGTTCGGCTACAAGGCGAGCGATGTGCTCGACAGGAATGTCAGCATGCTGATGCCATCGCCCTATCGTGAGAGCCATGACGGCTATCTGGAGCGCTATCTGCGGACCGGCGAACGCAAGATCATCGGTGTCGGCCGGGTCGTGGTCGGCGAGCGCAAGGACGGATCGACCTTCCCGATGGAGCTCGCGGTCGGCGAAATGAAGGCGAACGAGAAGCTGTTCTTCACCGGTTTCATCCGGGACCTGACCGAGCGCCAGAAGACCGAAGGCCGGCTGCAGGAACTGCAGTCCGAACTCATCCATATCTCGCGGCTGACGGCGATGGGCGAAATGGCCTCGACGCTGGCGCACGAACTGAACCAGCCATTGTCCGCGATCTCGAATTATCTCAAGGGCGCGCGGCGCATCCTCAATGGAGAGACCCAGAACGCGCCGGCGCTGGTGGCCGAGGCGCTGGACAAGGCCAGCGATCAGTCGTTGCGCGCCGGGCAGATCATTTCGCGGCTTCGTAATTTCGTCGCCCGCGGCGAGGCCGAGCGAAAGGTGGAGAGCCTGTCGAAGCTGCTCGAAGAGGCGAGCGCGCTGGCGCTGGTCGGGGCCAAGGACCAGGGCGTGAAAGTGCGGTTCGATCTCGACGCCGGCAGCGATCTGGTGTTCGCCGACAAGGTGCAGGTGCAGCAGGTGGTGCTGAACCTCATCCGCAATGCCATAGAAGCGATGGCGGACACGGCCACGCGGCAACTCGTCATCTCGTCCAGCGCCGAGGCTCAGCGGATGGTCCGGGTCAGTGTTTCGGACACCGGAAGCGGCTTGTCATCCGAGATCCTTCCCCAGCTCTTCCAGCCTTTCGTGACCACCAAGCAACATGGCATGGGTGTCGGCCTCTCGATCTCCAAGACCATCATCGAAGCGCATGGCGGCCGGCTGTGGGCCGAGCCCAACCCGGGCGGTGGGACGGTTTTTCACTTGACCCTCAAGCTCGCCGGCAGCGAGGAAATCCGCGATGTCTGAAGCAAATCTCGTCCACATCATCGATGACGACGAGGCGGTCCGCGATTCGCTCTCGTTTCTGCTGCGGTCCGCCGATTTCGATGTCATCGCGTATCAGTCGGCCACGCATTTCCTGGAAACGCTCGCCCGGGACACCAACGGCTGCGTGATTACCGACGTGCGCATGCCGGACATGAGCGGCCTCGAACTGCTCCGGCGCATGCGCGGCTCGTCCTGCGCGCTGCCGGTGGTCGTGATGACCGGGCATGGCGATATTCAACTGGCGGTCGAGGCCATGAAAGCCGGCGCCATCGATTTCCTCGAAAAGCCGTTCGATGACGAGCGGATACTCGCTGCCGTCCGATCGGCACTGGCGACGCGACAAGCCGAAAGCGAACGCATCGGCCGGCGCAATGAGATCGAGGAACGGCTGGAAAGCCTGTCGCAGCGCGAGCGTCAGGTCCTGGACGGGCTTGTCGCAGGCCTCCCAAACAAGACGATCGCGCATGATCTCGGCATCAGCCCGCGAACCGTCGAGGTCTACCGCGCCAATGTCATGAGCAAGATGCAGGCCGGGAGCCTGTCCGAACTGGTGCGCATGGTCTTGCTGATCCAGTCATCCTGACCGCCAATGGCGCGGGGAAATTGATCCCGATCAAGGCCGGCTCGGAAAAACCGGTCAGGGTTTCCTGATGAATCAGGAATTGCCCCCGCTAAGGCTCTGTCCGCGCTGCAAGATTACCATGCAGGCCGAACGGTCGGAGGTGGGAGCCGGCTACGATACTTTCACCTGCCTGCGCTGCGATCTCGTGCTGTCCTATCGGCATCCGGCCGGGTCCTCACCGCCGGACAAGCCCGACCGCGGCGAGTCCTGACGCCGGCTTGGCCGGAACCGTGCCCCGCCATCGCTTCTTGAGCCCTGCGACCGACCCCGTTATGAGCGTAGCTGAAACGGGAGGGCCGCCGTCCGGTGTGACGCGCGCATCGACATCTGCGTCTCTCGCATGTAGTCGCGTCGTCGCGCGTTTGCCTCGGGAGATTTGTTTGACAGCTAAACGCTTGTTGGTCGGCATCAGCGGAGCGTCGGGGGCGATCTACGGGATCCGCCTGCTGGAGCTGCTGAAAGACTCCGATATCGAGACCCATCTCGTCGTGTCGCGGGCGGCGCGCATGACGCTCTCCTACGAAACCGACGTCGCCGTCGAGTATCTCGAGCAGCTCGCCACTGTCACGTATCCGGAACAGGACGTCGGTGCCGCCTGTTCGAGCGGATCCTTCAGGACGCTCGGCATGATTGTGGCACCCTGCTCAATCAAGACGATGTCCGAAATCGCGAGCGGTGTGACCAGCAATCTGGTGTCGCGAGCGGCGGATGTTTGTCTCAAGGAGAGGCGACGCCTTGTCCTGATGTTGCGCGAGACGCCGCTGCATCTCGGACATATCCGGAGCATGGCGGCGGCCACCGAGGCCGGGGCGATCGTCTATCCGCCGGTGCCGGCCTTTTATGCGCGTCCCAAGTCGATCGACGAGATGATCGATCACACGCTCGGGCGGGTGCTTGATCTGTTCGACATCGACCTCGGCACGGTGAGGCGCTGGAGCGGGAAAGCGCGCAAGCGCGGCGACGGCTAAACCGAGATGACGCCCCTCGAGACCGATAACCCGTTCTGGCGGTTTTCTTTACGGGTCTACGCGATGCCGGGCGTTGCCGAAGAATGCCTGGAGGTTCAGGACAGGCTCGGCATCGACGTGAATGTCCTTTTGTATGCCGCCTGGCTCGGGGCGATCCGCGGAACTGCTCTGGACAGCGCGGATATCGGTCTGATCGAGAGGGCCGTCGCGACCTGGTCGGCCGAGGTGGTGCAGCCGTTGCGAGCGGTGCGCCGCGGATTGAAGGTGATGCCGGAGATCGCCGATCAGGCAGTGCAGGCGCTGCGCCAGCGGGTTGCCGACGCGGAACTGTTCGCAGAGCAGATCGAGCAGGCGCTGCTTTTCCGGTCGGCCGCGACCATCGGGCGTTCTACGGCAGACCCGATCGCTGCAGCGCGCAACAATGTCTCGGCGGTTCTCGCAGCGCACGGCGCCGAGGCGGGAGCCTTTCCATTGCGCAACCTGCTGGCTGCATCCGGCGCGTCCGGGGATTGAAGGAGGGTGCGTCCGCTGGGCATGTGAGGAAGAGGATAGGCCGTCTGCCGGACGCGTGACTTCGATACTTCCAGAAAGCGCGAAGCCTTCGGACGAAGGGTCCTGCCTCCAAGGGCCGTGCCGCCGCTTTTGGCGCCCGACTGATCCCACGATCCGGGTGCGGCAACGCCCGCCGCTCCGCCGGCAAGCGGTCGTCCCGGGTTCCGCATCGCAGTTGGGTATGCGGGCGGCACGTCCCAATCCGCCGCCGAGGAACTTTCCCTCCTGCCTCAGAGTTGGCTGAGGCCACCCGGAGGAAACGATGCACTCTATTATCTACATCATTGGTCTGATCGTCGTGATCATGGCCGTGCTCAGCTTCCTCGGTCTCCGCTAAGGAATGGGAAGATGACCGACACAACGACCGTCGTCGCGATGCCCAGCGACCGAACCACGAATTTCGACTGGGGCGCCATTATCGGAGGCGCGTTGATCGCCACCGCATTGTCCTTCGTGCTGTTTGCGTTCGGCTCGGCAGCGGGCATTGCGTCGGTATCGCCCTATAGCTGGAACAATCCCTCCGGCATGACGCTGACGATCATCGGAGCGGCCTACATATCCTTCGTCATGATCGGCTCTTTTCTCATTGGCGGTTATTTTGCCGGTCGATACCGGCGTCCGGCGGGGGCGGCGGCCTCCACCGAGGAGCGCCAGTCGCGCGATGGTGCGCATGGTTTGCTGATGTGGGCGCTGGCGCTTCTGATCGGCGTGGCGATTGCCTACTGGTCTACGGCTAGTGTTGTTTCGGGTGTTTCAAATGCCGCCGGCGGGGCCGCTGCGGCTGCGGCGCGCAGTGACGGCGTCTCGGACGCGATCGATCGCATGCTGCGCAGCGGTGCGGCTGAGCCGGGGAGCGACGCAGCGCCGCGCGATGCGCGCGCGGAGATCGCGCGTGTTCTCAGCGCCAGCGCTTTGACGCGTGGCGAAATCTCCAATGAGGATCGGGACTATGTTGCGCGCCTGGTTGCCGCCGAGGCACGTATTCCGCCTGAGGAGGCGCGCAAGCGCGTCGACGCGGCCATCGAACGTGCGAAGGAAGCCGCCAATACTGCCCGAAAAACCGCGGCCGGGATCGCCTTCCTGATCGGCGCGCTTTCCGTGCTTGCGGCGGGCGCGGCCTATTGGGCGGCGATGGTCGGGGGCCGCGAGCGAGAGAGCAACGTCTGGCGCTGACCGGGTATCCCGGCTTCCGGGTCTACGCCTCATTGCGCCGCGGTGCGAATGTCCGCATCAATCCAGAGCCGCGGGTGTCGCACCCGCCCAGGCAGCCGCGATCAGGGCGCGGACCGCTGTCCGTTCGATCGGCCGCGGATTCCAGTACGGATTCTGTACCGCGAGATCGGCCGCCCGATCGATTCCGGCTTCCGGCATGCCGAGGGATTTGAGACTGCGCGGACTGCCAAGCCGTGTCGCCAGATCGACGAGGGCTGATGTCCCGTCTTTGCCTCCGAGCGCACGCGCGACTGCCGCATCGGCCTCGGGCGCGGCCTTGGCGTTGTAGGCCATCGCATAGGGCAGGATCACCGTGTGCGTATCGGCATGCGGCAGATCGAATGCGCCGCCGATGACATGGCAGAGCTTGTGGTGCAGCGCCATGCCGACCGAGCCGAGACAGACCCCGCAAAGCCAGGCGCCATACAGCGCCTCGGCGCGCGCCTCGCGGTTCTGCGGGTCGGCCAGGATCGCGGGCAGGGCGCGTCCCATCGCGCCGATCGCCTGCTCGGCCATCATCGAGATCACCGGATTGCGGTCTTGCGCATAGAGTGCCTCCACCGCATGCGCGATCGCGTTGGTACCGGAGGTCACCGACAGGTGTGGCGGCAAGCTGAGCGTGAAGTCCACATCGTAGATCACGATTTCGGGCAGTACCTTGAGGGTGCGTTGGGTGACTTTCACCCCGTCCTTGGTCTCGCCGATGATCGGCGTGACTTCGGACCCGGCATAGGTCGTCGGCACTGCGATTTGCATGAGGTCGGTGCGCAGCGCAATCGCCTTCCCAAGACCGGTCGAAGACCCTCCGCCGAACGATACGGTGCAATCGGCCTGGCACTCCTGAACGAGGCTCAAGGCGCGCTCCGTGACCTCGGTCGGCGTATGCATCGCAGCCTGCGTAAAGGTGCCGGCCGCGAGCGGGCCGAGCAACGCCGCAATGGCATGCAGGCTCTCGGCCTGCTCATGTGTGCTGAGCAGCAGCGCCCGGCTGCAGCCCGCGCGCTCCAGTTCGGCCTTCAGTTTCGCAATGGTGCCGCTGCCGAAAATGACGCGAGAGGGGAGTGCGTTATAGACGAAAGGCTGCATGGTCGCTCGATTCCTGCTGGGCGCTTGAGATCTGTCGTTCAAGTCCGGCGAATAGTCAAAATTCAGGACGCGTCGTGTCGGAGCTCACAGATTTTGTGCATTGCGAACATCTGAAAATCGCGACCCTGACAGGTCGTTTTAGCGCAATGTTGAGGCATGAGGAGCCCGACTCACATATGAATCGCGGTAGCCTTGTTGCGAGGCTGGGGAGGTGTTGCGGATGACGGCGACCACAATGGGCAAATCGACCCGTGACGCCCGACGCGTGCGCGCAGTGGCTGCAGCCTCGATCGGCAACGCGCTCGAGTGGTTCGACTTCATTATCTACGGGTTCTTCGCCATCACCATGGCGAAGCTGTTTTTTCCGACCGACAACGAAGCCGTCTCGCTGCTGTTGGCGCTTGCCACATTCGGCGTGCCTTTCTTCATGCGCCCGCTGGGCGCGATCGTGATCGGCAATTATGCGGACCGCCACGGACGCAAGTCAGCCTTCACGCTCACCATTCTGATGATGATGACGGGAACGGCGATCATTGCCTTGGCGCCGACCTATGCCGCTGTCGGCATCCTCGCCCCGTTGCTCATTCTGATTGCGCGGCTTGTGCAAGGCTTTTCCGCCGGTGGCGAATTTGGCAGCGCGACGGCCTTTCTTGCGGAGCAGAATCCGGAAAGGCGCGGTTTCTTCGCGAGTTGGCAGTTCGCAAGTCAAGGCTTCACCACGGTTCTGGCGACGGCGGTTGGCGTTGGTCTGACAACCACGCTCACGCAGGCGCAGATCGAAAGCTGGGGCTGGCGAATTCCGTTCCTCATCGGCCTGCTGATCGGGCCGGTGGCCTGGTACATCCGCCGTCATGTCGACGAGACCATGGAATTCAAGGGCATGCGGGTCAGCGAGTCGCCGCTGCGGGAGGCGTTTTCGGACGGCCGCAGGCGATTGCTGATCTCTCTGGGCGCGGTCGCGCTTTGCACCGTATCCATGTACACGGTCGTGCTCTACATGCCCACCTATGCCACTCGCCAGTTTGGATTGACGACCTCGGTTGGCTTCCTTGGCGGAATGCTGGTCGGCGTCATCCAGGTGGTGCTGATCCCGCTGTTCGGGGCGCTGTCCGACCGTCACGGCCGCCTGCCGATCACCTTCGTATCGGCAGCGGCGATGGTGGTCCTGTTCTATCCGATGTTCGCCTGGCTTGCCGCGTCGCCTAATCTGCAGACGCTGCTCATCGTCCAGGGCGTCTTTGGCGTGCTCATGGCCGCCTATATGGGCCCGCTCGCTGCCTTGATGTCGGAATTGTTCCCGGCGCGGATGCGAACGACGGGGCTGTCGATCAGCTACGCGTTCGGCGTCGCGATCTTCGGCGGTCTCGCGCCGTTCCTCAGCGCATGGCTGATCCTGATTTCAGGGAACAAGCTGGCGCCCGCCTTTTACCTGATGCTGTCAGGCATCATCAGCCTGATCGCGCTCATCTTCGCGCGGCGCATCGGTGCACGCTAGGCAGCGACCGCCGCGATAAGTGTGCGGCAGACATTGTACAATCATTGGTTGCGCGATCGTGCCTCAATGAGATTCCACCGCTAGCACCGGGATGACGCGCGAGCGTCGATGGTCGTAACGATCTGTTTTCCGAAAAAACCGACAAAGCTTCCGCGCTGCGCAGACAGCCGTCTTTAACCGCTATGAAAGGGCGATTCCTTAACAAATCACCAGAATAATGCGGGCTGAAATCACGCGGGCCAAGGCCCGATCGGACGCTGTTCATGAGGCTCGCGGCAGCCATATCCCGGTTCGTCGACCGTCTGAACGGCTCGGCTCCTGATCCGGTCTTGCACTTCGAACTGGTGCGCGCCCTTTATGGCGCGACCAGCACGGCGAAGCCGCTGTTCATGGCCACTGCCGCAGCCTGCGCGGTCACGGTGGTTGCCTGGCTCCTCAGCGGCGATCTGGTCTTTGCGAGTATCGCTGCGGGCTTCGTGCTGATCGGCGTCGCGCGCAGCGTTGCGGCGAGCTTCTATCACCGGGTCGAACACGATCCCGACGACCTGAATGCGCTCAAGCGCTGGGAACTGATCGCGTTGCTCGGCGCCTGGGCATTCTCGGCCCTGGTCGGAATTGCCGGCGCATACGCGGTTACGGTTCATCCGGGGACCGACATCGAGATTCTCGTCGGCTGCTGTGTGATCGGCTATATCGCGGGCGTATCATCGCGCAATGCGAGCCGGCCGCTCATTACCATCGGTCAGGTCAGCTTCACCTGCCTGCCGTTCACGCTGGCGCTGATCCTGCGCGCCGACGTCGCCCATCTGGTCCTCGCGCTGTTCATCGGCGCCCTTTATGTCGGTTCGATCGTCATCTGCCGGAGCGTGTATGACAACCTGGTGTCGCGCCATCAGGCCTTTCGGCGGATCGAGACCCTGGCCCAGCGCGACGCGCTGACGGGGCTGTGGAACCGTGCGGCGTTCCTCAATCTGCTCGAAGCACAATTCGTCCTGCCTGCGAGGAACGAGATTGCGCTGATCGCCATCGATCTCGACCGGTTCAAGGATATCAACGATACGCTCGGACATCCCGTTGGCGACGCCGTTCTGAAGGAGGCCGCAGATCGGATCCGCTCCGCCTTGCGTCCGGGCGACGAGGTCTCGCGCGTCGGCGGCGACGAATTCCTCGTGATGCTGGTCGGAAACCGCGCCATCGATGCGACCGCAGTGGCGCGAAACATTCAGGCGAAGTTTACTGATCCATTCGCCATCGAAATGACCCGCAGCATCTGCGGGGCGAGCATCGGCTGTGCCCTCGCGCAACCCAACTCCACTATGGATGCGTTGTTGCGCAACGCCGACCTTGCGCTTTACGAGGCCAAGAAGACCGGACGTGGCCGGATCGTCGAATATACAGCCGAGCTCTCCCTCGAATACGAGAGCCGCGTCGCCCTCGAACACGACCTCCAGCGGGCGCTCGGCAGGGGAGAGCTCGATGTCGTGTATCAGCCGATCGTCGATCCGAGATCCGGACGCGCCATCTGCTGCGAGGCGCTGTTGCGCTGGAACCATCCGGAACTGGGTCCGATCGCGCCGGATGTGTTTATCCCGATCGCCGAAGCGACCGGACTGATTGTTTCGATCGGACAATGGGTCTTGACCAAGGCTTGCATGGAGGCGACCCATTGGGGCGCCGATGTCAAGGTGTCCGTGAATTTGTCTCCGGTTCAGTTCCGCCACGGCCGCGAAATCGTCGACCGCGTGAGCGCGGCACTGGCGGAGTCCGGCCTGCCGCCAAGCCGGCTCGATCTTGAAATCACCGAATCCGTGTTTATCGACGACAATGCGGCGACCCTCGGCATTCTCGAGGAACTGCGCAGCATGCGGATCGGGATATCGCTCGATGATTTCGGTACCGGCTTTGCCTCGCTGGCCTATCTGAACGATTTCCCGTTCTCGAAGATCAAGATCGACCGCAAATTCTCGCAGAAGGTCGACGAGTCGCCGCGCACATCGGCGATCGTCAATGGAACTGCGCAGGTCGCGAGGGATCTGCGCATGGAATGTATCGCCGAGGGCGTCGAGACCGAAGTGCAGTTGGAGCACTTGCGCAGGTTCGGCATCAACGCAATTCAGGGCTATCTGTTCAGCAGGCCATTGCCGGCGCGACAGCTGCGCAAGCTGATCAAGGAGCCGATCTTTCCGGTCGCGACCACGCTTGCGGCGCCGGTGGCCGGTCGCCGCAAGGTCGCACTTAGCTGACAGCCTGCCGGTCCGGCCTCAGTTCGCCGTCATCAGCCGCTCCAGCACCGCCATGCGCATGAATTTCGAGAGGCGGATCTGCTCGAAATACATCGCATTCGGCAGTGCGTCGCAGGACGGATCGATTTCGTCGAACCGTGGAAGTGGATGATACAGCAACGCCTTGGAATCAAGCCGCTCGATTTTTTCCGCGGTGACGGCGAACTGCTTGGGCGTGAAGTGCGGCGATACGTAGCCCGATGCAGGCGGCTCGCCGATGGCCGACATGTCATATGGCGCCATCATCACGGCGTCGCATTCGACCAGCGCTGTATCGATATCGCTGATGACGCGCAGCCGGATCTGGTACTCTGCGACGGCCGTCACGATATCTTCCGGAATTTCGTAATGCGCCGGCGGGCAGAAAACGATTTCACGCGGCCCCTCGAAGCGGAGCAGCTGAACGAGCGAGCGCACCACCCTGCCGCGCGGATCGCCACCGAAGGCGATGCTCTTTCCGCGCAAGGTCCCGAGGCCACGCCGCATCGCGTGAATGTCGATCAGGGCCTGGCTCGGATGTTCGTTCCAGCCATCGCCGGCATTGACCACCGGAACGACCGAAGTCGCGGCCATGCGGGCCGCGGCGGAGCATTCGTGATGCCGGACCACGATCGCGTCGGCAAGCCGCGAGACCACCGCCGCGCAATCCTCGATCGTCTCTCCGATGGTGGCGTTGGTGCGCGAGGCCGACATGTCCTCCATGCCGATGCAATGCGCGCCGAGGGCCACCGCCGCCGACTCGAAACCGAGCCGCGTGCGCGTGCTCGACTGGAAAAACAGCAGGGCGACCGTACGGCCGAACAGCTGCTGGCGTGGTGCCAGCCCGGACTCAAAGTCGTCCGCCGCCTGACAGAAATCGTCGACGTCGTCGAGTGTGAGATCGCGTGCGCTTAAGAGGTGCCGGAGCCGGCCCGAGCGAGTTCGTTCACGCCGGCCCTGGACGAGCACCGGCGACGCAACAGACAAGTACGCCATTGGTTACAGCCTCACCGCATTTGAGGTAAGGAATTGTTAACCCATATTGTTTGCCAAGTAAATTTGCGGTTGTGCCTAACCACGTGGCGCGCGAGTGAATTGGAACACGTTTGCGAGACTCTGACCGGCGCTGTTTTGCCTGACATCGCAGAGAGTTAAGCGTCGCTTGCCGTTTCACGCGCGTGTCGTCGTCGATGCCAGCAAGTTAACCAAAGCAGCAAAAGTTCTTCGTGAGACGGCGCGTTTGCCGCGCGGCCGCCATCCTGCTTCGCGAAATTGTCGGATGGCTGCATCGGCACGAGAGCAGCCAGGAGAGAAGTGTGCCACGTGGCGGTGCCCCATATCGGAGCACCAACTTTGCTTTGGCTGCTCACCCCGGTCGGGCGCGCCTATGGCATCACGTCACGTTCGCGGACTTGACGTACCAGTCCAGCATTTGTTCGCCGTTCCAGTGCAGCACGCCCTCGAACTTCGACAGGTGCTCGTAGATCCGTTCCAGCGGGCCGATGCGGAACGGCTGGCCGCTGATATAGGGATGAATGGCGATCGCCATGAACTTGGCGCGTTGCGCGCTTTCGGCATAAAGCCGCTCGAAGCTCTCCACGGCCCGCCTGTAGAGATGGTCGCTCTCGTGATGCTGCACCAGCATCATCGGGATGTCGTTGAGCTCGACGGTGTAGGGCAGGGTGACGAGAGGGCCCTTCGCCGTGCGGATCACGGTCGGCTCGTCGTCGTAGACCCAGTCGCCGATGTATTTGATGCCGGCATCGACGAGGTTCTCCGGCGTATCGAGCGTCTGGGTGAGGCCAGGGCCTAGCCAGCCCACCGGACGCTTGCCGGTGAATCTCTCGATGATTTCGCAGGAGCGGAAGATCATCGCGCGCTGGTCGTCAACCTTATGGATTGGCCCCTGGTCGTAGGCATGACCCATGAATTCCCAGCCTGCATCGCGCGCCTCGCCGGCGACGCGCGGATAGTCCTCGCACACCCGCGCATTGATCGACACAGTCGGACGCAGGCCGAGCCGTTTGTAGAGATCGAAGAACCGCCACACCCCGACCCGCATGCCGTATTCGTGCCAGCTCCAGTTCGGCACGTCCGGTAGCATCGGTTGGCCGGTCGGGGCTGGGAGCACCTGCCGGGCCATCGGCCGCGCGATGTCCCACACTTCGAGATTGACGATGGTCCATACCACGATGCGCGCGCCGCCCGGCAGTTTCAGCGGGGGGCGATCGACGATGGCGGAATAGTCGGCGCGCTGACTTGGTATCATGCTTTCGCTCATGGACACTCTCCGGACGGGCATCCTAATGTAGGTTTCGACCTTTTGAACGCTGAACCATTCGTCCGCGCGCAAGCGGCCTTTATATCCTACTGAGATTACGCTCGGGCTGCGTGAAGCGCAGAGCAGGCGGGAAGAACGGGTGAGAGTATCGTGCCATCATCGTTGCGAGGCCAGCCATGAAACTCCCGCTGACTGGCGGCTGCCAATGCGGCGCGCTGCGCTACGAGGTGCGCGCCGAGCCGCTGTCGGTCTATGTCTGCCATTGCACCGAGTGCCAGCGGCAGTCGGGCGCCGCGTTCGGCATGTCGGTCATGGTGCCGCGTCGGGCGCTGGTTTACACAAGCGGCGTGCCGCGGCGCTGGTCGCGCATGGCCGATAGCGGGCGCAGGATCGAGAGCGACATGTGCGAGCTGTGCGGCGTTCGGCCGGTCAATCACCCGACCGCGAATGAGACGGTGTCGATTGTGAAGCCCGGCACGCTCGATGACACAAGCTGGCTGCATCCGGTCGGGCACATCTGGACCAGGAGCGCGCAGCCCTGGGTGCCGATACCGAAGGACAGCGTGATCCATGAGGCGCATCCCGACGATATGAGCGGGCTGATCGAGGCTTGGAAACGTTATCGCGCGGCGATGGGCGGTTGATCCGTGTCTTGTCGCAGCCGCGAAGCCACGGCGCTGCGCGATCGGCCCTTCGCCTGCGCCTTTACCCTCTCGGGTAAAGGACAGCGTTCTCTGCGGCCGGCCTCTGCGCGATCCTAGCCGGAGGAATGCGAAAGCCCGTCCATGACGCCCCGCATATAGCCGATATTGCGCGCCGCGCAGGTTGCCCCGTCCGGGATGTAGATGAACGGCTCGATCGCCGCATTGCCCTTGTAGCCGGTTTCGCGCAATGCCGTGATGATCGAACCGAACGCAAGCGCGCCCTCGCCGGGACCGCGCCGGTTCGGATCATTGAAATGCATGTGTGCGATCAACCCGCTCGGCATCCATTGCCGGATCAGTTCGGGGACCGACTGCTTTTCCCAGATCGTCGCGGCCGAGCAATCGATCATGGTGCGCACCGCCGGGCTGCCGATCTGGCGCACGATCGCCGCCGCCTCCTCGACCGTGTTGACGAAATTCGCATCCGGCTGGTGCAACGGCTCGACGCAATAGGTGACGCCGGCGGCTTCCGCATCTTTCGCGATCGCCGCCCAGCATTCCACGCCCCATCGCCGCCCGTCCGCCTCGTGTCCCGGTTCGAGCCGCCGCTGCGCCGGCGAGCCATGCACGATGATCGTGCCGCCGAGATCATGCGACAGGGCGATCAGGCGGCGGATCACATCGACCGTTCGGGCTCGCACAGCGGCGTCGCTCGCGGTGATCGACAGCCCCTCCGGCGCGCGCAGGAGATAATGCAGGCCGGTGATCGGCACGCCATTGTCTTCCGCAATTCGCCGGATGTCCCTGCGGCGCTCTGCCGGCAACAGATGCGGGTCGGACGACAGCGTGAGCGGCGCGACCTCGAGCCCGTCATAGCCCATCTGTCGGGCGAGTTCGCATTGCCGCGCGAAATCGTAATCCGCCAGAACTTCGTTGCAGAGTGAGATACGCATGCGCGTGTTCTAGGCGCCACGCGACTTGCGGCGCAAGGGTGCGATGGCGCCGGCCCACAGACGGCTGACCGTATTGGAGAAAGCCGGAACGTTCATCAGGATGGTGCCGGCGACCAGCAGGAACATCACAAAGCTGATCGGCCGGGTGAAGAAGGGCGACAGATCGCCGTCCGACAGCGTGAGCCCGCGCCGCAGATTCTTGTCGAGCAGGTCGCCGAGCACGATGCCGAGCACCAATGGCGCCATCGGGTAGTTGAACCGGCGCAGGATAAAGCCGAGCACCCCGAAAGCCAGCATCACATAGATATCGAACATGCGCGAGGCGATCGCGAAGGAGCCGACCACGCACAGGACGAACACGACCGGCATGACCAGCGTCTGCGGCACCTGCAGGATCTTGACCAGCAGCTGTGTCAGCGTCAGGCCGTAGATCAGGATGCCGACGCTGGCGAACAGCATCATGGTGACCACGTCGTAGACGAATTGCGGGCTGTTCACCATGATGAGCGGGCCGGGCTGCACGCCGTGGATCAGCATCGCCGCGAGCAGCACGGCGGCGGGCGCCGAGCCGGGCACCGCGAGCGTCAGCACCGGAATGACCGAGCCGGGAACGCAGGCATTGTCGCCGGTCTCGGCGGCCATCAGCCCCTCGATCGAGCCCTTGCCGAACTTCTCCTTCTCCGCGCTGGCGCGGCGCGCGGCGGCATACGACGTCCATGCGGCCACATCCTCGCCGACGCCCGGGACGATGCCGATACCGGTCCCGATCAGGCCTGAGCGGATCACGGTGCGCCAGTAGCGCGTCACGTCCTGGATGCGCGGGATCACCGTGTCGAAGGCATTGATGATGATTTTCGGCGGACGGTCCTTGATCACCGTGAGCACTTCGGCAAAGCCGAACGCGCCGACCAGCGCCGGAATCAGCGAGATGCCGCCCGAAAGATCATGGACGCCGAAGGTGAAGCGGTCATAGGCGTACATGCCCTCCTGACCGATGCAGGCGACGAACAGGCCGAGGAAACCCGCGATCCAGCCTTTCAGCGGATCGTCGCCGGTGAGGTTTCCGGAAATCACGACGCCGAAGAGCGCAAGCCAGAAGAATTCATAAGCGCCGAATTTCAGCGCCGCCTCGCCGAGCACCGGCGTGAGCGTCGCGAGCGCCAGCATTCCGATCCAGGTGCCGATCACCGATCCGGAGGTGGCGATGCCCATCGCCCGACCGGCAAGGCCCTGGCGCGCAAGCGCGTAACCGTCGAGACACGAGGCGGCGGAGGCCGGCGTGCCCGGAATGTTGAGCAGGATCGCGGTGCGGCTGCCGCCATAGATCGCGCCGACATAGGTGCAGACGAGGATGAGCAGCGCAATGTTCGGCGGCAATGCGATGGTGAGCGTCGTCATCAGCGCGACGCCCATGGTCGCGGTCAGGCCCGGCAGCGCGCCGATGATCAGCCCGACAAGGCAGGCGCCGAGCGCGTAGGCAATCGTAACCGGGGTCGCGAAATTCGCGATCGAGTGTGCGAAGAGTTGGAGACCGTCGAACATGAGGGCTCAGGGCAGGCGGACCAGGAACACTTCCTGGAACACGTAAAAGATGACCCCGCCGCAGATCAGCCCGAACATGGCGGCAAATGCGGCTCCCCGCAGAAGCGTGCCGGTGGCCCTGCGCTCCTCGAACTGAAACACGAAGACGAAGACCGCGATGAAGATGGCGGTCGCGAGCCAGAAGGGCAGGCCGTGGCCCATCAGTCCGAGCGCGAAAGCGAAACAGATTGCGAGTGCGGTCAGAAGTCGCCAGTGCTCGCGGATGCTGAAAGCGGGAAGATGCGCCTGTGCCAGCGCGCCCGCGCGGATCGCGCGCACGATCATCAACAGGCCCATGATTGCGATGGAAATGCCGAGCAGTCCTGGCACAAGACCGGGAGCGGTATAGACAGGCACCTTGAGGTGCACGAGGCGATCCATCGTCCAGCTTCCGGCCACGATGCCGATCGCGAATAAAAGCCATACGCCCCCGGAAATCAGGTCGGCGAAAGGCGAAGGTTTTTCCTCTTCCATTGGTTCGCGCCTCACCGATCCGAAGCGTTTCATCCCCGCGGCAGCGGGAATTCAGATGACCGCAGCCGCCGGCGCATGTCGCGTCCCCGCTTTCGCGAGGACGCGCGGATTTGATGCTGGCCGGCTTACGGCTTGGCGATGCCGACCTGATCCGGCGAGACCTTGGACTTGCCGGCCGCATGCAACTGCCAGGCGGTCGACTGGATCGCGGGCATGGCTGCCTTCACGGCCTCATCGCCATAGACCGGTGCGAATTGTGCGCCGTTCGAGGCGGCGTATTTCTTGATCGACTCCGAATTGGCGATCACGTTCTTCCAGATCATGTCGAGGGTTTCACGCACATTCGCCGGCACGTCCTTGTGGACGAAGATGCCGAAATAGTTCGCGTCCGGCTTGAAGCCCTGAACCGACGCGGTCACCGGCGGAATCGTGCCGTAGCCTTCGAGCTCGAGCGGCTTGTCGGACAAGACCGCAAGCGGCCGCAGCCGCTTGGCGCGGATCATCGCCGCCTGTTCGACCGCGAGCTGGGTGGTGGCCTCGGTCTCGCCGGCGACCGTGGCGTTCACGGCCGGATTGCCGCCGTCATAGCTCACATGCTTGTAGCCGAGCCCGAGCGCCCGCGTGAAGGCTTCGATCGCCGCATGGCCGGACGAATTGATCCCCGCGGTCGCGACCGAGACCCCGTTCGGCTTCGCCTTCATCGCGTCCACAAGATCCTTTGCGGATTTGTAGGGCGTACCCGGATTGACGCCGAGCACCGACACGTTGACCACGCTGAGATAGGGCCGCCAGTCGGTGAACTTGGTGTCGAGCAGGCCACTCACCGCGTAGGTGCCGATGTCCTTCGCGGCTCCGGCCGTCCAGGTGTAGCCGTCCTTCGCCGCTTCGAGCGCGGACTTGGTGCCGATCGAGCCGGAAGCGCCCGGCTGATTGACGATCACGACCTTCTGGCCAAGCGCCTTTTCGATCTCAATGGCGGCAACGCGCGTCACCTGGTCGGTCGATCCGCCCGCCGCCCATGGCACGATGATCGTGACGGGGCGCTCCGGCTTCCACGGATAGGTCTGCGCGGACGCGGTGGCGGTCAGCGCGAGGATCGCCGACGCGAGAATGGTGGTGGTTCGCAGCATCTGCCGTTCCTCCCATGAACGATATGAATGTCCGGCTTTTGCGCCGGTTATTGTTGAGTCTAACGGGTCGGCAAGCCGGCCGACAATGCTGTCGAACTCCGACTTTCCGCTAAGTAACCATCTGGTTACAAATGCACCATGCCCGGGTGCGAAGCGTCAAGTGGAGTTTTAGTCCTACCTGCCTGCTCCGTGAGCGCGGTTATCGGCGACTTCGATGCGCCGGCGCCCGCAGGTCGTGTCCACGGCCACACGCAGCCAAAGTTTGTCCCGATTCGCGCGCCGCGTTCGGCGACCTCCCCGAAATCATGTCGTCCTACGGCCGCAGGTAGCCCAACACGACGTCCTCGATATGCTTGCCTCGTTCGGCCAGCGCGTCCGGGGTTCCAAGATCGCGCCCGAAGATCGTGGACAATGTGAAGCGGTTCGACATGTAGAAAAATCCGAGCGAAGCGATCGTGATGTAGAGCTGGACCGGATCGACGCCCGGCCGGAACAACTTCTCCTTCACGCCACGCGCCAGCAGGGCGGTGATGATGCCGATCAGCGGCGAATGCAGGTCGCGGATATTCCTGGATGTCTTGAGGTGTCGCGCCCGGTGCAGGTTTTCCGTACCGAGCAGGCTCAGAAATTCGGGATGTTCGATGAAATAGGTCCAGGTAAAGGCCACCAGTTCGCGCATCGCGTCCACCGGATTGCGGTCCGGCAGGCGCAGCCGGATTTCGGCATTGCGGATATCGGCGTAGATATTCTCCAGAACCGCGAGATAGAGCCCGTTCTTGTCGCCGAAATAGTAGTAGATCATGCGCTTGTTGACGCCTGATCGCTTCGCGATCTCGTCGACGCGCGCGCCATTGAGCCCGTGCGTGGTGAACTCCTCGGTCGCAGCGGCAAGGATCGCCCCGCGCGTACGTTCCGGATCGCGCTCGCCGGAAGGCTTGCGCGGCGGCTTGGTTTTTGCGGGAGCGGGCGCGTCCATTGTATCTAAAGTAACTCTCGGCGATGACGTCGACAAAGGAGAAGAATTCGGTAATCGGATTCTTTCGTGCTAGGACGACTGACTCTTGCAGTCGACCCGTTCATCCATCTTTTTTCTTATTACCGTCCAAGAAGTCCGACATGTGCGTTGCACCGTGACTGAAGAGCGGTGACGAGTGTTGTCGAGGTGAGAAAACTTACCGATCGGGAAGATTATGTTAATAATCAAGGATTCTAGGGGTGAAACTTCCCGATCGGTAAGAATTCTCTGGATTGAGCGGACGGTCAGTGCGATCTTCCCGATCGGTAAGATAAAGCGAGAGGCGCAATGATTTGGCAAATAAAGACCGCCGCAGATTTCGGCAAGGCGATCCGAAGCGCGCGAACCGAGCAGAAACTTACTCAGCGCCAACTCGCGTTATCGGTCGGCACCGGGGAGCGCTTCATAGTTGATCTCGAGAACGGCAAAGAGACTGCTCGTCTCGGCAAAGCACTGGAAGTGGCAGCATCCCTCGGGATCAAAATCAGCGCACGCTATGAGCCTTTAGATGCTGCATGAGCCTCTAGATGCTGCCGGTATTTTTTGAAGACCGATTGGTAGGCCGTATTGAAGAGATCAGGCAGGGCTTGTCCTTTAGGTATAGCCCCGAGTGGTTAGACGGCAAAGACAGCTTTTCGATCTCATTATCGATGCCCCTCTCTCCTGATGCCTATCCGGCTGAAATCGCCACACCTTGGTTCGCAAATCTGCTTCCCGAAGATCAGCAACTGACTCAAATCGGGCGCCTCCTTGGTCGCAGTCAGGCAGATGTTTACGGATTGCTCGAACGTATTGGACGTGAAACCGCCGGTGCCCTGTCGATTGGCGGCCCCGAGCCGATTGACGATGCAGATTACAAGGATCTCAGCACTGACAACCTCGCTGAGATCATTGCAAAGTTGCCGCAACGGCCGCTCTTGGCAGGCGAGGATGACGTTACGATGTCCCTTGCGGGTGCGCAGACCAAGCTCGCAGTGGCTCAGTTCGACAACAAGATATTACTTCCGCTTCATGGCGCTGCTTCCACGCATATCCTTAAGCCGGCGAGTGAACGGCTTTACGCGACGGTGGAGAATGAGCTTCTTTGCATGACGTTGGCGGATACGCTCACGCTGCCCGTCGCAAGGACAAGCATGGGAATCGCCGGAGACAAGAAGTATCTGCTAGTCGAGCGCTATGACAGGAAAGTCGTAAGTGCCGGCCGAGTTCGACGCAATCATCAAGAGGATTTTTGTCAAGCTCTGGGCTATTATCCGACTGAGAAATACGAGGCCCGGCACGGTCCGGGATTTACGGATCTGTTTGGCGCTCTGGATCGGTACGCGCGCCGGAGCGCTCGCGATCGGTTAAACCTTCTCGACCTGATTATCTTTGCCGTTGCAATTGGAGATACCGATAGGCACGGGAAAAATTTTTCTCTGATCTTGACAGATGGAGGGCCCCGACTAGCACCGGGTTATGATCTCTTGAGTGCCCTTGTCTATGAAGGGATTACTCGCACTCTCGCCATGAAAGTCGCGGAAAAAAATCGGGGCGAACATCTGGAGCGTCGACATTGGGAGAGCTTTGCACGGGAGGTTAAATTGTCGCCTGCCGCAACGGTTTCGCGTGTTGCCGAACTTGCGAGCGCCGTCGGCGACCAAGTGGAAGAAGTTTCAGGCCGGCTATCGAAACAGTTTCCCGCGAGCAAGGACGCCCTAAAACTGTTCGCCAAGGAAATCCGAGCGAGGGCTTTTCGCGTAGCCGCCAACAGCAAAAAGGGCCCAGCGACGGAGGCGTAGCTCAAGAAGTAGATCAAACGCGAGGCCCGGCGGTGGCTTGCGCGGATCGAGCCTACCCCGCCTTGCCGCGCGGTGCGTGCTTGCCCAATTCCATCTTCGCAATCGT
>JBIQKQ010000006.1:32609-49006 GCA_044506365.1 Hyphomicrobiales bacterium
TGCGGATGATGCCGGCGACATGCAAACTGCGCTTTCTCCCCCTGAAAGAGGGCGGGTTGGGGAAGGGGTGACATGTTGCGCGGCTTGACCTCCATCCGGCGCACTTTCGTGCGCCGACCTCCCCCTTTCAGGGGGAGGTAAGGAAGCGACGTTACCCGGCATTCCCGCTGCCGGTCGTGTGCTTGCGCAGTTCCATCTTGGCGATGGTTTCCCGATGCACCTCGTCCGGCCCGTCCAGGATGCGGATCGATCGCGCGCGCGCATAGGCGTAGGCGAGGTGGAAATCCTGCGACAGCCCCCCGGCGCCGCAGACCTGGATCGCCCGGTCCACCACCTTCTGAGCCATGTTGGGCGCCACCACCTTGATCATGGCGATGTCCGACCGCGCGGCTTTCGTTCCCATCTCGTCAATCATCTGCGCGGCATGCAACGTCAGCAGCCGGGCCTGATCGATCTCCATGCGTGACTCGGCGATCCAGTGCCGCGTGACGCCCTGGTCGGCGAGCGGCTTGCCGAAGGCCGTGCGAGTCAAGGCGCGCTGGCACAGCGTTTCGAGCGCGCGTTCGGCGAGGCCAATCGTGCGCATACAATGATGGATGCGCCCCGGTCCGAGCCGCCCCTGCGCGATCTCGAAGCCGCGGCCCTCGCCGAGCAGGATATTCGTGACCGGCACCCGCACATTCTCGAATTTGACCTCGGCGTGCCCATGCGGCGCGTCGTCGTAGCCAAACACCGAGAGCGGCCGGACGACCTTGACGCCGGGCGTATCCATCGGCACCAGCACCATGGATTGCTGCTTGTGCGCTGGTGCATTCGGGTCGGTGCGACCCATGACGATTGCAATCTTCGCACGGCTATCTGGCGCACCGGTGGTCCACCATTTGCGCCCGTTGATGACATAAGCGTTGCCGTCGCGCCGGATTTCGGTGCGGATGTTGGTGGCGTCGGAGGAGGCGACATCCGGCTCGGTCATCGCGAAGCAGGAGCGGATCTCGCCGTCCATCAGGTCGGGGAGCCAGCGATTCTTCTGCTCCTCGCTGCCATAGAGGATCAGCGTCTCCATGTTGCCGGTATCGGGCGCCGAGCAGTTGAAGCTTTCCGGTCCGATCGGCGATCGCCCCATAATCTCACAGAGCGGCGCATAGTCGCGATTGCTGAGGCCCTCGGCATAATGCTTCTTCGGCAGCCATAGATTCCAGAGTCCGGCCGCCTTCGCCTTGGCCTTCAATTCCGCCGTGATCGGCAATTCGCTCCAGCGATCTTTTGCTTCTGCGAGCTGGCGCTCGAACACCGCTTCGGCCGGATAGACATGCTCTTCCATGAACGCCGTCAGCCGCTTCGCAAGGTCCTGCGCGTGCGGTGAGAGCGGCGGGATCATGTCAGCTGTCCTTGGCGAGCGATCCGAATCCCTTGCCTGCGTCGGCAAGCCGTTTCAGGAGCGGAGCCGGCTGGTGCTTCTCGTCCCCGGTCTGCTTCGCAAATTCGGTGAGCCGGTCGCGGATATAGGGCAGGCCGACCTGATCGGCGTAATACATCAATCCGCCGCGCCACGCCGGGAAGCCATAGCCATAGACCCAGATCACGTCGATATCGCCCGGCCGCTGCGCGATGCCTTCTTCCAGAATGCGCGCGCCTTCGTTGATCATCGGGAACAGCAGGCGCTCGGTGATCTCCTCGCGGCTGAGCTGGCGGCGCGCGATGCCGAGGCGTTGTGACGTTGCCACTATCAGCGCCTCGACGTCCGGGTCGGCCTTCGGCGTGCGTGAGCCGGCGTCATAGAGATAGAAGCCCTTGCCGGTCTTCTGGCCGAAGCGGCCCATCTCGCAGAGCTGGTCGGCAATCTCTGCGCGCGCGCCCTGCGCCTTGCGCATCCGCCAGGAAATGTCGAGCCCGGCGAGATCGCTGACCCCGAACGGACCGAGCGGGAAGCCGAACGACGTGAGCGCACCGTCGACATCCTGCGGCAATGCGCCTTCGAGCAGCAGCCGCTCGGCTTCGGTCGAGCGCACGCGCAGGATGCGGTTGCCGACGAAGCCGTGGCAGACGCCAACAACCACCGGCACCTTTCCGATCTTGCGGGCGATGCTGATCGCGGTCGCCAGCGTCTGCGGATCGGTATCGGCGCCGCGCACGATTTCCAGGAGGCGCATGACATTCGCCGGGCTGAAAAAGTGCATCCCGACCACCGATTGCGGCCGGTCGGTAAACCGCGCGATCTCGTTGACGTCGAGATAGGAGGTGTTGGTGGCGAGCACCGCGTCCGGCTTGCCCACGGCATCGAGCTTGCCGAACACCTCGCGCTTGACGCCGATATCCTCGAAGACGGCTTCGATGACCATATCGGCATCGGCGATTTCGGCGATGTCGGTGGTGCCGTGGATCAGCCCGGTCCGGATCTCGACATCCTCCGCGCTCATGCCGCCGCGCTTGGCGGAGGCCTGATAGTTCTTGGCGACCAGATCGAGTCCGCGCTTCAATGCGTCGGCGCTGGTTTCCACGATGGTGACCGGAATGCCGGCATTGGCAAAGCACATGGCGATGCCGCCGCCCATGGTGCCGGCGCCGATCACCGCGGCGCGATTTATCCCGACGGACTTTACGTCCTTCGGCAGGTCGGCGACCTTCGCGGCCTCGCGCTCGGCAAAGAAAATGTGGCGCTGCGCCTTTGACTGCGCGCCGTTCTTCAATTCGAGGAAGGCGTCGCGTTCGCGGATCAATGCTTCCGCGACTGGAACATCAAGGGTCCAGCGCAGGGCTTCCAGCGCCTTCGCCGGCGCATGCAGGCCGCGCGCACGCTTCGCATAGGGTGCGGCGAGTTCGTCGAACTTGCCGGGATGGGCGCGCAGCTCGGCGAGCTTGTCGTCGCGGTCACGCGCCCGGGTGAGGGGCCGCTTCTCGGCAACCACGCGATTGGCAAATGCAACGGCAGAAGAAATGAGATCATCGGCAACGATCTGGTCGACCAAGCCAGAAGATAGGGCCTGGTCTGCCGTGATCGGGTTGCCGGACAGGATCATCTCCAGGGCCTTTTCCATGCCGATCAGGCGCGGCAGCCGCTGGGTGCCGCCGGCGCCGGGCATCAGGCCGAGCTTGATTTCCGGCAATCCAAGCTTTGTTTCCGGCGCCGCGACCCGGAAATGGCAGCCGAGGGCGACTTCGAGCCCGCCACCAAGGGCAGTGCCATGCAGTGCCGCGACCACCGGCTTTGGCATCGCGTCAAGCGTTTCGATGACGTCGATGGTCGTGGGACTGACCGGCGGCTGATTGAATTCGGTGATATCCGCGCCCGCGATGAAGGTGCGTCCGGCGGCGGCAATGACGACGCCTTTCACGTCGGCATCGTCGCGCGCGCGCCCGAGCGCCTCGACCAGTCCCTTGCGCATCGCATTGTTGAGCGCGTTGACGGGAGGGTGGTTCACGGTAATGACCGCGATACCGCCCTCGCGGCGAAACTCGACGACATCCGGCACAGCAAATTCCTTAAAAGCGCAGCGGTCCTGCCATCATCGCGCAGGTGGCTCGGCGCATGTTTAGAAAGGGGGGGAGAGAGTGTCAAACCGAGCCAAGAGCAGCCTTTTCGGGTGGAGACGTCCGCAGCGCGATGGCATGTATGACTCGCGTCCCCGGGGCGGCAAAAAGACCCTTGGCGGGCGCGTCCAGCGTGCTAGCGTGACGCGGACGACATCGAAAAAACCAAGACAAAGGGAAGAACGCGATGAAGCATATGCGAGCCGCAATTGGTGCGGCGATCCTTTCAGTATTTGCCGCAAGTCCCACTTTCGCGCAGGACCAGCTCAAGATCGCGATCGGCCAGATCAACAATTGGGAAAACCAGGCTCCGACCCTTGGTCAGGATGCGGGCATTTTCGCCAAGCACAATCTCAAGCTCGAGGCGGTCGGCACGCAGGGCGCGGGCGAGACCATTCAGGCCGTGATTTCCGGCTCGGCCGATATCGGCGTGGGTGTCGGCGTCGCGGGCGTGATGCGTGCCTTTTCCAAGGGGGCGCCGGTTCGCGTCCTGCTACCGGGCTTCACCGGTACCGGCGACCTGTACTGGTACGTGAAGGCGGATTCGCCGATCAAGAGCCTGAAGGACACGACCGACAAACACACCATCGCCTATTCGACCAACGGTTCGTCTTCCAACAACATCGTCACCGCTTTCGTGCAGGAACTGGGCGCCAAGGCGAAACCGACCGCCACGGGAGGGCAGCCCGGGACGCTCACCTCTGTGATGAGCGGACAGGTCGACATCGGCTGGGCGGCGCCGCCGTTCGGGGTGAAGGAGATCAAGGACGGCAAGATCCGCATCATTGCGCGCGGCAGCGACGTGCCATCGCTCAAGGGCCAGACGGTGCGTGTTGTCATCGTCAACGCCGATGCGTGGAAGAACAAGAAAGACGCGATCCTGCGCTTCGTGAAGGGGTATCGCGAGGCTGTGGACTGGTTGTATGCCGATCCCAAGGCGCTCTCGATGTATGCGAAGAAAATCAAGATGGACGATGAGGCGCTGCTGAAGGATGCCCTCGCGCAATTCCATCCGAAGTCGGCGATGCAGACCGACCAGATGGCCGATCTTGACGGTGCGGTGCGGGACGCGGTGAAGCTGAAATTCCTCGACAAGCCACTGACCAAGGAACAGCTGGCAGAGTTCCTGCAAATTCCGCCACGCTGATTGCGCCACGCTGGCCTGTTCAGGAGGTTTCGAGCGCCGACGATCGACCATCCTTGTCGATCGTCTGCGTCCGAAAATCTTCGCTTGAATCGAGCGAGCCGCCTGCCTCTGTTTCCGGGATGCATGACGTGGGCTGCCGGACGTTCAGGCGAAGATGAAGACGTTCTGGGTCGAGCATGCCGGTACGCCCGGCGCCGAGCTTCCGATGCGCATCACCGAGGAAATTGCAACGTTCCGCCGGAAGACAGCGGGAATGGAGCCGCGATAGTCACCGCGTCCTCTCGTATGCGTCCACCGCCTTTGAGACCTCGTTCAGCATCTCGGTCCGCCCTTTTGCGACGGCCTGCCTGACCTGCGGCTCGCGGCCGATCTCGCCCAGTTGCTGCTGGCGCTCGATCGTGCTGGCCGTCATCAGAGGACGTACTCCGAGTTCACGCAGGGTATCGGCCACTTCGCGCATTTCGGCGGCGCGCCGGATGCCGTGGCTCGCCATGCGCTCGATGTTGTATTCGGACATCTTGCTCCAGTCGACGCCGGGATAATTGTTGCGCAGCGATGCCGCGACCTGATCGGTGACGCCCGCGCGCGCAGCAGCCAGAAAGCATTCCAGCGTCAGTGCCTCGATCCCTTTGATCATCACGCTGCGGATCATCTTGATTGCGGCGGCGGCGCCGACTTCGCCGCCGACGGTCTGCGTTTTCATCCCGAGCGCGGCGAGAACCGGCTCGGCCTCGGCGGCGTTTGGACCGGCCAGCATCATCGGCGACTTGTGCCGTGCGGGGTGGATGGCCGAGACAATCGCGACATCGACATAGCGCGCATCATCGCCCAGTAATGTTGCCGTCGCCTGCTTGCGACCCGGCGAGACCGAGTTGACGTCTAGATAAAGTGGCCTGCCGCGCAGGTGCCCGGCCACGGATCGCGCGGCTTCGATGCTCGATGCGGCAGTGACCGCGGCGATCACGATATCCGCCTCCCGCACCGCATCGGACGCGGATGACGCGACGCGAATCCCGATGGTCCGTGCCGCCTCGATCAGCGTCTCGCCTGCGGCCTCCGCAAACAGGATATCCCAGGCGGCGATGTGCGCGACGCCGTGCTCGCGCAGCCCTGCCGCCATCGCCTGGCCAGCCTCGCCGAAGCCAACGAATGCAATGCGCGGGGTCATGCCTCGCCCCTCAGTTTCTTCTGGATGCGCGTGTCGAAACGATCGACATTCACCACCACACGCTTATGCGTGCCGTCGCCAACGCGCTCCCTGTCATCGAATGCCTCGACCCGGAACGTCACGTTGCGCCCCTCGATCGCCATCACCTCGGCGCTCGCGCGCAGCATCATTCCGACTGGCGTAGCGGCATAATGGCCGACGTCAAGATGGGTGCCGAGGCTCTGATGACCAGGCGGCAGCAGGCTTTCGATCGCATCAAGCGCCGCCGCCTCCATCATGTTGATCATCACCGGCGTGGCGAGCACATGCACGCGCCCCGAACCGACGCGCGGCGCGGTCTGCTCTTCGCCAACGACGATTTGCGCCTCGCCTTTCAGGCCGATGGAAAGCTTCGATAGATCGGTCATGTGCGGCTTCACCCTTGCACCGCTGTTATACGCAATTTGCGGGCGGCGTATAAACAAGGCGAGCGCTACAGCATTTCCAACGGGTATTTCTTCTGAGGTGGCGGGAAGGCGCGATTGAGGATCGCAAGATCGTCGTCCCTGAGTTTCAGATCGAGCGCACCGAAGTTCTCCCGCACATGCGCGGGGTTCGCCGCCTTGGGAATGACGATCGTCGCCGGCTGCCCGAGCAGCCAAGCTAGCGCCACCTGTGCTGTGCTGGCGCCATGTCGCGCGGCGACTTCCTTCAACGCGGCGGCGCCGAGAAGGCGGCCTTGTTCGATTGGCGAATAGGCCATGATCGGAATATTCCGTGCGCGGCAGAACGGCACCAGATCGTACTCGATCCGCCGCCGCTTGAGATTGTAGAGTACCTGATTGACCGCGCAGGCGTCGCCTCCAGGCAGCGCAACCAGTTCTTCCATATCGTCGGTATCGAAATTGCTGACGCCCCAATGCCGGATCTTGCCCTCGCGCTGAAGCTGGATGAAGGCGTGCAGCGTATGCTCAAGCGGGGTCGAGCCGCGCCAGTGCAGGAGATAAAGATCGATGCAGTCGGTGCGCAGCCGTTTCAGGCTGCGTTCGCAGGCCGCGACCGTATCCTTGCGCGAGGCATTCTCCGGCAGCACCTTGCTGACAAGAAAGAGGCCGTCGCGGCGGCCGGCGATGGCGTCACCGACAATCTCCTCGGCCTCACCGTCGCCATACATTTCCGCGGTGTCGATCAGCGTTGCGCCGAGATCGAGCCCGAGTTTCAGCGCCGCAACCTCATCGGCGCGCCGCTTTTCGCTTTCGCCCATCATCCAGGTGCCGAGCCCGAAGACCGGGATCGGCTCGCTAGAGGGGAGGGGAGTGGTCGGGATAGGCATTCGAGAAGCGATGGATTGAGGTGGGTGCGGTGGTGAGAGTTTCGTTCCGCCCTCATCCTGAGGAGCCCGCCGCCGCAAAGCCGGAGGCGGGCGTCTCGAAGGATGAGGGACGATCTGGTTCAGCCTCATCCTTCGAGACGCGGCTTCGCCGCTCCTCAGGATGAGGCTGAATTTGCTCAGTGCCCCTTCGCGTCCACCGGTGGGGTGCCGTGGGTGTGGAACGACTCGATGGTTTTCAGACCCCAGGCCTGGCCCTTCTTGCGCTCCGCCTCGGTCCACACGATCGGCTTCCAGTCCGGCGCAAGGATCAGACGCGCGCCGGCATTGGCCACTTCCACGCGATTTCCGCCGGGCTCGTACACGTAAAGGAAGAAGGTCTGCTGGATCGCATGCTTGTGCGGTCCGGTTTCGATATGCACGCCGTTCTCAAGGAAAATATCGGCGGCGCGCAGAATCTCCTCCCGGGTGTCGATCGCGTAGGTGATGTGGTGGAATCGACCCTTGGTGCCGGTATGGTCGCGCGTATAAGCGAAGTCGTAGCTCTTGTTGGTCGCCGTCATCCAGATTGCGGCTTCCGAGCCGTCGTTAAGGATGATGGTCTCCGTTAGCCGGAATCCGAGATAGTTCTCGTAGAACTCGCGGTTCGCCTTGATGTCGACGGCAAGCCCGTTCCAGTGATCGAGCCGGCGCACGTTGCAGCCGCGCGCGGGGAAGCGCTGCGCCTGGTTTTTCAGCGCGGGCTTCTTGTCCGGCGGGGCCTGGTACCACTCGGTTTCGTAATACAGTTCGACGACGTGATCGTCGGGGTCCTTGCAGACGAAGGTCTTGCCGTGGCCGACGTCGCCGTCGGTCCAGCCGATGTCGAAGCCGGAGCCTTTCAGGGCGGCGGCCCGCCGCTCCAGCGCCTGCGGTGTGCGGCAGCGATAGGCAACATGCTTCAATCCCGATGTGTTCGATGCCGTCAGCTTCAGTGAATAGAGTTCGTAATCGTCCCATGCGCGCAGATAGACGCTGTCGCCCTTCTCGGCGCTCTGCGTCATGCCCAGGACATTGATGAAAAAATCGCGGCTTTCCTCAAATTTTGGCGTGAGCAATTCGAGGTGGGCAAGGTGGGCAATGTCGAGGATGGGCTCTTTGATCATGGGCTGTCGGTCGCCTGCTTGGGTTGAACCGCAGCGACCTAACACGCGTGGCTTCGCGCGTCGATGGCCTCACCGTCTGTCCTTGCGGCGCGGGGGGCGCGGGATTCACGCATGCGTGAGCGCCGTCGTGCTTCTGACACGGTACCGACATTGTGGCGTCGCGTGACTGGCCTACGGCTCGGGCTGCGAACGGCGCGGCGGCCGTCTCGCCTGTCGGCGGAGGAGGGTGAGGCAATGAATTATCTCAAGGCGGCGGCAGGTGCCCTCGCCATCATGACTGCGTCTGGCATGATCGCAGATTTTGACGTGTCGGTATGGGATAATGATATCTATGTGACGGTTTGGTCGGCTGACGATCAGCCGGACGCGAGGCTGCGCCGGCATGTTGCGGCCCTGCTACCCGATGGCATTGACGAGAGCCGCGTGTTCGTGAACCGCGATGGGGTGATCAGCGTTTGAGGCTGTCACTCCGCTGCTCGAATACAAGCAGCATATTGTTCGCCGGCATCGGCTCGATCTCCGCGAGCAGGAGTCCATGCTCGTCGGCGACCGCTCGAATGTCGGTGATGTCACGCACGCCCCATTCCGGATTGCGCGCGCGCAGCGAGGCATCGAACGCCTCGTTGCTTGGCGCGGTGTGCCGGCCGTCCTGCTTGAACGGGCCATAGACAAACAGAAGCCCGCCCGGATGCAGGCGCTGCGAGGCGCCCCACATCAGCCCGCGCGTTGTGCGCCACGGTGAAATGTGCAGCACGTTGGCGCAAAAAATGGCCGTCAGGTCGCTGAGGGTTGCGGAATCGGCTTCGTTCAAACCCCATTCGAGCGCGCACAGGTCCAGCCGGCGTGCCTGTTCCACGTTCTGGACGGAGGAATGCTGCCGCCACGCGTCGATGCTCTTCAGATTGCGTTCGTCATAGTCAGTCGGCCACCAGAGAAGGTGCGGGGATTGCCTCGCGAATTCGATCACATGCTGGCCGGACCCGCTTCCGACTTCGAGCACGTTACCCTGCCGGTCTTTCAGGTAGCCGGATAGCTCCGCCCAGATCGGTGCGCAGTTGCGATGGAATGCCGGCGCGTCGAGACGCGGATCGCCCGCTGTGATCGGGTCGATCGGATTCTGAGAAGGGCTGTGGGTCATGGCCCCTATTTGTAGACATTCCCGGCTGGCTGGATCAAATAGAGTCCCAGTCGGTTTCAACCGGAACCATCAAGTATGCTGATCGTGCTTCTGGCCGCACATCTTCTCGCCGCCATCTTCTGGGTCGGCGGGATGGCCTTCGCCTACATGATCCTGCGTCCTGCCGCCGGTGCTCTCGATGCGCCGGAGCGCCTCACGCTGTGGCGTGATGTGTTCGGTCGCTTCCTGCCATGGGTGGGGGTCTCGATCGTGGCGCTGCTGATCTCGGGCTATGCCTTGATGTTCATGGTCTATGGCGGCTTCCGTGCGCCGCTCTTCGTCCATGTCATGCAAAGCACGGGCATCCTGATGATGCTGATCTACCTGCACCTGTTCTTTGCGCCGTGGCGGCGGCTGCAGTCATTCGTTCGGGCTGCCGACTGGCCAAATGCGGGCAAGCAGCTTGCAATGATCCGCAAGCTGGTCGCGATCAACCTCGTGCTTGGCGTGGTTACGGTGCTTGTCGGCTCGACCGGCCGGTACTGGTAGTGCGGCCTCGCGTCTACACGTCTTCCGGATTGTCGACATAGATGAGGCCGGCTTTCGCCAGCGGCTCGCGCATGTTGTACATGTCGAGGCCGAGCACGCCGGAGGCGAGCTTCTCGCGCTTGGCGGTTTCGTCGGCCTCGCGCTTCTGGCCCTTGGCCGCGACCTCGGCTGCAAGCTTGCGCGGGATCACCACGACGCCGTCATCGTCGGCAACGATGGCATCGCCTGGATTCACATTCACGCCGGCGCAGACCACGGGAATATTGACCGCGCCGAGCGTCGCTTTCACTGTGCCCTTGGCCGAGATCGCCTTCGACCAGACCGGAAAGCCCATCTCCTTCAGCGTGGCGACGTCGCGGCAGCCCGCGTCGATGACGAGCCCCTGAACGCCGCGCGCCTTGGCCGAAGTCGCGAGCAAATCGCCGAACATGCCGTCGGTGTTGTCGGCGGTGACGCCGACCACCAGCACGTCGCCGGGTTTGCATTGCTCGATCGCGACATGGATCATCCAGTTGTCGCCGGGCTGCGCCATGATGGTGATGGCGGGACCGCAAATGGCGGCGCCGGGCCAGATCGGCCGCATGTAGGGCTTCATCAGGCCGGAGCGGCCGAGCGCTTCATGCGACGTCGACACGCCAAGTCCCGCAAGGATTTTGCAGGTCTGCGAGTCGGCACGCTCGATGTTGCGGACAACGACGGTTTTCATGTCGATGCTTCCCGTGCTCAACCAAGCGTATCGGTGACGACGCGCGGGAACAGCGTCTGATAGGCCTCTCCGTAGGTCATCGGGATGCCGGTGTTGCGCGAGCCCTGAATGCCGCGGTTGAGCGCCACGCGCTCATAATAATGCCAAAGGTGCTTCTGGGCCGCGAGTATCTGGAACGCCTTGTACTTCGTCTCCCAGACGTCATCGATCTTGAGGATGAGGTCCGGCTTGAAGTCGCATTGTTCGGGCTGGTGCGGTTCGAACAGATAGACCGGCGGCGCGGAATACTGATATTTGGCGCCTGGCTTGTGGCCCATCGCCTGCGCGACGACGCGCGTCTCCTGCGCGAAATGGGCCGCATTGGGATGATCGAAATTGTAAGGGTCTTTCAGTGCGTGCGTCAGCACGAAAGCCGGATTGGTTTCACGGTAGATGTCGACCATGCGGTCGAAATGCTCGTCCGTCAGCTTGAGCGGATAGTCGCCGCAATCGAAGAATTCGATCTCGGCGCCGAGCAGGGCGGCGGCGCGCTCCGCCTCGTCCTTGCGGCCGGCCTTCACGCTTTCCAGCGTTGCCCCGGCTTCCTTCCAGGCGAACTGGCTTTCGCCGCGCTCGCCGAAGGACAGGCAGACGATCTTCACGCGATAGCCCTTCTTGGCATGCAGCGCGATTGCGCCGCCCGCGCGCCAGACGAAATCGCCCGGATGGGCGGTGACGATGAGTCCGGTTTTCTGGGCCATGGTGAAGTCTCCGGCTATTCTTCTATGCGCGCCGGATTTGCAACATTCAGGTGCGAAGTACAAGGGAGGGAGCCTGTTCCGGACAGGCTCCGCCGCGGGGAACTCACTTCGCCTTGCGCTTGATCGTCTCCGCGCGCTTGTTCAGTGCGTCGGCCTCGGCGTTGCGCCCGAGCGTCCGGTAAAGCTCCGCCAGATTGTGGATGGTGTTCACGAGTTGCGGACTGTCCGGCCCGAACGCTTTTTCGCGGATCGCCAGCGCGCGCTTTGCGAGCGGCTCGGCATCGGCGGGCCGGCCCATCTCCTGATAGAGCACCGCGAGATTGTTGAGAGAGGTGGCGACGCCTGGATGATCCGCCCCCAGCGCCCTTTCGTACATCGCGAGCACCCGCTGGAAAGACGGCTCGGCGTCGGCGTGGCGCCCCTGATCGCGATAGAACCCGGCCATTACATTGAGGGTTTGCGCGACGGCAGGATGATCGGCCCCGAAGGCCTTCTCGCGGATCGCCAGCGTGCGCCTGAACAGCGGCTCGACCTCGTCGATCCGGTTTTGTACCCAATATGTCATTGCCAGTTCCTGCAGGGCGGACGCCACGTCGGGATGCTCTGGCCCAAGCGTGTTCTCGCTAATCGTCAACGCACGCTTGAAGAGTGGTTCGGCTTCCGATAGCCGGCCGGAGGTTCGATAGAGCTCTCCAAGCGTGACAAGGGCAACCGCGACCTGCGGATGGCCGGGCCCGTAAGCTTTTTCGCGGATCGCAAGCGCGCGCTGGTAAAGCGGCTCGGCGTCGCGGGCGCGCCCCATCTCGCGATAGAGCGCGGCCAGGCTACCGGCACTCGCCGCGACGGTGGCATGATCGGGTCCGAGAGCCTTTTCGTTGATGGCGAGCGCGCGCCTGAACAGGAGCTCGGCCTTGTCCCGGCGGCCGAGCGTGCGGTAGAGCGTCGCAAGATTCTCCGCTGTCACAGCGACATCCGGGTGCTCCGCCCCGAGCGCCTTCTGGCGGATCGCGAGTGCTCGCTGGTAAAGCCGCTCCGCCTCCTTCGCCTGGCCGAGCCGCTGATGGAGCAGTCCAAGATAGGTGGCCGCAGCCCCGACATCCGGATGGTCCGGGCCGTGCCGCCGTTCGAGCAGCGGCAGCGCCTGTTCGACGAGCGGCAAGGCCTCGGCGGGTTTGCCGGCCTGGACGAGGCGGGCCGCGCGCTCCAGCAACTCCGTCACATTGTCGGGCGCCTGCGCTGATGCGGGCGCGCCAAAGAATGCGGCGGCGAGCACAAGGCTCGCAGCGAAGGTCCTCCACGGCCTACGTTTATGGGTCATCGGCGACAGGCCTAGCCCGGATCCGCGGGCAGGACAATTACCGCGCAGCGCCTTCGCCCACGACCACGAACGGCCCCCAATAGGCCGGATAAGCATTCCGCGGGTCGGAACTGTCATTCATGAAGTCAAGCATGGCAAGCCGCAGCGCTTCGGAGCGTCCGAGCTTCGGATCGGCCTTCAGCTTGTCGAAGGTCGTCACCGCTAGGCGGGTGGCCGCCGCCGAATCCACGGCCCAGTGCGAAACCAGCAGCGCACGGGCGCCGGCGTAGAAAAACGCACGAGCGAGGCCGGACAAGGCTTCCGCTCCCGGCTTGTCGCCGGCGATGGTATTGCAGGCCGACAGTACGACCCAGTCGGCATTGAGCTTGAGCTGCGCAATCTCGCTGGCCGTGAGCAGGCCATCGTCCAGCTCGCTCGGCTGTCTCGGGATCGACAGCGCCAGAGAGGGCTCGGCGAGTCCCTTGATATCGCCAGCCACGAGGCCGTGCGTGGCGAAATAGACGACGCGGTAATCGCCAAGCCGCGCCTTTTTGACCGCGGCCTCCGTCGCTCCGTTTCCGAGCAATATGTCGGTTGCCGGAGCGCCAATCCGCTGCGCGACCGCCTTAAGCTCGTCCGCGGTGTCCGGCAGTTGCGGCAGGGCTTGCGCCAGCCGTGCGCGGTCGACGCCCGCGCCCTGCCAGAAGTCGGCATAGGACTGCGCCGCTACATTGCGGGCAACAGCGGGGCGGACCTGCGAAGGCGCGCTGTTTGCGTCGAAGACGGGATCGCCAAAGCCGATCATCGGCTTTGCGCTCTCATTCGCTCGTTTGACGGTGCGCAGCGATTTCAGGCTCGCAACCGAAGGCAGCACTGTGATGGCATGCCGGTTCAGCAGCCAATCGGCATCGCGGTAGGCGCGAAACGGATTATCCGGTGCGCCAGGCTTGGTTGCGATCAGGAGATGGAACGGGACCGCCGTCAGCGCGCCCGATGGCACGACCAGCAAGGAGGCCTTGTCTCTGACGAAAGACTCGACCGGACCAAGGAGCGTTGCATACAAATCGTGCGCCCGCGCCAGATCGAACAGAAGAGCGGTGTTGCCGGTCTTGATCGCCTGATCGGCATGATCGACATCAAGCCCCTTGCGGAATGCGGCAACTTTCTCGGTCAGAGCCTGTTCGCCGATGGCGAGCGGCACCCATTCGACCGCGCTGCGAGTCGCGGCAAAGACATAGCTCTCGCGCTGCCCGACCAGCACAAAGACCAGAGCCTCATTCGCGCCGAGAAGTTTCTGCGCCTCTTGCACCGTGAGCGGTTTCGGCCGCGCGAGCGCGGCGAAATCGGGAAATCGTCGCTCAAGCTCCGCCGACACTGCGGCGATGCGGCGATCGATCTCGCCGATCTGCCGGCGCAGTTTTTCGATTGCGCCGCGGTCCTGCTGCGCTTCCGGCTTCGACAGCGCCGCGATCAGCGCCTTGTCCGCGTTCTGGCGCGCTGCGGTTCGGTCCTGGATTTCGCGAACCAGCGTCGCAAGTGCGCCGTCGCCTGTCGAAAATCGCGCGGACATCTGCTGCAGCGCTTCGGCCGCCGCCGACTGGCCGGCCCATTGCGCCATTTCGAAGGCTTCGCGACCGAGCGCAGGTTGTGCGTCGCGTTGCGCGCGTGCAGCCCATGCGAGATTGGCGAGGTGGCGTTGGAAATAGTCCGCGTGCCGCTTCGCAGATCCGCTTTCACCGTCTTGCGCCACCCCCCCGCCGGCATCGATCGCAGCATGGGCGAGCACGGCCGCGGTGGTGCGGCGCGAATAAGCGAGCGCATCGGCGACGTTTCCCTTGGCGCCGGCAACGAGCGAAAGATTGTTGAGGGTCACTACGACGTCGGGGTGATTTGCGCCGCGGCTCTTCTCGCGAATGACGAGCGAGCGGGTGAGCAACTGTTCGGCCTCTGGGTATTTGCCCTGACGCTGCGCCACGACGGCAAGGTTGTTGAGCACCAGCGCAACGTCGGGGTGGCCGGCGCCGAGCGTCTTTTCCTTGATGGCCAGCGCGCGCTGATGCAGCGCGATCGCGTCCGCATATTTGCCGTGATGTTCTTGGATGAGGGCGAGATTGTTCAGCGCGGCGGCGACATCGGGATGATTTGGTCCGAGCGCCGCTTCAAGAATTGGAATTGCGCGCCGATACTGCAGCTCGGCTTCATCGAGCTTGCCCTGGTTTTCGAACACCAGTGCCAGATTGTTGACGGCTATTGCCACATCCGGATGGTTGCCGCCAAGCACCCGTTCCAGCATCGGGATCGCGCGCCGGAATAGCGCTTCGGCTTCGGCATTCTTGCCCTGCATCTTGTAGATGCCGGCGAGGTTATTGAGCGACAGCGCGAGATCGGGATGCCCGGGAACGAGCGCTTTCTCGCGAATGGCGAGCGCACGCTGGTGCAACCGCTCGGCATCGGCGATCCTGCCTTGCGCCGAGGAGGCGACGGCGAGATTGTTGAGAATTTGCGCAACATCGAGATGACCTTCGCCTTTCGCGGTCTCGGCCATGCCAAGGGTGCGTCGGTACAGCGCTTCGGCCTCGCCGAATTTGCCCTGCCGCTGATAGGCGTTGCCAAGGTTGGTGAGCGTGATGATCAGATCCGGATGGTTCGGGCCAAGCCGTTTTTCCTCGATCGCCAGCGCACGCAGATACAGGGCTTGCGCGTCCGCGTACCGTGCCTGTCGCTGGTAGACGCCGGCCAGGCGGGTCAGGATCGCGGCCGTATTGGTGTGTCCGGGGCCCAGTGTCTTTTCCGCCACGGCAAGAGCGCGGCGGTAGGCCGCTTCAGCTTCGGCATACTTGGCCTGTGCATCGTATGTCTGTGCGAGCCCGCTCAGGGCGATGGCGTAGAGCTGGTGTTCGGTGCCGACGCGCGCCCTGACGGCGGCTTCGAGCTTTTTCGCTTCGGCGAGCGCCGCCGGGAAATTGCCGGCCGCATAGAACGAATCGAAACGCGCGACGATGGCGCTGATATCGGGTTGCTGCTGTGCCGCTGCTGGTGAAGCGGCGCCCAGTACCGCGACAAGTCCAAGACATGCTGCAAGTGGCCCGCGCATGACTGGCTCCAGCTCGCTTTTTGAATGCGCGATAATTCCAGCGCTGACGGCGCTACTCAGTTTGCAGGGGGCAGTCGGCTCGCCGCAAAACACGAGATGGAAGCGTGCATAAACTTCGCGTGTTGTTAAGGCCTATCGCGCGTGTGCGTCCGTGCGTCTCCGTCAGGAACCGACGCGAGCCCTGCCGGCCCATCATTGCATAATAAATATGCAAACAGGAATTGTTTTAGTCACATCAGGCAATTTGCCCAATTTCGAGGCTGTTTGCGGCGAAGATTTCCGGTTCTGACTCAAGGCCTTGGGCCCACTTTCGGAAATTGGCACGGCCTTTGCGAACTCTGCTGCGGCGCGGGATGCCGGGTTTTCTGGCGTGCGCATGAAGCAGAGGAAACAGCATGATTGACTCCACCCGTGCGGTCGCTCCGCGACCGATTGCCCGCCGCTGGCTCTTGGCCTCGGCCGCGGGCCTTGCGCTGTCGATGGCAGCCGGATTGTCCGCAAAGGCGCAGGAAACGATCAAGGTCGGGATCCTTCATTCGCTATCGGGCACCATGGCGATCAGCGAGACCACGCTGAAAGACGTGATGCTCATGCTGA
>JBIQKQ010000154.1:0-7871 GCA_044506365.1 Hyphomicrobiales bacterium
GCGGCCCGAAGCGCCCGAGGACATCATCGAGGCGGCCGAAATGCAGGCGACCGGCGGCACCTCCCAGCAATCGCCGCGCGGCCTGCTCGATCTGTTCAAGCCGCAGCAGCCATCGGCCCGGACGGCCGATGCGAACGCTGCACAAAAATCGCAGAAGACAGCCGTGCGCCCGACGCCCGGCTTTGCGATCCCCCCGCCTCCCGGCGCCGCGCCTGCAAAGCCCGCCGCGCCGGTGCGCCCGCCGCGCCCAACCTCGCTCGCCCTCGGCTTTGGCCATTATCTGCAATACAGCGTCGCCGACGGGGTGCATTCCGGCGCGGGACGCACCCGCGCCGCCGATGAGGGCTCCGATTTCTACACCGTGCCGCTGAGCGCCGATCACCTGCGGCCCGGCACCGTCTATGCCGATCCCTACGGACATCTCCTGATCATCGCCAAGCGCGTGCCGCAGACTGACGGCAATGCCGGCGTGTTTCTTGCGGTCGATGCGCAGCCGGACGGGACCGTCGCGCGCAAGCGGTTCTGGCGCGGCAACTTCCTGTTCGCGCAGGACCCCGCGCTCGGCGATCCCGGTTTCAAGCGATTCCGCCCGATCGTGCGCGACAAGAACGGTGCCTTGCGCCGGCTCACCGTGGCGGAGATTTCAAAAAATCCGAACTATTCGGATTTCTCGCTCGAACAGACCAAGCTCTCGATCGAGGCCTTCTACGACAAGATGGACGACGTGATGTCGCCCGATCCGCTCGATCCACTGCGGGCGATGAAGGAGGCCATCACCTCGCTCGAGGAGCAGGTGAAGGCGCGCGTCACCTCGGTCGAGAACGGCCGCAAGTACCAGCTCAGCGGCAAGGGCGAGGCCTCGATGCCGGACGGCGCCGCGATCTTCGAGACCACCGGCGCATGGGAAGACTTCGCAACGCCCTCGCGCGACCTGCGCCTGCTTATCGCGATGGACGTGGTGCGTCACTTCCCCGATCGCGTTGCACGCCGGCCGGAACGCTATGCGATGCCGCGCGACAAGAGCCCTGACCAGGTGAAGGCCGAATTGCAGGCCGTGCTGACGCAGGAGCTGGCATCGCGCAAGTTCTCCTATCCGCGCACCGACGGCTCGCAATGGACGCTGACGTTGAAAGACGTGATCGACCGCGTCACCGATCTGGAAATGGCCTACAACGTCAACGACTGCGTCGAGCTGCGCTGGGGCGCCAAGGAAGGAAGCGAGGAATTCGCGACCTGCAAGCGCCGGGCGCCGCAGGGCCAGCGCGCCAAGATGACCGATTATCGGCCCTGGTTCAGCGAGCGGCGCAGGCCCCCGCGCGGATGACGCGGCGGTAGCGCGGATGAGCAGTAGCCCGGATGAGCGCTGCGACATCCGGGACAGCGTCCCGCATGTCGCCAACGCGCATTGTCAGGCGGCCATTTCCTGCGGGGCAGGAGCCGACAGATCGAGCACCAGCGCAGGTTCGGACGCCGCGAACGCCTCGGCCCGGTCGGCGCGCGGCGGATAGATCCAGACGGTGTTGATCTCCTGCTTGAGCGACTTTGCGCGCTCCCCGCTCAGCTTGAGCTCGGACTGCGCCGTCCATCCGCGCGCGAAGATCGCGCCCGCGGCGCCGAGATCCAGACACGTCACGCAGACCGGCTGGTGGTAGCGCTCGGTTGGCATGCCGAGCAGATCGGCCGCTGCATTATGACCGGCGAAGGCGCCAAGCCGTTTGGCGAACTGACACGACATCGTCGCGACGTTGCCCGCATCATCGCTCACAGCCTTCGCGGTATCGCCGGTCGCGAACATATTGCTCACGCCGGGTACGCGCAGATCGCGATCGACGATCAGGCGTCCCAGATTGTCGCGCGGGGCGGCGATCTGCGCCGTGAGCGCGCTCGGGCGCATCCCCGCGGTCCAGATCACGGTCGCGCTTTCGATCCGCTCGCCGTTGGAGAGCGTAACGCCGTCCTCGTCCACCGCGGTCACGCCCACGCCGACGATCGCTTCGACCCCGAGTTCGTGCAGCGCTTTTTCGATCGCCGGCCGCGGGCCCTCGCCGATCTGCTGTGCGATCGCCGCGCCGCGCTCGACGACAACCACGCGGATAGTCGCATCCTCGCCCAGGATCGCGCGCAGCCGCCGGGGCATCTCGGTCGCCGTCTCGATGCCGGTAAAGCCGCCACCCGCCACAACCACGGTATCGCGGGCCTTTGACGCCGGCCGTTTCGCAAGCGCATGCAGATGCCGGTCAAGCCGGACCGCCTCCTCGATCATGTCGACGCCGAAGCCGTGCTGCGCCAGGCCTGGAACGTTGGGACGAAAGCCGGTGCTGCCGGCGGCCAGCACCAGCCGGTCGTACGCAAGCAGCAGGGACCGGCCGTCGGCTCCGGTGAAGACCACCGAGCCGGACCCGGTGTTGATCGTATCGACGCTGCCCTGCACGTATCGGATGTCGCACGCCTGAAACAGCGCGGTGAGCGGCGCCTTCATCGTTTCCGGATTGGCTTCGTAGAGCCGCGGACGGATCACGAGGAAAGGCTCGGGTGAAATCAGTGCGATTTCGAGTTCGCTGGGGCTTACGCGCTGCAGGTCGCGAAGTCGCGCGGCCGACAGAGCTGCGTGCATTCCCGCAAATCCGGCGCCGATGATGAGAAGGCGTTGCATGATCAAAAACTCCCTGTGCTGAATTTCGGTTGTGAGCACGCCGGCTCGCGGACGTGCTGATTCCTCGCGCCTTCATCGGAGCGAAGGCGCCATGTGTTTCAACGGATACAAGCGGTCAGTGTCGTTCCGGCCCGCCGGCACAAAGGCGTCGCTGGCGATCGCAAATGGCAAACGGACCGGAACGGCAAATGCCTTCTATGCGGCGGCCGCCCGTCCGGTCTCCGACAGAGCCCGCCCCTCGATGAAGGCGAGCAAGTCTTGATTCACCGTATCGGCGTGGGTCGTACACATGCCGTGCGGGAAGTCCTTGTAGACCCTGAGAATGCTGTTTTTCAGGATTTGTGCAGAGAGCGGCGCCGAGTCCGCGATCGGCACGATCTGATCATCGTCGCCATGCATGATGAGCGTCGGCACGGTGATGGTCTTCAGATCCTCGGTAAAGTCGGTTTCGGAGAACGCCCTGATGCCGTCGTAATGGGCTTTGGCACTGCCCATCATGGCCTGCCGCCACCAGTTCTGGACCACGCCGGCAATCGGCTTCGCGCCTGGCCGGTTGAAGCTGTAGAAGGGGCCGGACGGGAAATCGAGATAGAACTGCGCCCGGTTGGCAGCGAGCGTTTTGCGCAAGTTATCGAAAACCTCCATCGGCAGACCGCCGGGATTGGCCGGGGTCTTCACCATGATTGGAGGCACGGCGCCGATCAGCACGAGCTTCGCGGTGCGGCCCTGCGGCTGCCCGTATCGCGCGACATAGCGGGTCGCTTCGCCGCCTCCGGTGGAGTGGCCGACATGGACCGCGTCTCTCAGGTCGAGATGCTCGACCACGGCGGCGGCATCGGCCGCGTAGTGATCCATGTCGTGATCGTCGCTCACCTGCGACGAGCGGCCGTGGCCCCGCCGGTCATGAGCGACCACGCGGTAGCCCCTGCCGACGAAGTACAGCATCTGATTGTCCCAGTCGTCTGCGCTCAGTGGCCAGCCATGGTGAAAGACGAGCGGCTGGGCGGACTTCGAGCCCCAGTCTTTGTAGAAGATGGCGGTACCATCCTTGGTCGTGATCGTGTTCACGGTCCTTGTCCTTTCCTGGTCTGTCTCTTCGATCGTGTGGGTGTGTGAGCTGCGCTGTGCGCGGGTTGCGCCGTCAGCGGGCCCGGATAGCCAGCAAGCGGTCAGTAGTCCCAGACGGCCGGCACGCAGCGAAAGTGGTCGCCGACGACCGCCACATGGCAGATGGACGGGAACGGCAGATGCGTGGCCACCAGCGGCTCACGGGTCGCCGCCAATTCCCGCATCAGGGCGATACGGACGCGCGCCGCCTCCTCGGGGTCGTGCTCGAATCCGTTCTGCCAGTCGGGATGATCGAAACCCACCTGGAACACCGCGTCACCGGCAAAGGTCAGCCGCTCGCCGCCGGATGAGAGACGGACGATGCTGTGTCCGGGCGTATGGCCGCCGGTGCGACGGACGAGCACGCCCGGCGCGACTTCGTGCTCTTCCTCGAACGTCCGCAACTGGGTGCGGTAATCGTTCACGAACTGCTTGGCCGCCCGGCGCAACGCGTCAGGAAATCCTTTCGGCATCACCGCGCGCGAGAAATCCGGCGACTCCCAGAATTTCAGCTCGGCAGCTGCCACGTGGATCCGCAGATCGGGGCGCAGCCGATCCTTCACGCCGTCGACGATCAGCCCGCCGATATGGTCCATGTGCATGTGGGTGAGCACCACATCGGTCACGGATCCGAGATCGATACCGGCGGCCTCCAGTCGGTGGACCAGCCGCCCGGCTTGCGGCAGGTGCAGGTCGGGGTCTGCTCCAAGCCCGGCATCGATCAGGACGGTGCGGCCACCGCTGCGCACGGCGATCGCGTTTAGCGGCCAGTCGATCATGTCCGGCGACAGGAACTCGTCTTTCAACCAGGCTTTCCGGACGGCTGGCTCGACATTGTGCGCCAGGGTTTTCGCCGGTATCGGCAACACCCCGTCGCTGATGATCAGGACGTCGATTGCACCAACCTTCAGCGCGTAGCGCGAAGGAACCAGTTCATCGCGCGGCGGCCTGCCGGCCTGTGAAACGCTGGCGGTTTCGGAGTTGGAGTTGATGACGAGGCTCATATTCATCTCCTGTTGACCATCTTCCCGCGGCCCTTGCCGGGGTGCGATGCGGAGGTTTTGCCTGTCACCGGCCGGAAAGACTTTGCAGCGACCTTGTTGCGGTCTTGGATTTGTCTTGGATATTCGTCCAGGCGGGCCGCTGCCGGATGAGGCGCAACGGTCTGTGCCGGGCAAGGAGCACCGTGCTACAAGGCTGGCCGGATGACCGGTTCATGAGCCGGGCAACGGAGCGCCACAGTGCGGTACGTGTTCGGCGATTGTGCGCTCGACCTCGACCGGCGGGAGTTGACCCGGACGGCCGGGTCGGTCGCGGTGGGGCCGCAGGTTTTCGACCTGCTGGCCTATCTTGTCCGCAATCGCGACCATGTCGTCAGCAAGGACGACATTTTACAGGCGGTGTGGGGCGGGCGGGTCGTCTCTGAATCGACGCTGACCAGCCACATCAACGCGGTGCGCAAGGCGATCGGCGACAGCGGCGGGGATCAGCGCTTGATCCGGACAGTGGCGCGTAAGGGCTTCCGCTTTGTCGGTGACGTCAGGGAAGCCGCCAACGCTGCGCTTACCGACACTGCGCCCGCGAACGAGTCGGTCCCGTCGCTGGCCCTGCCCGACAGTCCTTCCATTGCCGTACTGCCATTCGAGAACTGGAGCGGCGATCCCGTGCAGGACTATTTCGCTGACGGAATCGTGGAGGACATCATAACGGCGCTGTCGCGCATTCGCTGGCTGTTTGTCATCGCGCGCAATTCAAGCTTCACTTACAAAGGACGGGCCGTGGATGTGAAACAGGTCGGCCGCGAGCTCGGCGTGCGCTATGTGCTGGAAGGCAGCGTGCGCAAGGTGGGCAACCGCGTGCGCATCAGCGGTCAGCTCGTCGACACCGGGTCCGGGACGCATCTGTGGGCCGAGCGTTTCGACAGCACGCTCCACGACGTCTTCGACTTGCAGGATCAGGTGACGGCGAGCGTGGTCGGCGCGATCGCACCAACGCTGGAAAGCGCCGAAATCGAGCGCGCGAAGCGCAAGCCGACCGAAAGCCTTGACGCCTATGACTATTACCTGCGCGGCATGGCGAGCTTCCATCGCGGTGACAGGGACGCCGTGAGCGAGGCCCTGCGCCTGTTCAGCAGCGCGGTGGAGCTCGATCGTGATTTTGCGTCGGCCTATGCGATGGCGGCGTGGTGCTATTTCTGGCGCAAGATCAATGGATGGATGGTCGATCGTCCGCACGAAATCGCCGAGGGGACGCGATTCGCGCGCCGCGCGATCGAACTCGGCAAGGATGACGCCGTCGCGCTCGCAAGAAGCGGTCATGCCCTGGCGCATCTCGCTGGTGAGATCGACGGCGCCATCGTCCTGATCGAGCGGGCACTGGTGCTCAATCCGAACCTTGCACCGGTCTGGTTTCTCGGCGGCTTCGCCCGAATCTGGAGCGGCGAGCCCGAAGAGGCCATCGCGCGCCTGTCACGCGCGATGCGTCTGAGCCCGCTCGACCCGGAAACGTTCCGCGTGCAGGCAGGCGTGGCGGTGGCCCATCTGCTGGCCCGACGCTTTGATGGCGCCTCGTCATGGGCGGAGAGAGCGTGCAGCGATTTCCCGAGCTTCCTCATCGCGGTGGCCACACTGGCGGCAAGCCATGCGCTCGCCGGCCGGGCGAAGGACGCTGCCAGCGCGATGCGACAGCTGCGTCAACTCGATCCGGCGCTGCGTCTGTCGACGCTCGGAGACTGGCTTCCGTTCCGGCGGCCCGAAGATCTCGCGCTGTTCAGCGCGGGTCTGCGCGAGGCGGGGCTGCCGGAATAAGCTTTCCGGATGCCGCGGCGCGCCACGCGAGAGGCCGGATGAGCGTTCCGCAAAATCCGGGCCGTTTTGCGCGCCTTCGCTGCCGCTCACGCCCGCGCTGGGCGCGGGGCCCGCATGCCGCATTGACCCCCCGGCACGGAAGCGGTAGCCACAAACCAACCATAAACGAGAGGGAACAGCCATGCTCCGACTGCTCGCCGCCACCGGCCTCTTTTTCGCTTCGCTCGCCACACCCAATCTGGCTGAGGCGCAAACGCCCGCAAAGGACTGGCCGCAGCGCAACGTCACATTCATCCTGCCGCTTGGGCCCGGCAGCGGCGTCGACATCAGCACCCGCATGATCGGCGACAAGCTCTCGCCGAAATGGGGCAAGCCGGTCGTGATCGAGAACCGTCCGGGCGGCGACGCCATCGTCGCAATCAACGCCTTCCTCGCGGCGAATGACGACCACACCTTCCTGATGGCGCCGACCTCGACCTTCACCGCGCATCCCCTGCTGCACGAGAAGCTGCCCTATGATCCGGCCGATCTCATTCCGGTTGCGCGCATCACCAACACCATCATCGCCATCGGCGTGCCGGCTTCGCTCAACATCAATACCCTCGCCGATTTTGTGAAGCTCGCGAAGGAGAAGCCGGGCTCGCTGAACTATGCCGGCACCACCGGCGCGGTCGATTTCGTGGTGTCAGGCTGGCTGAAAGAGTCCAACATCAACGTCGCCAAGATCCCCTACAAGGATGGCGTGCAGGCGCTGAACGATCTGGCCGAGGGCCGCATCCATATTTATGGCGCCGCCTATGCGATCATGCGCCCGCAGGTGCAGGCCGGAAAGGTGAAGCTGCTGGCGCTGATGAATGCGCAGCGCGCACCCGCGCTTCCCGATGTTCCGACTGCGAAGGAGGCGGGCTTCCCCGCGCTGACGCTTGACGGCCTGGTCGGCCTGTTCGCGACCGCCAAGGTTCCGGCCGAGGTCCGTGACCGCATCTCCGCCGAGATCGTGCAGGCCGCCTCCGATCCCGAGATCGTCAAGCGCCTGACCGCGATGGGCCAGGTGGTGCGGCCGGGCGGCGCCAAGGAATTCGCGGCCGAGATCGACGATCAGCGCAAGCGCATCGCCGAAGCCGCCAAGATGGCGGCCGGGAAGTAACGACAGCTCCCATGCCCGGCGCGCAACGCCGGGCATTTTTTTCACGCATGACATGAGCCGGTCGCAACCGGGCCGGCGGAAGCGGCGGGGCCATGGTCCCGCCGCGCGCCGGCCTGCGCCGCGGCGGGCGCTGATCATTATTGCCAGCGCGCCATCG